>DATECY010000172.1:0-13577 GCA_035286665.1 Acidimicrobiia bacterium
ATCTGGCCGCGTACACGACGCCGTCATGCACCCCGTAGGCGCCGCCGCCGTATTCGTGGACCCGGGTGCGGGCATTGAAGTCGGCCGATCCGACGTCGGCGACGACACCGGCGGCGTCGCGGCGGACGATCACCGAGCGTCCACCCTCGGCGGCACGGCTCTCCACCCAGTAGAGATCGTCGCCGTCGGTCTGCAGCATGTCGGCGAAGCGGATCCCGCTGCGAGTGGTCGTCTCGGCACTGATCGGTGACGGCCAGGTTCCGTAGGGGAGGCGCGTGGGCACGAGTGGAGGCTAGAGGATGAGGCACCCGGGGCAGGAGACGGCGGCTACCCCAGGCCGAGCACCGTCATCAAGGCGGTGTCGACGGCGGCCTGTTGCTCGGGGGTGAGCCTTGCGACCAGGTCGCCGAGGTGCGTGACCTCGACCGCCCCCAGCATCTCCACCAACACTCGTGTCGGTCGGTCCTCGATCTCGATGACGGGGCCGACCGACGCCGCCCGCGCACTCTGTGAGGTGGGAGCGATGAGGACGAGCGACCGGGGGAGAAAGTCATCGGCCTGGACGACGACTCCGAGTTGGCGGCCGGGCTGCTCATGCCCTCGGCTCGTCGGGGGTTTCAGGACGCGGACGTCACCTCGCTGCACCGAGGGGGACTCTACGCATGCCCCGGGCCATGTGGCTCGGATCGAGGGCGCATCGGACGGGTCGCACCCGGGGTCGATGTGTGCGGAATGACTTCTGGACGAGAGCACGCCCCCGGCCCAGGGCCTTTGTGGCATCTGCCCGATGCCGAGTTGTGCGATGGGTACGGCACCGAGCAGCGGGAGATCACCCGTATGCAGGCCCGCGCCGCAGCAGGGGCGGAGGTAGACCGCCGGGCGCCATTTGAGCCGGAGTTCCTGACCGCCATCGCCTTCGTAACGCCTGGCGCACTCTGTCGTGGTCGGCCAGCACCCGGGCCTCGCCGACCCAATGGGCGCGCCTCACCACCGGACACCCCCACCCGATGGTGTTCGCGAGGTCAGGAGGGGACAGATCGGCAGACGGCGCTCCGCGTCGTATACCAGGAGGCATCTGAGAACGCCCACGCCCGCCTAACCCTGCGGGCAACGCACTTCAACGCGTTCTTGGCGATAACGACGCTGCTGAGCGCCGGACTATTTCTGGTGGATGCGGGGCGAGCGGTTCGAGTGGCTATCCCCGGCAGCGAGATCCACGGGAGTCTCCCAGGAGCGCTCGCATAAGGCGCCGGAGGGGAGGTTCGCCAGACCAGGGCGGCGGCGGCGAGCAGCACGAGCCCCCGGTGGCCTTGACCTGTGTGAAGCGCAGTATCGGCCACTACACCCAACTACCCGCCTAAGGCACAAGCGATAGTCCCCGTGATGGTGAGGAACATGAGGCACCATGTCACCGGGGAAGCAACATTGTGACGAGCCGACGACGCTTGACATCACAGCACCCGCAAACCTCATCGTAGGGGCAGGCAGCCAACGGGGACGGCTACTGGAACCGAGGCAGCCGGGACGAGAAGGCGAATCCGGTGAAGTCCCGACAGGGGTGCTGAGGCACCCCTGTCGTCAGTTCCGCGCCCCGAGGGGGTGCGACTACCGAACTCTCGACAACCTGCGCCTCCTCTGCCGCCGCCAGCACCGGATGGTCCACGAAGGCCGATTACCCGAACGGGCGTAGTGCCCGGTCCGGACCAATACCGACCGATCCCGTTCACGTGCCGAGCCGGGTCCCTCCGGAGGCGTACCCTTCAGAGTGGTTCGATGGTGATGATGTCGAAACTGCGGTCGAGACGGGCGCACATACTTCTCCTCGTCCTCATCACCGCCTGCGGCGGCCCCGGCGCCGTCGACGTCAACACCACCTTCCTGGCTCCGACGGCGGCTCCGACGACGACCACGACGACGAGAGCCACGACCACGACCACGTCGACCACCACCACCCTGCCTCCCACCACTACGACGACACTGCCTCCGGCGATACCCGTTGTCGGCTGGGAGGGCGAAGGCATCAGGGAGGTGTCGGTAACCGTTGAGTTCGACTACCCGTCGTGGACGGCCGATCTCCAGGCGTTGGTGGAGTCTGCCCTGCTCCTGACAGGCATCGAACCGGTGGAAGGTGTCGACGCAACCCTTACCTTGGATCTCGCCGGCTCGCCCCTATCGGCGAACTACACGAACGTGGGCACCTGCTACATGGGTGCCCACATCGCCGGGGAGGCTCGGCTGACCGCACCCGGCAGGGACGATCGCCGCGTGAGCTTCGACGGCACGGTCGCCACCCCCTTCCTCATCTTCGAGAACGACTGCGTGACGGCACCGGAAGACGCCCCGTTTGCCGACGCCTTTCCGTCGCCGTTGGTCGACGTGATGGCGACGCTGTTCGGCGCCGCCTCAGTGCCCTTCCTCGCCTTTGTGCTCGAGTCGCCTCCAATCGGGGATTGGGACGCCATGCTGGCCACCAAGGGTGCCGCCATCGAGGCGTTTCGCCGGTTCGATGGGGAAGCTCTCTGCGTCGAGGCGATCCACGACTTCCTGTCCGCCGCGATCGACACGATTTTCGTGATCAGAGGTGACCCCGACGAGCCCATCGATGACGAGACCCGTGCCTACCGCCGCCACCTGCGCGAGTTCCTCCTCGACTACTCCGACACCGATTTCGGCTTCGCGGACGAGAAGTCGATTGTGGCATGGGAGGCCTGGCTCGAGGAATGGTTCGCCGCCCAGGTCGACCCATGTCACACCCCGTAGGCGAGCGGCGTCTCGGTCTGCTCTCGCCCTCGCCTCCCTACCCTTGTCCCCATGCCCATCCCCGCCCACGAACTCGACCGCCTGCGTCGAGCCGTCACCGGCCGGTCACGGTCCTCGCTCGCCATCGAACCGGTGCTCACCGCCGATGAGCAGCGGCGCGTCGCCGAGTTGATCCGCCGCCGGACCGCGGGCGAACCGCTCCAATACCTCGAAGGGACCGTGGACTTCGGGCCGCTCACGCTGAAGATCGACGAGCGGGCGCTCATCCCTCGACCCGAGACGGAACGTCTCTGGGAGGAGGCAGTGCGGTCACTGGGGGAGGCCGGACCGGGGTCGGTCATCGTCGACCTGGGCACCGGGTCGGGGTGCCTCGCCCTCGCCCTCAAGCACGCCTTCGCGGCGGCCCGGGTGTTCGGCATCGACGTGTCCGCGGACGCCCTCGCCCTCGCCGGGGAGAACGCCGCGTTCACCGGCCTCGACGTCACCTTCCTCCACGGCGACCTGTTCGCACCGCTGCCCGACGACCTCGAGGGGCGCGTCGACCTGGTGGTCTCCAATCCACCCTACGTCGCCGACGGCGACCACCTGCCCGGAGAGATCAAAGACCACGAACCGCACCAGGCGCTCTTTGCCGGACCGCAGGGGACCGAGATGCTCGCCCGGATCGCCGAGGAGGCCTACTGGATGGTGGGGGTCGGAGGCTGGGTGCTCTGCGAAATCGGCGATGGCCAGGCCGACGAAGCCAAGCGCCTGTTCGGCGCCTATGACCGCGAGGTCCGCAAGGACCTGGCGGGAAGAGACCGGATTCTGGTGGCAAGGAAGGGGGCATCGTGTTGTCCGTGAGGCGGCCCCCGGCCGCCGGCAATTGGCAATTGGCAATTGGCAAGAACGGACCGAACGCCTCCGGCCCGCCTGGCTCGGTCGGTCGAATTGCGAATTGCGAATTGCGAATTGCGGCGAGCGTTCAGGCTTCGCCATGAACCTCGCCCCCGCCCTCACCGCTCTCCACTTCGGCCGCATCATCGGCCTCCCCACCGACACGGTGTACGGGATCGGGGTCGACCCCGAGAACCATCACGCCGTGGACTCGCTGTTCGCGGTGAAGGGTCGGGGCGACGACAAGCCGATCCCGATCCTCGCGGCGTCGTTCGCCGATGCTCGCGGGTTCGGGCTCATCGACGACGCCGTGGAGCAGTACTGGCCGGGGGCGCTCACCGTGGTCGTGCATCGCACGCCGGCGGTACCGCACTGGCTCGGCGACCACGAGCGGAACACGATCGCACTGCGGGTTCCGGACAACTCGGTGGCGCTCGCCCTTCTTGCGCAGTCCGGACCGTTGGCGGTGACCAGCGCCAACCGCAGCGATGAGCCGCCGGCGGTCGACGACGTCGCGGCGCGTGCCATCCTTGGTGAAGCAGTGGCGGTGTACCTGGTGGGATCGTCACCGGCCGGGGCGTCGTCGACGGTGGTCGACCTCACCGGACCCGCGCCCGTGGTGCTGCGCCAGGGGCCCGTCGAGTGGAGTGATCGGTGAGTAGACGAAAGGGAACCCGCAAGCCGCCGAAGCCGGTCAGGCAGGCCTACGTCGAGTCGCTCCATCAGCGGGGGCGGCGTACCCGCACTCCGCGGCCCGATCCGGGTGAGCCGATCACGATGGCCCGTCGTTGGGGTGCGGTCGCCGTGGCGACGGTGATGCTGCTCTTCGCATTCGCCGGGGTGGTCACCGCGATCGTCGAGCAGGATGCCGGCAACACCTCGAACGCCCGCAGCGCGGTCATCATCGCCGCGCTCATCGCTCCGATGGCGGTGTACGCGCTGGGGCTGATCTCCCGGGCGCCGACGCCGCTGCGAACCGCTCTGTTCGTCGCCCCGGCGGCGATGTCGGGGTTCGCTCTCCTCGCCATGCTGCTGCGCGAACCGGCGACGGCGGTGGTCGCCGCGTTCGGCGTCGGCGGCGCCTTCGTGCTTCGTATCGACCCGGAGGTACATTCGGTCACCCGGCGGATCTCCGTGGTCGGGCTCCTCTCGGTGGTCACCCTGGTCGCGTACCAGGTCGCTGCGGAGATCGTGATCGTGGTCGCCCCACTTCTTCCCTTCACCGGGTGCATGGTCGCCGACATCACCTCGGCCCGCGGCGTGGCCACCACCGGGGAGTGACCCCGGAGTCCTGCGCTACCCTGCCTCCCCGAGGAGGACGTCATGTTCGGCACCCCGCTGTCCGAGTCGGATCCCCAGGTCGAGGCACTGATCAACCGCGACGTGGCGCGTCAGCGCGACAACGTCCAGCTGATCGCCTCGGAGAACTTCGTGTCGCGGGCCGTGATGCAGGCCTCCGGTTCGGTGCTCACCAACAAGTACTCCGAGGGTTACCCCGGCAAGCGGTACTACGAGGGCTGTGAGATCGTCGACGAGGTCGAGGCCCTGGCGATCGACCGGGCCAAGGCGCTGTTCGGTGCCGAGCACGCCAACGTCCAGCCGCACAGCGGCGCCCAGGCGAACATGGGCGTCTACTACGGACTGCTCGAGCCGGGGGACAAGATCCTCGGGATGCGCCTCGACCAGGGCGGGCACCTCACCCACGGCTCCCCGGTCAACTTCTCCGGGATCCTCTACGACTTCGCCGCATACGGCGTCGACCCCGACACCGAAGTGGTCGACATGGGCGAGGTGGCCGAGGTCGCTCGCAGGGAGCGGCCCAAGATGATCGTGGCCGGGTACTCGGCCTACTCCCGCTTCCTCGATTGGGCGGCCTTCCGTGCCATCGCCGACGAGGTCGGTGCCCTGCTCATGGTCGACGCCGCCCACATCATCGGCCTCATTGCCGGAGGCGCCCATCCCAACCCGGTGCCCCACGCCCACGTCGTCACCGCCACCACCCACAAGGCCCTGCGCGGCCCGCGCGGCGGGATGATCCTCAGCACCGCCGAGCACGCCGCCGCCATCGACAAGGGGGTGTTCCCCAACGCCCAGGGCGGTCCGCTCAACAACCACATCGCGGCAAAGGCGGTCTGTTACGGGGAGGCGGCCACCCCGGAGTACCAGGCGTACGCCCGTCAGATCGTCGCCAACGCCGCGGCGATGGCCGCGGCGGTCGCCGGCGAAGGCGTTCGGGTCGTATCCGGCGGCACCGACAACCACCTCTTCATGGTCGACCTCCGCTCGGTCTCGGACGACCTCACCGGCAAGGACGCCGCCCGGCTCATGACGAAGGTGGGGATCACGCTCAACTTCAACACGATCCCCTTCGACCCCCGGCCGCCGTACCGGGCATCGGGCCTGAGGATCGGGCTCCCCGCCGTCACCACGTCCGGAATGAAGGAAGCAGAGGTGGCCGAGGTGGGTCGCCTGCTCGCCGCCGCCCTCCAGGGGCGGGACGACCAGGCGGTCCTCGACCGGGTGCGGGGGCGAATCCACGAGCTGGCGGCGGCGTTTCCCGCCTACCCGCCCGACTTCCCGGGGCACGTGTGACCTCCGTTTGCGCCGCCGCACCCCCTCGGATACATTGTGAAAGGAATCACAAGCACGCCCTGAGGGGGTCCCTGCGGTGAGCGGCTCCGTCCACCGCCAGGTCAGCGAGCAGGCGGCCGCGGTCGGCGACTCGTCGGCCTTCTTCGGGTCGATCATGGCGGGACTCCTGCTCGGGGCGCTCGCCGACAAAGGGCTGGGCACCTACCCGCTGTTGGTGGTGATCGGGATCATCGCCGGGTCGGTGGTGGGCTTCTGGAGGATGTGGCAGATTGCGACCCGAGACGATGCTTCCTGACATCGAGGCCATCCTCGCCCGTCACCTCGTTCGCCGCGCCGCGATCGTCGGTCCGCTCGTGGTGCTCGTCGGATGGGCGCTGCGCGGTGACGCCGGTGCCGTCGCTGCAGCCATCGGTGTCGCGGTCGTGGTCGGGAACTTCCTCGTGTCGGGCCTCGTGCTCTCGGCGGCGGCGCGCATCTCGCTGACCCTCTATCATGCCGCCGCGCTGTTCGGCTTCTTGCTGCGCCTCGTGCTGATCACGGTGGTGATGCTGGTGGTGGCGCGGTTGTTCGACATCGATCGCCTGGCGTTCGGCGTCTCCGTGATCGTGAGCTATTTGGTCTTGTTGACACTCGAAGCGGCTGCGGTCGCCCGGGGACGAGAAAGGGAGTTGGAGTGGACGTCCTGATCCTGGCTGCCGAGGCGTGCGACACCGCCAAGGAGATCATCTGCAAGCCGGGCAACGTCGTCGAGTTGTTCGAGCACAAGGAAGCGCTCTTCTCGATCGGCCCCTTCGATTTCACCCGCACGGTGTTCCTCACCTTCCTGGCGATGGTCATCGTGCTCATTGCGCTCTTCGTCGCCTTCCGCAAGCCCAGGGTCGTGCCCACCAAGTTCGGCGTGATCATGGAGTCCATCGTGTCGTTCGTGAGGGACGACGTCGCCAAGGGCACCATCGGGCCCGAGGGCAGCAGGTACGCCCCCTACCTGCTCTCGATCTTCCTCTTCATCCTGGTCGGCAACCTCTTCGAATTGACCCCGTTCATCAACTTCCCGCTCACCTCGCGGATGGCGATCCCCGGAATGCTGTCGTTGTTCACCTACCTGATCTTCGTCGGCGTCGGCTTCTCCAAGAACGGGATGTCCTACCTGTGGGGAATCATCTGGCCGAAGAGCGTCCCGATCGGTCTCCGCTGGCTCGTCGGGCTCATCGAGTTCGTGTCCTACTTCTTCCTCAGGCCGCTCACGCTCGCCGTGCGACTCTTCGCCAACCTGGTGGCCGGTCACCTCATGCTGACCCTGCTGCTCGGGTCGGGTTGGCTCTTCTTCGCCAGCGTCGGGGACATCGGGCCGAGGGCGGTGATCGGGCTGCCCTGGTTCGCGTTCGGGTTGGCCATTTTCGTGTTCGAGTTCGTCGTCGCAGTGCTGCAGGCCTACATCTTCACGCTGTTGTCGGCGGTGTACATCCAGACATCGGTGCATCCGGAGCACTGAGGAGGGAAACGAGGAAATGATCGAACTCAAGGGAGCCATCGCTCTCATCGGCTACGGACTCGCCGCGATCGGCCCCGGCATCGGGATCGGCATCGTGGTGGGCAACGCCATCCAGGCGATGGCCCGTCAGCCGGAGGCGGCCGCCGTAGCCCGAACGACGATGTTCCTGGGGATCGCCTTCACCGAGGCGCTCGCCCTGATCGGCTTCGTCCTGTTCTTCATCGCCTGAGGAGGGTGCGAACGTGATGCAACTATTCGCGCCGATACGCCTCCTCGGCCAGGCGGCTGAGGAGAGCACGACGACGACGCAGCCGGAGGGAATCAAGCTGTTGCTCCCGCCGACGTCGGAATTGATCGCGGGCTTCATCGCCTTTGCGATCATCTTCTTCGTCGTGTGGAAGTGGGTGCTTCCCAAGGTGAACGAGACCCTGGAGGCCCGTCAACACGCCATCACCGGTCAGTTGACCGCGGCCGAGAACACCAAGCGCGAGGCGGAGAGCCTGCTCGCCGACTACAAGGCGCAGCTCGCCAAGGCCCGTGACGACGCCAACCGCATCGTCGAGGAGGCCCGCAAGACCGGCGAGAGCCTGCGCAGCGACATCGTCGGCAAGGCGCACACCGACGCCGAGGCAATCGGTCGCCGGGCGCGGGAGGACGCCGTCGCCGAACGGGTCCGGGCGGCCACTGCCATCCGCAACGAGGTGGCGACGCTGTCGCTCGACCTCGCCCAGAAGGTCGTGTCCGGGTCCGTCGACACCAAGGCGCAGAAGGCGCTCGTCGACCGCTACATCGCAGAGTTGGAGACGCTCAAGGCATGAGTGGCACCGACGACCGCATCGACGGCTACGCGGCGGCGATCCTCGAGTTCGCCAAGGCGGAGGGCGAACTCGATCGCATCGGCGACGAGCTTTTCCGGATCGCCCGCGCCTTCGAGTCGTCGGACGAGCTGCGCAGCGCCCTCACCGACCCCCGGCTCCCGCTGGATCGAAAGAAGTCGATCATCGACGACCTGCTCGGCGCCAAGTCGTCGCCGCTGGCGGTGAGCCTGGTCAACTTCGTGGTCGGGGTCGGCCGGGCCGGCGAGCTGTCCGCCATCGCCGACCGTCTGGCCGAGCGAGCCGCTTTGGCGCGATCCCGGGTGATCGCCGAGGTCCGCACCGCGGTCGAATTGGACGCCGCGACCATCGCCCGCCTGACGGCGTCGCTGAGCCGGGCGACCGGCAAGGACGTCGAGGTGAAGACCGTGGTCGATCCGACGGTCATCGGCGGTGTCGTCGCCCGGGTGGGAGACGTCGTCATCGACGGCTCAGTGAGCCATCGCCTGCAAGAACTTCGAGAGACCCTGATCGGGCGCTGAGGAGACATTCATGGCCGAACTGACCATCAATCCCCAGGAGATCACCGCGGCGCTGCGTCGCAACCTCGACGGCTGGGAGCCCTCTCTGGAGGCCGCCACCGTCGGGCACGTCATCACCATCGGTGACGGCGTGGCGCGCGTCTCCGGTCTCCCCAACACGATGTCCAGCGAGCTGCTGGAGTTCCCCGGCGGTCTGCTCGGCGTGGCCCTCAACCTCGATGAGGACTCCATCGGCGCGGTGATCATGGGTGAGGCGTCCCACGTCCAGGAAGGCGACCCGGTCCGTCAGACCGGCCGGGTGCTGTCGGTGCCGGTCGGCGACGCCTTGCTCGGCCGGGTGATCGACCCGCTCGGCAACCCGATTGACGGCAAGGGTCCCATCGAGACCACCGAGCGCCGACTCCTCGAGGTCCAGGCTCCGTCGGTCGTCCAGCGCCAGGGGGTGCACGAGCCGCTGCAGACGGGCATCAGGGCGATCGATGCCATGACCCCGATCGGCCGCGGCCAGCGCCAGTTGATCATCGGCGACCGCGGCACCGGCAAGACGGCGGTGGTGGTCGACACGATCATCAACCAAAAGGGCGCCGGCGTGAAGTGCATCTACGTGGCGATCGGCCAGAAGGCCTCCACGGTGGCCGAGGTCGTCGACGTGCTCACCAAGGCCGATGCGATGGAGTACACGGTGGTCGTGAATGCCGCGGCCTCGGCGGCCCCCGCCCTGCAGATGTACGCCCCGTACTCGGGTTCCGCCATCGGCCAGTACTACATGTACAAGGGCGAGCATGCCCTGGTGATCTTCGACGACCTGTCCAAGCAGGCGGTCGCCTATCGCGAGATCTCCCTGCTGCTGCGCCGCCCGCCGGGCCGGGAGGCGTACCCGGGCGACGTCTTCTACCTCCACAGCCGCCTGCTGGAGCGCTGCGCCAAACTGTCCGCCGAGCTGGGTGGCGGGTCCCTCACCGGGCTCCCGATCGTCGAGACGAGGGCCGGTGACGTCTCGGCCTACATCCCGACCAACGTGATTTCGATCACCGACGGCCAGATCTACCTGGAGACCGACCTGTTCTACCAGGGCGTCCGTCCCGCCATCAACGCCGGCATCTCGGTGTCCCGCGTCGGCGGCAACGCCCAGATCAAGGCGATGAAGAAGGTGGCCGGCACGCTGCGGCTCAACCTGGCGCAGTTCCGCGAGTTGGAGGCGTTCGCCGAGTTCGGTTCTGAGCTCGACGCAGCATCCCAGGCCCAGTTGTCGCGTGGCCGTCGCGTCGTCGAGGTGCTCAAGCAGCCCCAGTACCGTCCGGTGCCCGTCGCCGACCAGGTGCTGCAGATCTTCGCCGTGACCAACGGCCACATGGACAAGGTGCCCGTCGAGCGGATCGCCGAGTTCGAGAAGGGCCTCGTCGACTACCTGCGGACCCGCCACGCCGGGCTCGTCGAGACGATCACCTCGACCGGCGGCCTCCCGGACACCGACGCCCTCTCCGGCGCCATGGACGAGTACGTCGAGAGCTTCCTCGGGAGCTGATCGATGGCCAGCGCCGAGCTCCGCCTCATCCAGCGACGCGTCAAGAGCGTTCAGTCGACCATGAAGATCACTCGATCGTTCGAGCTGATCGCCGCGTCGCGAATCGTCAAGGCACAGCAGCGGGTGACGGCCTCCCAGCCCTACACCCAGAAGATGGCCGAGGTGGTGCGCAACGTCGCCGTCGCCTCGGGCGGGGCGCGCCACTCGTTGCTCGACGCCCGTCCGGTCCTCTGCGCGGGTGTGTTGGCGGTCAGCTCCGACCGCGGTCTGGCCGGTGCATACAACTCCAATGTCCTGCGCCTCGCCGAGGCGCGGCTCATCGAATACAAGAGAGCCGGCACCGACACGCGGGTGTACGTGGTCGGCAAGAAAGCACAGTCGTACTTCCGCTACCGGGGCTACCCGATCGAGAAGGCCTTCCTCGGGGTGACCGACACCCCCGGATACGGCGACGCCAGGGCGATCGCCAACATCCTCATGAACGACTATGCCGAGGGCTCCATCGACACGGTCGAGGTGTTCAGCACCCGCTACTTCTCCGCCCTCACCCAGACGGCGATGGCGTGGGCGTTGCTCCCCATCGAGGCGCCGGCGTCGCAGCCGGGTACCGAGCCGTCTGGACCCATCGGCTACGCCTACGAGCCATCCGCCGAGGAGATCCTGGGCAGGTTGCTCCCGCGCTACGTCGAGGCGAGCACCTTCGGGGTGCTCCTCGATGCCTCGGCGTCCGAACACGCCGCCCGTCGGCGGGCGATGAAGGCGGCCACCGAGAACGCCGAGGAACTGGTCCGGTTGCTCAGCCGTCAGGCCAACCAGGCACGGCAGGCCGAGATCACCACCGAGATTTCCGAGATCGTAGGGGGCGCCGAGGCGCTCACCCGGGGCTAAACCGAGAGCGAGGCATTGTGAACGACAAACTGAGCACCGGCCGCATCGTCAGGGTCGCCGGCCCGATCGTCGACGTGGAGTTTCCACCCGACGCCCTCCCCGAGATCCACTTCGCCGTCGAGTTCGAGGTCGCCGTCGAGGGCACGACCCAGACGGTGGTCGCCGAAGTCGCCCAGCACATCGGTGAAGGCCGCGTCCGCGCCATCGCCATGAAGCCGACCGACGGCCTGGTGCGCGGCGCCACGGTGCGCAACACCGGGGCGCCGATCTCGGTGCCGGTGGGCCCGGAGACGCTCGGCCACATCTTCAACGTGCTCGGCGAGGTGCTCGACGTCGACCCGTCGACGGTGGAGTTCTCCACTCGCTGGCCGATCCATCGGCCGGCGCCGCTCTTCAAGGACGTCGAGTCCCAGCGGGAGATGTTCGAGACGGGCATCAAGGTGATCGACCTCCTCGAGCCGTACGTCCAGGGTGGCAAGATCGGCATGTTCGGCGGCGCCGGTGTCGGCAAGACCGTCGTCATCCAGGAGATGATCCACCGGGTGGCCACCGAGCACGGCGGCGTGTCGGTGTTCGCCGGGGTGGGGGAGCGGACTCGTGAAGGCAACGACCTGTTCGGAGAGATGAAGCACTCGGGGGTCATCGACAAGGCGGCACTCGTCTTCGGCCAGATGGACGAGCCGCCGGGCGTGCGTCTGCGCGTCGGCCTGTCGGCACTCACCATGGCCGAGTACTTCCGCGACGAGATGGGCCAGGACGTGCTCCTGTTCATCGACAACATCTTCCGTTTCACCCAGGCGGGCTCCGAGGTGTCGACGCTGCTCGGGCGCATGCCCTCGGCGGTGGGGTACCAGCCGACCCTTGCCGACGAGATGGGCGCGCTCCAGGAGCGGATCACCTCGGTCAAGGGCCACGCCATCACCTCGCTGCAGGCGATCTACGTGCCCGCCGACGACCTCACCGATCCGGCGCCGGCGACGACCTTTTCCCACCTCGATGCCACGACGGTGCTCTCCCGGAAGATCTCCGAGCTGGGCATCTACCCGGCAGTCGACCCGCTGGGCTCGACCTCGCGAATCCTCGACCCGCTCGTCGTCGGCGACGAGCACTACGACACGGCCCGCCAGGTGCAGCAGATCCTGCAGCGCTACAACGACCTGCAGGACATCATCGCCATCCTCGGCATCGACGAGTTGGGCGACGCCGACAAGCAGGTGGTGGGCCGGGCCCGTCGCATCCAGCGATTCCTGTCCCAGCCGCTCTACGTCGCCGAGCAGTTCACCGGCCTTCCCGGCAAGACGGTGCCGCTCGAAGACACGATCCGCTCGTTCCGCATGATCGTCGACGGTGAGGTCGATCACATCCCCGAGCAGGCCTTCTACAACCAGGGCGGCATCGACGAGGTCCTGGCGACGGCAAAGGAAATGGCGAGCGCATGAGCCATGTGCTCTCCCCCCTCAGGGGGGAGTCCCCGAGCGAAGCGAGGGGGTGCAGCGTGCAGCGTGCAGCGTGCAGTGTGCAGTGTGCCGCGTGCAGGTGGACTGCTTGCTGCATGCTGCCTGCTGCAGGCCGGCGACCGGAGGTCGCCTAGATGGCCAAGTCATTCCACCTCGACGTCGTGTCTCCGGAGGCGGTGATCTGGTCGGGCGACGTGCACACGCTCATCACGAGGACCACCGAAGGGGAGATGGGCGTGCTCGCCGATCACGAGCCGCTGATGGCGGCGCTGGCCACCGGTTCGTCGATCATTCGGGCCGCGGACGGGTCGACGGTCACCCTGGCCATCCACGGCGGCTTCCTCCAGGTCCTGCACAACGAGGTGACTCTGCTCACCGACCGGGCCGAGATCAGCGACGGCACCGCCGAGGACGCGAGGCGCCTCGCCCAGGCGCTGTCCGAACAAGGGCCCGAGGTCGAGGCCTAGGAGTCTCCTTCGGCGGCGCCGGAGAGGCGGCGGGCGAATTCTTCGACCTGGGTGACGGTGCCCCGGCGGAGCGCATCACGCACCACGCCCCAGAACATCGTGGCGAGCATCCCCTTCGGTGAGGCTTCGAGTGCCACGGTGAGGCGGGTCGACCCGGCCGGTT
>DATECY010000173.1:0-5982 GCA_035286665.1 Acidimicrobiia bacterium
GGGGTCGGCGGGATCCTGCGCGACATCGTCGCCCAGGGCGCCCGGCCGGTGGCGGTCATGGACGGGCTCTGTTTCGGCGACCCCGCCAACCCGCGGACCCGATGGCTGCGCGACGGGATCGTCGCCGGGATCGGCGGGTACGGCAACGCCTACGGGGTGCCCAACGTCGGAGGCGTCACCGTCTACGACGCCCGCTATCAGGGCAACCCGCTCGTCAACGCCCTCGCCGCCGGCCTGGTGCGCCACGACGAGATGCGCACCGCCGCAGCCACCGGGGCCGGCAACGCGCTCCTCTACGTGGGGGCAACCACCGGACGGGACGGGATCCTCGGCGCGGCCTTCGCCTCGGAGGCACTCGGTCACTCCGACGAGCACGCCGCCCAGCGCTCACACGTCCAGGTCGGCGATCCGTTCACCGGCAAGAAGCTGATGGAGGCCTGCCTGTCGTTCGGGCCCGGCGACGGGCTCATCGCCGGGCAGGACCTCGGCGCCTGCGGCATCGCCTGTGCCGTCCACGAGATGGCCGCGGCCGGGCACAGCGGATTCGAGGTGGACCTCGACGCCGTCCCCCTCAGGGAGATCGACATCGAGCCGGCGGAGATCCTCCTGTCCGAGTCCCAGGAGCGATTCCTCTTCGTCGTGGCCGCCGATCGGGCCGACGAGGCCGTCAGCCACTTCCGCGGTCACGGGGTGCATGCCGCCGTCATCGGACGGGTCGCGGAGGGCGGGCGGGTCCGGGTCCGCTCCGGCGCCACGGTGGTGGCCGACCTCCCGGCGGCGCTCGTCGCCGACGGCGCCCCGGCCCAGCACTGGGACGCCGCTCCCGCCATACCCGGGCCGCAGCCGTACCCGGAGTTCGGCCCACCCGCCGACCCGAATGCCACCCTCCTCGGCCTGCTGGCGCGGCCCGGCGCAGGCGACGCCGGCCCGCTCTGCGAGCGCTACGACCAGACGGTGGGCAACCGCACGATCCGTGGTCCCGGCCAGGGCGAGGCGGCCGTCCTCCGCCTCCCGGGGACCGCCCGGGCGTTCGCTCTCGATCTCGTCACCGGAGGCGAGGGGTGTGCCGTCGATCCGTATCTGGGCGTCCAGGCGGCACTCGGGGCGGCGGTGCGCAACCTGGCCTGCGTCGGCGCCGAGGCGGTGGCGATCACCGACGGGCTCAATGTCGGCTCGCCGTCGGATCCGGTCGAATACGCCCGGCTGGCCGCGGTCGTCCGGGGTCTCGGGGACGGTCTGCGCGCCCTCGGACTCGCGGTGACCGGCGGCAACTGCTCGCTCTACAACGAGTCGCCGTCGGGCGCCATCCCCCCCACCCCGATGATCGGGGCGATCGGGGTGATCGCCGACCATGCAGCGATTCCGTCCGCGACCATGGACGATGGTGAGGCGGTTCTCCTGCTCGGGGCGCCGTCCGATCGGCCCACCCTCTCGGCGTACGGAAGGGCGGTCACCGGATCGGAGATCGGCCCGGCTCCCGCCGTAGACCTCGACGCCGACGCCCGGCTCGCCAGGTTCCTGGTCTCCCAGGCAGCCGGAGGACGGATCCGCGCCGCCAAGGACGTCGGCCGCGGCGGGGCGGCGATCGCGCTGGCGGCGCTGTGCCTCCGCAGCGGCAGGGGCGCCGCAGTGACCCTCGACGTCCCCGGGCGGACCGACTGGATCGCCTTCGGGGAGTACCCGGGGTGTGCCTGGGTGACGGTCGATCCCGACGACGCCGCCGTGGTCGAGGCCGCCGCCGCCGAGGCAGGGCTCGCCGCCCGGAGATGCGGCGTCGTCGGCGGCGACCGCCTCACCGTCGAAGGCCTCATCGATCTGTCGCTGGCCGATCTCGGCGCCGCGGCGGCACGGGGGGCGGCATGATCGGCGTCCCGCTCGACAAGATGCGCGAGGCGTGCGGGGTGGTCGCGGTGTACACCGAAGACATTGCCGCACCGATGGTGCACCGAGCCCTCTTCGAGCTGCAGCATCGCGGCCAGGAGGGCGCCGGGATCGTCTCCACGGAGGTCGACGGGACCCTTCACGTGGCGAAGGGGCTCGGACTGATCGCCGACGCCCTCCCCTACCGACGCATCGAGGAGCTACCGGGAAGCAACGCCATTGGCCACTGCCGGTACTCGACCGTCGATCCCGACCTCAGCATCCAGCCCTTCGTGGCCACGACGCCATACGGGCGGCTCGCCATCGCCCACAACGGCAACATCAAGAACGCCCCGGAGCTCCATTCCCGGCTCGAATCGCGGGGCGCGCTGCTGTCCACCGCCCTCGACACCGAGCTCCTCGTCCACCTCATTGCCCAGTCCCAGGCGCCCGACTTCCCCTCCGCCCTGCGGAGCATGGCCGCCGAGGCGGTCGGCGCCTACTCGCTGACGATGATCTGCAACGGCCGGATCTACGCGTTGCGCGATCCGAACGGGCTGCGACCGCTGGTCCTCGGGCAGCTGAAGACCGGGTGGGTGATCGCATCCGAGACCTGCGCGCTCGACGCGCTCCACGCCACCTACGTCCGCGAGATCGAGCCGGGCGAGCTGGTCACGATCGGCCCCGAGGGCGTGGAAGCCCGTCAGCTCCTCACCCCAGCGGCGCCGGCGCCGTGCGTGTTCGAACTGGTGTACTTCTCCCGCCCCAACTCGACCGTGTTCGGCCAGTCGGTGAACTCGGCACGGATCCGGATGGGCATGGAACTGGCGGCGGCCGACGAAGAGGCCGGACTGGAGCCGCCGGACCTCGTGATCCCGGTGCCGGACTCCGGAGTTCCCGCGGCGATCGGATACAGTCGCCGCAGCGGGGTGCTCTACGAGAAGGCGATCCTGCGCAGCCACTACGTGGGGCGCACCTTCATCCTCCCCGACCAGGACTCCCGCACCTCCCAGATCGAGCTCAAGCTCTCGGTGGTCAAAGCGTCCGTCCAGGGACTGCGCGTGATGCTCATCGACGACTCGATCGTGCGGGGCAACACCTCGCGCCAGATCGTCCAGATGATCCGCGACGCCGGTGCGGCCGAGGTGACGATGCGGGTGGCCAGCCCGCCGCTGGCGTGGCCGTGCTACCTCGGCATCGACACCCCGGATCGCGACGAGCTGGTGATCAACCGGGCCGGCTCGGTGGAACGGGTCGCCGAGTTGATCGGTGTCGAGGACCTCCGCTACCTCTCCCTCGACGGGCTGCGCCGGGCGGCGGGCGGCCAGGACTACTGCAGGGCGTGCATGACGGGCGAGTACCCGGTGTGAGCGGGCTCTCCTACCGGGAATCCGGAGTCGACGTCGCCGCCGCCGAGCGATTCATCACCGCCATCGCACCCATCGTGCGATCCACCCACGGCCCCGAGGTGGTCGACCACCCCTCCCGATTCGCCGGCCTGGTTCGCCCCGACGTCACGGGGATGGGCGATCCGATCATCGCCGCCACCTGCGACGGGGTCGGCACCAAGGTGCTGCTGGCACGCCGGCCCGCCGACTTCGAGGGGCTCGGCATCGACCTGGTGGCGATGAGCGTCAACGACCTCCTCCCCCTCCGGGCCCGCCCACTGCTGTTCCTCGACTACCTCGCCTCCTCCGGATTGGATGCCCCCCGGTTCGAGGCCGCGGTCCGCGGCATCGCTGCAGGGTGCCGGATGGCGCACTGCGCGCTCGTCGGCGGTGAGACGGCCGAACTCCCCGGCATGTACGCCGGGGGTCAGGTGGAGATGGTCGGCTTCGCCGTCGGTGTCGTCGACCACGCCGACCTCCCCGACCCGGCAGCAACGTCGCCGGGAGATGTGGTGCTGGCGCTGCCCTCGACCGGACTCCACGCCAACGGGTTCTCCCTGGCTCGCCGGGCATTGTTCGACCGGGGTGAGCTCGACCCCGAGACGGTGCTCCCCGAACTCGGCCGGTCCCTCTCCGACGAACTGCTCACCCCGACCGCGATCTACGTGGACCGGGTGCTGGCGCTCATGGATGCCGTCGCGGTGAGGGCGGCGGCCCACGTCACCGGCGGCGGGCTCGCCGGGCGGGCGGGCGCCCTTGCCGGCGACGGCCTGACGATCCGCATCGACCCCGACACCTACCCCCGGCCGCCGATCCTCGAACTGATCCGGACCAGCGGCGAGGTGACGGCGGCGGAGATGGCCGCCACCTTCAACATGGGCCTCGGCTTCCTCGCCGTGGTCGGAGCGGATGACGCCGCCACCGGGGAATCGCTCGGCTGGCTCCGGGTCGGAGAGATCGTTGCCGGCTCCGGGAAGGTCGATCTCGGCCATGTCTAGACCGCGGTTCGCCATCCTCGGCTCCGGCCGGGGCTCCAACGCCGAACGGCTCATGGAAGCGTTCGCCACCTCCGTCACCGATGCCGACCTGGCGCTCGTCGTGAGTGACGTGCCCGGCGCCCCGATCCTCGACCGGGCGCAACGACGCGGCCATGCCACCGCCGTCGTCGACGGGCCCAAGCCGGCCCAGGAGGCCGCCCTGCTCGCCACCCTCGCCGAGGCGGGTGTCGGCCACCTGCTCCTCGGTGGATACCTGCGGATCCTCTCGCCCGACTTCCTCCGCCGCTTCGGCGGCACCGTGCTCAACATCCATCCGTCGATCCTGCCGGCCTTCCCGGGGCTCGACGCACCAGCCCGTCAATGGGAGGCAGGGGTGGCGGTGGCCGGAGCAACCGTGCACTTCGTCGACGAGGGAGTCGACACCGGGCCGATCCTGCTCCAGGGCCGGATCGCGGTGCGCGGCGACGAGGGGCCCCAGGGCCTCGCCGATCGGATCCTCATCGAGGTCGAGCACCGCATCTACCCGCGGGCACTCCGGCTCCTCATCGATCAGGTGGCGATGGAAGCGGCGGGCGCCGCCGCCGAGGGCGTGGTGCGCCGGGCCCTCATCAGCGTCCACGACAAGACCGGCGTCGTCGACCTGGGCCGGCGGCTCGCGGCGGCCGGGGTGGCGATCGTCGCCTCCGGCGGGACCGCCGCCACCCTGGAAGGGGCCGGGGTCCCGGTCACCGAAGTCGCCGCCGTCACCGGCGCCCCCGAGATCCTCGATGGCCGGGTGAAGACCCTCCATCCGGCGATCCACGCCGGGATCCTCGCCGACCGCAGGAACCCGGATCACCGCGCCCAACTGGTCTCGGGAGGCCACGAACCGATCGACCTGGTGGTGAGCAACCTATACCCCTTCCGCGACGTGGTCGCCGCCGGGGCCGGGTACGACGAGGTGGTCGAGAACATCGACATCGGCGGGCCGACGCTGGTGCGGGCCGCCGCCAAGAATGCCGACGGCGGGGTGTCCGTCGTCACCGACCCCGCCGACTACGAACGGGTGCTCGGCCACGTCGAGACGAGCGGGCGGGTCCCTCTCGCGGTGCGACGGGACCTCGCCGCTTCGGCCTTCTCCCTGATCGCCGGCTACGACGCGGCCATCGCCGACTGGTTCGCCGGAACGGGGTCGGCACCCCCCATCGGCCGCTTCGTGACCGCACGGCCACTTCGATACGGCGAGAACCCCCATCAATCGGCGATGCTCCACGTGGGCGACGGCGGACGCGGCGTCGCCGCCGGGGAGGTGCTTCAAGGCAAGGAGATCTCCTACAACAACTACCTCGATCTCGACGCCGCCTACCGGGCGGCCTACGGGCCGGGGCCGCATCGGTGCGCGGTCGTCAAACACACCAACCCCTGCGGGCTCGCCGAGGCCGCCGATCAGGCGGGGGCCTTCACCCGGGCGCTCTCCGGCGACCCGATGGCCGCCTTCGGCTCCGTGCTCGGGTTCAACCGGCCGGTCGAGTCGGCGACTGCCGGAGCGATCATCGACTCGGGCCTGTTCGTCGAGTGCATCGCCGCGCCGGGGTTCGACGACGGGGCCCGCGACCGCCTCGCCGCTCGTGTCAATCTCCGCCTGGTCGCGGTCCCGCCCGGGGACCCGGCCCCGGACGTCATGCTCCACACCGTCGGCGGGGGCCTTCTCGTTCAGCAGCCCGATCCGGGGATCACCGACCCCGCGGAGTGGCGGG
>DATECY010000174.1:0-27934 GCA_035286665.1 Acidimicrobiia bacterium
CCGGCGACGACGAGGAGCGGCCCCTCGGTGGCGGCAACCGCCTCGCACTGGGAGGGATTGAGTTCGTCGAAGAGCGGAGAGTCCGGCACGGGCGAAGTTTAGGGCGAGGCACCGGCGTGAACCGCAGTCATGTAGTTATGAGTGATGAGTGATGAGTGATGAGTGATGAGTGATGAGTGATGAGTAAGAGGGGACGCCGTGGAGGTCGGACGGTTGGGGTCGGATACCGGGAGCAGGGGATTCCATCCCGTCCTTGGCGGTGATACACAAGTGAGGTGCAGAATTTTCGGCGTCTCGACGTGTGGCGGAAGGCTCAAGCCTTGACGGTGAGCGTCTACCACACGACAGGACAGTTTCCAGGGGACGAGAGATACGGACTTGCTTCCCAGATGCGCCGGGCCGCGGTGTCGGTGGGTGCAAACATCGCCGAGGGAGCCGCGCGCATGTCCCGCAACGAGTTCGGACACTTCCTGAGCATTGCGATCGGATCAGCCGCTGAGGTCGAATCCCACGTGGCCTTGGCAACGGATCTCGGGTTCATCGATCACAAGACGTGTACGCAGCTTCACGCGAGCACAGTCGAAGTCCGCAAGATGCTGATCAGCCTCAGGACCAAAGTGCTGGCGAGGTAGCGAGTCGTTGGGAATGAGTCATGGGGAAGACAGGTTTGAACTCAAGACTCAGAACTCAAGACTCAGAACTTCTTCACGCCTCCGCGATCAGGTCGTGGATGACGGCCGCCAGGGCTCCCTTGCGGACGTCGTCCTTGTCGAGGTAGGCGTCGGCGCCGGCCCGCAGGGCCCGGCTCTGGTCTTCGGCGGTGGCGGCGCCCGACAGCATGACGATCGGGGCGGTGATGCCCAGCTCACGCACGCGCGCGGCGAGGGCGCCGCCGTCCATGGTCGGCATCACGTAGTCCATGACGATGGCGTCGAACTCCTGCTCGGCCAGCACCGACAGCGCCTCGGTGGGGCTTCCGGCAAGATCGACCTCGAAACCGGCCGACCCGAGGGCCCCGCCGACCACCTGGCGTGCGCCGCGTGAGTCGTCGACGACGAGCACCCGGCGGCGGGGGCCGACGGTGTCACGGACCGCCCGGGCACGCTCGGCGAGGCGGCTCGGATCGACGAGCACCACGACGTCACCACCACCGAGGAGGGCGGCACCGGTGAGGTGGGGGACGCCACCGAGCACCGGACCGAGCTCGCGAGCCGCCACCTGGCGACGGCCCAACTCCTCGACGACCATGAACCCGACCGGTCCGATCGGGCTCGAGATCACCAGCACGCGCGACAGCACTCCCGTCTCGCGTAGGCCCACGGCATCGGAGAAGGACATCACCGGAACGACACTGCCCTGCCACGCCATCTCGGTCCGCAGGGGAGTCTCGATGAGCTTGACCGACTCAAGGGGCATCTGGTCGAGTACGGCGATCTCGGGTATGCCCCAGGTCTGGCCGGCAGCCTTTATGAGCACGGCGTCCTGGAGCGCTCGACTTGTTGGCACGGTGAGCGTGACCCTGGTCCCGCGGCCAGGCTCGGTCTCGAACACCAGACTCCCGTGCAATGCCTCGATGGCCTGCGCCACGGCGGCGAGGCCCTGCCCGTTTCCGACCAGCTCACCGGGAATGGTGGTCGAGAAGTTGGGAGCGAACAGCAGTGATCGGAGCGCCTCGGTGTCCGTGGTCTCCCCTTCGGGGAGAAGGCCTCGGCGAATGGCGGCGCGGCGCACCGCGTTCCACTCGACGCCGCGCCCATCGTCTTCGACGACGATCGAGAGTCGATGGTCGGTGACGTCTGCGCGGAGCGCGAGAGTCGCGGTGCGGGGTTTGCCGGATGCAGCCCGCTCCTCAGGTGGTTCCACCCCGTGGTGCACTGCGTTGACGAGGAGGTGTCGCAATGGATCGGAGAGGCGTTCGAGAACCTGACGGTCGGCGGCGAACTGGTCTCCGACCAACTCGAAGCGGATCTCTTTGCCGGCCTTACGCGACAGGTACCTGACGAGTTGGGGGTAGGTGCCGGTGATTTCGTTGAGCGGGGTGGCGGCGAGGTCCACGGCCCTCGTCTGCAGATCGATGACGGCCTTCTCGTTGCTGCCCACCATGCTGTGCAGCCGGGTGAGAGCCTCCTCGAGTTCGGCCGGCTTGCCGAGAGAGCGGGTGACCTGGCCGACCATCGCCGCCACTGCCTCGGCATCGACCCGGAGCGAACAGACCTCGTTGATCAGCTGGAACAGGCTGGCGGCGTTGACACGAGTGTTCTCGCCGAATGCCCATGAGTCGAGGGTGCCGAGCAGCCCGCCGAGATCCGCGTAATCGGCCCTGTTGGGGCCGCCCACCCCATCGGGGAGCATCTCCTCGATCGCCAGCTTGTCGCCCTGAAGCAGACGGCGCAGCTCACGCATTCCTGCGGCGAGGCCCGGGGTGCCGCTACCGGGGTCGGCGGCGACCGCTCCGAGCAGTTCGCCGGCGAGACGGCCGAGGGCACCGGCGAGCCGTTCGTCGCCATCGATCTCCTGCTCGCGCAGGGACCGCCAGGCGTCCTCGAGGAGCTTGCCGGCATCGGAGATGGCGCTGTATCCCATCATCCGGGCGGTGCCCTTGATGGTGTGGCCTTCCCGGTACATGTCGCCGAGAAGTTCCGGAGGAGTCTCACCCATGGCGAGTTGCCGTGCCCCGCCGACCAGGCTGGTAGCGCGCTCTTCGATCTCCCCAGCAAACAGGTGCTGGAGCTCGAGATCCTCGTTCTGATACGCCACGGTCACCTCGGGCCGCTGGGCAGTGCCTAGTCACTATCGGAAGCGGGGTGAGAGGGCTTGAGGGAGGCCGGCCGGCAGCATGCAGCGATCAGCAGGGCAGCAAGGACGCCCGCCGCGCTGCCGGCTGCCGGCTGCGGACTGCATGCGCCGCCGGCTCCTCGCCGGCGGCCTACTCCCACTCGATCGTCGCCGGCGGCTTCGATGAGATGTCGTAGGCGACCCGGTTGATCCCGGGCACCTCATTGATCACCCGTGACGAGATCCGCTCCAGTACCTCGTAGGGGAGCCGCACCCAGTCGGCGGTCATGGCATCCTCCGACGACACCGCCCTGAGGATGAGCGGATAGGCGTAGGTGCGCTCATCGCCCTGAACGCCGACCGACTTGATCGCCGCGAGCACCCCGAACGCCTGCCAGATCTCGCGTTCCAGACCGGCGCGGCGGATCTCCTCGGTGATGATGGCATCGGCGGCGCGCAGGATGTCGAGCCGCTCCTTGGTCACCTCGCCGATGATTCGCACCGCCAGACCCGGTCCCGGGAAGGGCTGGCGCCACACGATCGCCTCGGGAAGCCCCAACTCCTCGCCCACCGCCCGCACCTCGTCCTTGAACAGGTCGCGCAACGGCTCGACGAGATCCATGTCCATGTCTTCGGGGAGCCCGCCCACGTTGTGGTGACTCTTGATCTTGGCGGCGTCGCGGGTGCCCGACTCGATGACGTCGGGATAGAGCGTCCCCTGGACGAGGAACCGGGCATCACCGATCTTCTCCGCCTCCTCCTCGAACACCCGGATGAAGGTCTCCCCGATGATGAGCCGTTTCTCCTCTGGGTCGGTGACCCCGGCGAGATCGGCCAGGAAGCGGTCGGCGGCGCGCACGTGGATGAGGTCGATGTCGTGGAATTCGCGGAACGTCGCCTCCACCTGCTCGGCCTCGCCCTGGCGCATCAACCCGTGGTCGACGAACACGCAGGTCAGGCGGTCGCCGACAGCCCGGTGCACCAGCACCGCCGCGACGGCGGAGTCGACGCCGCCGGAGAGCCCACAGATGACCTTGGCGGCGCCGACCTGGCGCTTGATGGCAGCGACGGCCTGCTCGATGATCCCGACGTGGGTCCAGGTGGGGCGGGCGCCGCACACGTCGTAGAGGAACCGCTTGATGACGTCCTGGCCGCGGGGAGTGTGGGCGACCTCGGGATGGAACTGCACGCCGCACAACTTCCGGTCGAGGTCCTCCATGGCGGCCACCGGCGAATCGGCCGTCGAGGCGATCACCGTGAACCCGGGGGGCGCCTTGACGACCGAATCGCGGTGGCTCATCCACACCTGCTGATGATCCGGCAGCCCCTCGAACAGGGTCGATCCGCCGACCGCCTTCAGTTCGGTTCGCCCGAACTCGGCGTTCTCGGTGCGGGCGACGTCGCCGCCGAGCGCGTGGGCGAGCACCTGGTGGCCGTAACAGATCCCCAGCACCGGGATGCCGAGGTCGAGGATCGCCGGGTCGATCGAGTAGGCGTCCTCCGCGTACACCGATGCCGGCCCTCCCGAAAGGATGATCCCCACCGGGGCCTTGGCCGTCACTTCGGCGGCCGTGACGCGGCGGGGCACGATCTCCGAGAACACGTGAGCATCGCGAACCCGCCGAGCGATCAGTTGGGCGTACTGCGCTCCGAAGTCGACGACCAGGACCCGGTCGAAGTCGGTCATGACCTCGGAGACTAGGAGTTAGGAGTTAGGAGTTAGGAGTTAGGAGGAGAGGTCCTCGCCTGGTCCCTGGTCCCTGATCCCTAATCCCTAATCCCTAATCCCTAATCCCTGATCCCTGATCCCTGATCCCCAATCCCTCCCTACCCCATCCCCACCCGCTGTTCGCGCTGCAGGCCCTTGCCCTCGGTCTTGAGCGCAGGCGCAACCATCACTTCGGCCTTCTGGAACTCCTTGAGGTCGAGATACCCGGTGGTCGCCATCGAGACGCGCAGGGCGCCGAACAGGTTGCGGCGTCCGTCGTTCTCGTGGGCGGGTCCGAGCAGGATCTCCTCGAGGCTTCCCAACTCCCCCACGGCCACCCGGGCGCCCCGGGGCAGCGAAGGATGGAACGTCGCCATGCCCCAGTGGTAGCCCCGGCCGGGAGCCTCGGTGGCCGCCGCGATCGGGGAGCCCAGCATCACCGAGTCCGCTCCGCAGGCGATGGCCTTGGCGATGTCGCCGCCGGTGCGCATCCCGCCGTCGGCGATGACGTGCACGTAGCGGCCCGCCTCGTCGAGGTAGCGGATCCGAGCGCCGGCGGCGTCGGCAATGGCCGTCGCCTGTGGCACTCCGATCCCCAGGACGCCGCGCGTCGTGCAGGCGGCGCCGGGCCCGACCCCGACGAGCACGCCGACGGCCCCGGTCCGCATGAGGTGAAGTGCCGTCGAGTACGAAGCGCACCCTCCGACGATCACCGGCAGCTCGAAGCCGGAGATGAACTCCTTGAGGTTGAGCGGCTCGGTCTTCGTAGACACGTGCTGGGCGGACACGACAGTGCCTTGAACGACCAGCAGGTCGAGGCCGGCCTTCACGGTCCGGGATGCGTACTCGGCGACCTTCTGGGGGGTGAGGCTGGCGGCGGTGGTGATGCCCGCCTTCTTCATGTCCCCGATGCGCTGACCGATCAGGTCCGGGTCGATCGGCTGCGAATAGATCTCCTGCATGCGCCGGGTGGCCTTCTCGGCCGACAGTTCCGAGATCTCGACGAAACACCGCTCGGGTTCCTCGTACCGCGTCCACAGCCCTTCGAGGTTGAGCACGCCGACGCCGCCAAGGCGCCCGATCTCGATCGCCGTCGCCGGGCTCACCGCCGAGTCCATGGCCGAGGCGAGCAGCGGCAACTCGAAGCGATAGGCGTCGATCTCCCAGGAGATGTCGATGTCGTCGGGGTCGCGAGTCCTCCGACTGGGGACGATGGCGATGTCATCGAGCCCGTAGGCCCGTCGACCCGTCTTCCCGATGCCGATCTCGATGTCGATGGCTTCTCCCTGCGCCGTGGCGGAGAGTAGCGGGGCAGCGCGGAGCGCAAGGAGTCAGGGATTAGGGGTTAGGTATTCGAAAGGACGCGTCAAGGGGTTGAGGCGGACAGCCGGAGGCGGTAGACCGCAATGATGCGGGACTACCGCGACCTCGTCGTATGGCAACGGGCCGACCAAGTGGTCATCGAGGTGTACCGCCTCACATCTCGATTCCCCGGGCACGAACGCTTCTGCCTCGCCAACCAGATGCGCCGAGCTGCCGTATCGGTGGCGTCGAATATCGCCGAAGCGTCGGGACGGGACAGCCTCGCGGACGGAGCGAGGCTCCTGTCGATTGCGGCCGGCTCCGCTTCCGAGATCGAGTACCAACTCGGCTTGGCGGTGCGGCTCGGATACGCCGATCGAACTGCCGAAGCCACCATCTCCAAGACCGGGGAGGTCAAGAGAATGCTGAGATCGCTGATCCGCCACTGGCGGCGGAACCCCCACCGGCCCTAATCCCTAATCCCTAATCCCTAATCCCTAACTCCTACCCCGCCAGCCCCACGCGCTTGCGGACCTTCTGCTGGAACCTTTCCGCCTTGGTTCGCGCGTCCAACGCGCCGCGCATCATCAGGCGCTCGACCTCGGCGTCGTCGAGTTCGCGGTACGCGGCGCGAATCGGGGCCAGGCCGGTGATCACAGCTTCGGCGACCGCGTTCTTGAATCTGCCGTAGCCGCCGGAGCCGTACTCGGCCTCGATGTCGGCGATGGTCGCGCCGGTGAAGAGCGCCATGATCTCGATCAGGTTGGAGACACCCGGCTTGGTCGCCCAGTCGAGACGGACCTCGTCTCCCGAGTCGGTGACGGCACGCTTCAGCTTCTTGCGGATCGTGTCGGGATCGTCGAGCACGAGGATGCGACTCCCCTCGTCCGGATCGGACTTGGACATCTTTTGCGTGGGATCCTGCAGCGACATGACTCGCGCCCCGTGCTCGGGGATGATCGGATCGGGGATCGGGAACTCGTTGCCGAACCTCGAGTTGAAGCGCTCCGCCAGGTCCCGGGTCAGCTCCAGGTGCTGCTTCTGGTCGTCGCCGACCGGGACGGCGTCGGCCCGGTACAGCAGGATGTCGGCGGCCATGAGCACCGGATAGGCGAACAGTCCCAGGTTGGCACCGGCCTTGTCGGACTTGTCCTTGAACTGGGTCATCCGGCTCAACTGGCCGGTGCCGGTGATGGTTCCGAGGATCCAGGCCAACTCGGTGTGCTGGGGCACCTGGCTCTGGTAGTAGAACAGCGACCGGTCCGGATCGACGCCGCAGGCGATGAGCACCTTGGCGGCGTCACGTCGCTCGGCGGCGAACGCGACGAGGTCGTACTCGACCGTGATGGCGTGCAGGTCGACGATGCAATAGATGCAGTCGTAGTCGTCCTGCAGCCGCACCCAGTTGCGCAGCGCGCCGAGGTAGTTGCCGATGTGCACGTGTCCGGTCGGCTGCAGACCCGAGAAGACCGTCTTGCGTTCCACGGCGAGAGATCGTAGTGGGAAGAAGTTGTGAGTCATGAGTTGTGAGTCGTGAGTAAGACAGGACGTGGTGAGTCGTGGTCTTGGTCTTACTCAAGACTCAAAACTCAAGACTCAAGACTCAAGACTCACGACTCAAAGGTACCGTCTCCCCTATGGACCCCTCCGCTGCTGCTCGGGCCGGCGTCGCCGAGCATGACCTCGTGGGCGTGGCGTCGGGGTTCCTCACCACCGAGGTGGCGATCCATCTGCCGTTCGAGGTGCTCGTTGCATTCAAGAGCGCCCTCAAACGCTTCTTCTCTGCCCATCCCTGGACCGCCGAAGATGCCGACAGGCTCTCGAAGATGGTCACCCCTCACCTCGAGACCGGGTGGTGGGAGCATGACCTCGGCCACGGACTCCACCTCAGCCACGGAGTCCGCGACGGCGAATACCTGATCTCGGTGGCTGGAGCGGGCACGCGAAATGCTTCGGCGTTCGACCGCGTGTTCGCCGGCCCGGTGGTTCCCGAACAGACCCCTCATCCGCGAAAGGTGAAGTTCGACGTCGGCGGAACGCCCGCGCCCGGCGTGTGGTACCGCCGTGGCGAGGAGATCGACGACGCCAGGGTGGCGACGCTGATGGAAGACCTGGACGTCACCGATGTCATGGTCGCCGGTGATTTCGTCACGGTGGGACTACAACGCGCCGCTCACTGGGAGGACCGTCTCAACGACCTCCTCGCCAGGGTGACGGAACTGTTCTGGGTGGGCGCTGATGCGGCGGTCTCGGGCCGCAGCCGCGAGGACCTTCTCGAGGAAGCCGGTCGCCTGTCGTCGGCGACGACGCGCGCAGAAGACCTCCACCTCATGGATCCCGATGCCCCTGACCAGCGAGTCATCCTTGTCGAGGCATTCGGGTCGGATGACGCTCGCCGGCGACGCGCTGCGGTGGTCACCCTCGCCCTCTCCGGGGAGCCCGAGGTGGCGCGGGCGGCACTTGTCACCGGATACCGCGACGCCTCCCGACTGGTCCGCAGGGCGGCCGTCGATGCCGCCGCCGACCTCGAGGGCGAAGGGTACCGGCCCCTGTTCGAGCAGGCGCTCGGCGACGACGACGCCTGGATCCGGTGGCGGGCGGTGCGGGCGATCGCCGACATCGGTGTGGGCACCAGTCGCGACGAGATCGCGCTGGCGGCAGCCGACGAGGACTTCAGGGTGCGGTTCGAGGCGGCGGCGGCGTTCCGCCGGGAGGGTTGACCGTGCACCTGCCCGTCGGGGCCATCGTCAACGTCGCCGCCGTCCTTGCTGGGACCGCGATCGGGGCGCTCGCCGGCACCCGATTCCCCGAAAACGTTCGCACCACGGTGATGGCGACGCTCGGCCTCGCCACCGCCGCCATCGGAATCCGCGAACTGCTGCCCACCGACCAGTTCCCGCTCGTCCTGGGCGCGGTGCTCGCCGGCGCCCTGATCGGTGAGCTGATCGGCATCGAGGCGGGCCTCCACCGGCTCGGCGCGATCCTCCAGACCCGTCTCGGGGGGCGCTCGGCCGACATCGACGTGGAGGTGCCCGAACGGACCGAGCCGGCACCGGCCGACGGCCGATTCGCCGAGGGGTTCGTCATCGCCTCCCTGGTGTTCTGCGTGGGGCCCCTCACGATCATCGGATCGATTCAGGACGGCCTCGGCGACCCGCAGCTGCTCCTGGTGAAATCAGCGCTCGATGGATTCGCCTCCATCGCCTTCGCCGCGGTGTACGGCTGGGGCGTGGCGATGTCCGCGCTGACCGTGGCCGTCATCCAGGGCGGCATCGCGCTTGCGGCGGCCGCACTCGACGGAGTGCTCACCGACCCGATGCTCCAAGCACTCGGTGCCGCCGGGGGGATCCTCCTCCTCGGGATCGCACTCCGCCTCCTCGACCTCAAACAGGTCCGGGTCGCCAACATGCTCCCGGCCGTGGTCCTCGCCCCGCTCTTCGTGTGGTGGTGGGGATAGCCGGCTGAGTCCCTGTGCGACGGGACGCTCGGACCCGGGGACTTGGGCGGCGAACTCCGGCGCGCAACCGGTCGTTGGAGCGGCAGGAGGCTGATTGGCCGGCCGCCTCAGGACATCATCCGGATCGGCCCCAGGGTCCCAAACGGCCCATCGGCGCTCGGCCACCACCAGTCCGGCATGCACCTCGAGATCACCGTGGCCACCTGAGCCCTCCCCTCCGGGGGCTCAGGTGCGGCGTTGGCGCGTCGCGAATCGGCGGCGGGTCAGTCGCGTGCCAGGGTCATCCCGTAGGGCAGTTCGAGCCGATGCGCCGCCATCAGGGCGTGGTTGCCGAGGAGCCGCCGGGTCGGTCCGTCGGCCACGATCGTCCCGTCGTCGATGATCACCGAGCGCTCGCACACTTCGAGGGCAAACGGCAGGTCGTGGGTGACCACCAGGGAGGTGATGTCGAGCCGGAGCAGCAACGCCGCCAGCTCGCGCCGGGTCGCCGGATCGAGATTCGACGTGGGCTCGTCCAGCACCATGATCTCGGGCTCCATGGCGAGCACGCCGGCGATCGCCGCCCGGCGCCTCTGCCCGAGGGACAAGTGGTTGGGCGGGCGATCGGCGAGATCGGCGATCTCCACCGCCGACAAGGCCGCCTCCACGCGCCGCGCCACCTCATTCGCCTCGAGGCCCAGGTTGAGCGGCCCGAAGGCCACGTCGCGCCGCACCGTCGGCATGAACAACTGGTCGTCGGGATCCTGGAACACCAGGCCCACCCGCCGGCGCACCTCGGCCACGGTCTCGGCCGACACCTCGATCCCCGACACCTGCACCGAGCCTCGCTGCGGCAGCACGATCCCGTTGAGATGGAGCACGAGGCTGGTCTTCCCGGCGCCGTTGGGCCCGAGCAGGGCGACCCGCTCGCCGGGATGCACGTGGAGGTTCACCCCCCGCAGCGCGATGGTCCCGTCGGGGTACTCGAAGCCGAGGTCGGTGACGGCGATCGTCGGCTCGCTCATGTCACTCCGATCGCCACGAGCGCCACACACAGTGCCGCCACCGGGACCGCCAGCGACGACGCCACCATCCCCGCCGTCGTCGCCGCCGCCTGCTCGACCGGCATCCGGCCGGTGTAGCCGCGCGAGATCATCGCTCGGTAGACCCGCTCGCCGCGCTCGAACGAGCGAACGAACAGGGCGCCGAATCCCCTCGCCAGGGCCCCCACCTCGCCGAGCCACCGGGGGTGGTATCCCCGGGATCGCATGGCGACCCGCATCGCCGCCATCTCGCCGGCAACGACGTCGAGGTATCGAATCATGAATCCCATGATCCCGGTGAGCACCCGCGGCACATGCAGTGTTTCGAGACCCCGCACGATGTCGGGCGCCTCCGTGGTGGACGCCAGCAGGATCGAGGCCCACGCCCCCAGCGAGGCCTTGGCAGCGACGTTCCACAGGTCCCACAAGCCCTCGATCGACAACCCGTGCCACGCCGGGGCACCTTCGAGGAACGGCAGCGTTGCCGCAGCGAGGACGAAGGGCAGGATCACGATGAGACGCGCCAGCAGGAATGCCGGCCGCAGCCTGGCGACTACCGCCACGACCACGATGCCCATCAGGTACCACCCGAAGGCCCACCACGCCTCCCGCGGGGTGATCACCACGGCGATCACGAAGCCGAAGGCGGCCACGATCTTCAGGTGCGGCGCGAGGCGATGCACCACCGAGTTGCCGTGGTGGTACAGGGCGTGGGCGTGGCTCCCCGCCACTTAGGTCGTGGTCCCGCGCCGGCGTCTGCCGGCGGCCCAGAACAGGGCGTATCCGACCCCGAAGGTGGCCACCACGCCGACGAGACCGGCCGCGGCCCGGCCGACCACGGCGTTGTCGGACAGCCCCTCCCCGTACCCGGCGAGCGGCGACCCGTCCACGGCATGCGCGCCCTCGGTGTCGGCAAAGCCCTGCTGGTTGGCGACGTACTCGAGGCCGTCGGGGCTCCTCGAGGCGAACTGGCTGATCACGATTGCTACCGCCGCGGCGGCGACCAAGCCGACGACGACGAATCCGCGGGTTTTGCGATCGAGCGTCATGCCGGCACCTCGCTCCTGAGCCGGCGCGCCCCGAAGACCAGGTCGGGCCTGCCGGCCATCACCGCGCCGACGACGACACCGGTGATGATCGCCTCCCCCACACCGATGAGGACGTGGGTGCCGATCATCGCCGCGGCCACCTTGCCGATCGATACATCGGCCGTTCCGCCAATGGCGAACTCGAGGACGAAGCTCGCCGCCGCCAACGGCACCGAAACCAATGCCGCCACCGCGGCCGCCACGACAACCCGTCGCCGCGAGCCGCCGAGCACCTTGCCGACGACGACGAACAGGGCGTACCCGCCAACCGCCCCGACGAGAGCCATGTTGACCACGTTCAGCCCGAGGGCCGAGAGGCCCCCGTCCGCGAACACGAGGCCCTGGACGAGGAGCACGACGGTGAGCACGACGAAGGCCGCCGCCGGCCCCACCAGCACCGCGGCGAGCACCCCGCCGAGCAGGTGCCCGCTCATGCCGGCGATCACCGGGAAGTTGACCATCTGGGCGGCGAAGACGAACGCGGCCACCAGGGCGGCGAGCGGCACCTCGCGCTCACTCAGGTAGGCGCCGGTGCGGCGCAGGGCCACGGCGAGGCCGCCGGCGGCGACGGCGGCATACCCGGCCGACGTGGAGCCGTCGATGATCCCGTCCGGGATGTGCATCCGCGCCCTCCTTCTTGCGAACCCTTCGCAACAAGGATAGAGCCGTCGGCGATCACCGCGCGGCGGCACACCGGGCGCACAGCCCGGACAGGGCGAAGTGAGCCGGATCCGGGAGGAACCCGCTCCCGGCCGTGATCGCATCGAGCATGCCACGCAGCGCCGACGCGTCGATCTGCGCCGTGGCCCCGCACCGGGTGCACACCAGGTGCTGATGGGGCGGTTCGTCCGTCAGGTGATACACCGCCGGCCCGTGACCGAGGTGGGTGTGGCGCAGCAGCCCGGCCGACTCGAGCGCCTCGAGCGTGCGATAGACCGTGGACTGGTCGACCCTCCCGGCGAGCCGCTCCGAGATGAGCGCAGGGGTGAGGTGCTCGTCGTGGTGCCGGGCAACCACCTCGCACACTTCCCGCCGCGGCGCGGTGACCCGCAACCCCGCCTGGCGGAGGGCGGCGATCAGGTCGGCGGGATCGACGTGCATGGCGTCAGGCTACGGATCGAAAGTGACCGAGGAGGTCGCGAACCATGTGGGCCGTCGCCCCCCAGAGCACACCCTCGTCGAATTCGTAGAACCACATCGTGCGCAATCCCCAGTGCGCCCTCCGCCAGTTCTCGTCACGCAGGAGGTCGGTGATCCGGGGCTCGATGATTGCCGCCACCTCATCGGGCTGGGGGAAAAAGGCGGGCGGACGTTCCACCCGAGCCACCACCGGGATGATCCGCATGGTCATCGACCGGGTGTGGACCGCATCCAGCGCGCCGAGCACCTCTACGACGTTCTGGCGGGGCAGCCCGATCTCCTCCTCCGTCTCACGGATCGCGGCCTCGACCGGTCCGCCGTCGTCGGGTTCGATCATCCCTCCCGGAAAGACGACGTCGCCGGGATGGCGCCGCATGTCGTCGGGGCGTCTCGTCATGATCAGGCGCAGCTCCCCGTCCTGCTCGTAGACCGGAACGAGCACGGCGGCGCGCATGCCCGGGACCGGGCCGACCGGGGCGAGTGTGGCGAGCGGATCCCACAGCGACGGCATCCGGGCATGGTACGGCGATAGTCTCTCGCCGAATGACCCGCACCATCTCCTCCCGGTCGCGTTTCACGCAGCAGCTCGAACTTCGACCATTCCGCCGTCGGGACCTCGAATCGGTGCTCACGGCGATCGGCGACTCGATACCCGAACTCGAAGTGTGGCTCCCCTGGGCGCACGCCGGGTACGGGCGGGCGGAGGCGATGCGCTTTCTCCGTGACTCGGGAGCGGCGTGGGCCGAAGGCAGGGCGTTCGACTTCGCCATCCGGTCCCGACTGGAACCCGATCGCCACCTGGGCAACATCTCGGTGTGGCCCACCTCACAACGGGAACGGTCGGGAGAGATCGGCTACTGGATCCGGTCGGATGCCACGGGAGCGGGAGTCGCCACCGAGGCGGCCGCACGGGTGACCGACGTGGCGTTCGCCGAATTGGGGATGCATCGGGTGACGCTGCGCATCGCCGTCGGCAACCGGGCGAGCGAACGCGTCGCCGAGAAGCTCGGGTACGTGCACGAGGGCCTGCTCCGCGAGGAGGTACTGGTCCGAGGAACGTGGCTCGATCACACACTGTGGGCGATGCTCGAGGACGACTACCGGCGGGAACGGAGCTCCTACCTCGCTGCGGGGTGGCTCGAAGGGGTCTGATCCCGCAGGAAGTCCCGGTACCATCGCCAGCTGCGCTTGACCGTGCGGTCCCCGGTCACCGGGTCCACCTCCACGACCCCGAAGCGCATCGAATATCCCAGCGACCACTCGAAGTTGTCGAGCAGGGACCACAGGAAGTATCCGCGAACGTCGGCGCCCGCCCGGATCGCCCGGGCGAGGACGTCGAGGTGTTTGCGGACGTAGTCGATGCGATCGTCGTCGATGATCTCCCCGTGGAGCCTTCGGTCGTCGCGGTACGCCGCGCCGTTCTCCATGAGGTAGAGCGGCACCCCGGGGTGGGCGCGACTCACGCGCTCCAGCATCCAGGTGAGCCCTTCGGGTTCGACGCCCCACCCCATCTCGGTAAGACCGCCCGGAGCCCTCGCGATCGCCGCCTCGGCGCCCGGGAACTCACCGAGGGCGCCGGCCTCGTGGGCGATGTGGTTGACGTTGTAGTAGTTGATCCCGAGGAAGTCGATGTCGGCCCGCGCCGACGCCAGTTCGGCGCAGTCGATCCGGCCCGCCACCTCGAACCGCTCGTGCATGGCGCGGATCTCGTCCGGATATGAGCCGGCGAGCACCCCCTCGAGGAACTGGCGATTGTGGATCGCGTCGGCCATACCGGCCGACCGCGTGTCCCCCACCGACGACGACGCCGGCCATGCCGGGATCAGGTTGAGCGCGATCCCCAACCGGTCCTCCGGACGCCGATCGACAGATCGCATCGCCCGCACCGCGGCGTGATGGGCGAGCACGAGATGATGGGCGGCCAGATAGGCGCTCGCCGGGTCGGTCACGCCGGGCGCATGGACCCCGGACCCGTAACCGAGGAAGGCGACGCACCACGGTTCGTTGATCGTCGTCCACATCGTCACCAGATCGCCGAGGTGCTCCTTGGCGGCGACGGCGTACTCGGTGAACCACTCGACCGAGTCCGGCACCGTCCACCCACCCCGCCGATGGAGCGCCGACGGCAGGTCCCAGTGATACAGCGTCACCAGCGGGGTGATCCCGGCCGCGAGCAAGGCCTCGCAGAGCGATCGGTAGAACGCCACCCCGCGCGGCTCGATCGTCCCCACGCCCTCGGGAAGAATTCGCGACCAGGCTATGGAGAACCGGTAGGCGTCCACCCCGAGGTCGGCCATGAGCGCCACATCCTCCCGAAACCGGTGGTAGTGGTCGGCGGCGACGTCCCCCGTGTCCCCGTAGCGCACCCGGCCTGGGGCGTGGCTGAATTCGTCCCAGATGGTCGGCCCGCGCCCATCCTCGGCGACCGCCCCCTCGATCTGATACGCCGAGGTGGCGACGCCCCAGAGGAAGTCGCGCGGGAAGGCGGAGCGAGCGGTCATGCCGGGGACGGTAGTGAGGTTCGCAATTCGCAATTCGCAATTCGCAATTCGCAATTCGCAATTCGCAATTCGCAATTCGCAATTCGCCGGAGTCTGCACGCATTGCGCCGAGCGGCGCTCCCACCCGACCCGAGAACCAAACAGAGACGCGCCCGCCAGAGCCGCGGGACCTACGCATTGCGACGCGATACGCGAAGGGGCGGACCCGTAGGCCCGCCCCTCCACTTCCTACACGACGAGGTCGCGCTCTAGAAGTCCATGTCTCCGCCACCGCCGGGCATGGCCGGAGCCGAAGGCTTGTCTTCCTTGCGCTCAGCAATGAGTGCTTCGGTCGTGATCAGCATCGCGGCGATCGAAGCCGCGTTCTGCAGCGTCGAGCGGGTCACCTTGGCAGGGTCGGCGATGCCGGCCTTGATCAAGTCGACGTACTCGCCGGTGGCGGCGTTGAAACCCATGCCTCCAACCAGCCCACGCGTGTGCTCTACGATCACGCCGCCCTCGTAGCCGGCGTTGAACGCGATCTGGCGCATCGGCTCCTCGAGAGCCTTGCGGACCAGCGCCCGACCGGTCTTCTCGTCATCGGTACCGCCGCGCATCTTGTCGATGGCGTCCTGCGCACGGAGCAGAGCCACACCGCCGCCGGGGACGATGCCCTCTTCGATGGCCGCACGGGTCGCCTGGATCGCATCCTCGATGCGGTGCTTCTTCTCCTTCAGCTCCACCTCGGTGGCCGCGCCCACCTTGATGACGGCGACGCCGCCGGCAAGCTTGGCGAGGCGCTCCTGGAGCTTCTCGCGGTCCCAGTCCGAATCGGAGTTCTCGATCTCATGACGGATCTGCTTGATGCGACCCGCGACGTCGGCCTTGGAGCCGCCGCCCTCGACGATGGTCGTGTTGTCCTTCGACACCACGATCTTGCGGGCCTTGCCGAGCATGTCAACGGTCACGCCGTCCAGCTTCAGGCCGACTTCCTCAGAGATCACCGTTGCACCCGTGAGGATGGCGATGTCCTGCATCATGGCCTTGCGACGCTCACCGAAGCCGGGAGCCTTGACGGCAACCGACTGGAACGTGCCGCGCAGACGGTTGACGATGAGCGTGGCCAGGGCCTCGCCTTCGACGTCCTCGGCGATGACGGCCAGCGGCTTGCCGGCCTGCATGACCTTCTCCAGCACGGGGAGCAAGTCCTGCACCGCGGCGATCTTCTGGTTGGCGATCAGCAGGTAGGGATCCTGCAGGACCGTCTCCTGACGATCGGCGTCGGTGATGAAGTACGCCGAGACGTAGCCCTTGTCGAACTGCATGCCCTCGGTGAATTCGAGGTCGATGCCGAACGTCTGGCTGTCTTCGACGGTCACGACACCTTCACTGCCGACCTTCTTCATGGCCTCGGCGAGCTTCTCGCCGACGATCGTGTCTGCCGCCGAGTTGGCGGCGACGAAAGCGATCTTCTGGCTGTCGGACGCCTTGATCGGCTCGGCGCTGTCGGCCAAGAACTCGACGACCTTTTCCACGGCGGCGGCGATGCCACGGCGGAGTTCCATGGGGTTGGCGCCGGCCGCCACGTTGCGCAGGCCCTCATGGACCATGGCCTGGGCGAGCACGGTCGCCGTGGTGGTGCCGTCACCGGCCACGTCGTTGGTCTTGGTGGCCACTTCCTTGGCGAGCTGGGCACCCATGTTCTCCCACGGGTCATCCAGTTCGATTTCCTTGGCGATCGTGTAGCCGTCGTTCGTGATGGTGGGCGAGCCCCACTTCTTCTCGAGTACGACGTTGCGGCCCTTGGGCCCCAGGGTCACTTTGATCACGTTGGCCAGCTTGTCGACGCCGGCTTCGAGGCCACGCCGGGCCTCCTCGTTGAACCGAAGATCCTTTGCACTCATTGGGTGGTTACCTCCTCAGACTTCAGCGGATGACGGCGAGGACGTCGCGGGCCGAGAGGATGAGGTACTCCTGGCCTTCGAACTTGACTTCGGTGCCGCCGTACTTGGAATACACGACGGTGTCGCCTTCGCGAACGTCCATGGGGATTCGCTGTCCGTCCTGGAAGTCGCCCGGTCCCACGGCGATGACTGCGCCGAGCTGGGGCTTCTCCTTGGCCGTGTCCGGGATCACCAGGCCGCTGGCGGTGCGGGATTCGGTCTCCTCGGATGGCTTCACGACCACCCGGTCACCAAGGGGCTGAAGGCTGTGAGCCTTCTTGGCCGCCTTGGTCGCCTTGGTCGCCTTCGATGTCTTCGTTGTCTTGGTTGCCGTTGCCATTCGACGAATCTCCTCCTCTTTGGGTTGGCACTCGTCGCTTGCGACTGCCAACGCTAGCAGTCACCTTATTCGACTGCTAGTTGAATGCCGCAGATCTCCGCGGTATTCCATCAGGTTTCTTCGGACACCTGGTGCAGGTCGGCAGGCAGGTCGGTCGGGGAGATCATCCCCACGACCGTGCCGTCATCACCGACGACAACGAGCGTCCGCCCGGCACGCCGAATCAACTCGGCAACTTCGGCCAGGGGCATCCTTTCGGGGACCACGTCGCCGGGGAGCACCGCATTCATCGCCCCGGCCACCAGTCCATCGCCGCTGCGGCCGGTGACGAGACCAACGACCCCGCCCGAAGACACGACCGGTACCGCTCCGGCGCTGCCGTCGACCGACGCGATCGCCGCCGACTCGCTCACGGCCGGCGGGGCGGGGTGCATCACGTCGACGGCGGTCCTGCGGTCCACCGGACGGGCAGCCCAGGCGAGGACCGCGACCACCACACCCACCGGCACGGCGACGAGGAAGGACGGCCTCCCCGCCGCGTGACCGGCGGCACCGGCCCCCACGAGCATCGCCCCAATGGCAATCCCGAACCACGCGGTGATCGCCTCGGCTTGCCGCCGGCCCCTACCCCTGCTCACGAGGAGTGCCCGCGTGATCCGCCCGCCATCGAGCGGAAACCCGGGGAGGAGGTTGAAGATCGCCATTCCGGCGTTGACCAACGCCAGCTGGCGAGCGACGCCCGCCAGGCCGGCTGCCTCGGGGAGCACCACCGACATCCCCCAAGACGCCATTGCCAACCCAGCCGACACCACGGACCCGGCCAGCGACACGGCCACGTCATCGGACGGCCGGGCGTCGTCGATCTCCATCTCGGTGTACCCGCCGAACAGGAACAGGACGATCCGGCGAGGCCGCACCCCGACCCTGACCGCCACGGCCGCGTGACCGACCTCGTGGGCGAGGACGGATGTGAACAGAGCGATCGTCCCGACCGACGCAACGACGACCCTGGCAACGAGGGCCCCACGCTCGACCTCGATGCCGGCGAAGAGGGCCACCCCGACGAGCGGCATCACGACGAGCCACGACAGACCCACACGAATCGGCACGGCGGAGACCCGGCCCATCGGAACGGTCGGGGTCACGCCCCCAGCCGCATCGACGAGTCGATCTCGGCGTCGAGCGAGGCGACTTCGCCCCGGGCGAGACGGAAGACGGCGGCGGCGGCGATCATCGCACCGTTGTCGGTGCACAAGGCGGGCGAGGGGAGGTACAACGCCACGCCGGCGGCGGCGCACTCATCGGCGAGCCTCTGTCGCAACCGGCGGTTGGCGAGGACCCCGCCCCCGCCGGCCACCGCCGGCGCTCTCACGGCGGTCACCGCGTTCATGGTCTTGGTGACCAGTGCGTCGACGATCGCCTCCTGGATGGCCGCAGTCAGATCGGCCATCGGTGGCAGGTCACCGGCGCCGTGGTGGAAGCGGACATAGGTGGTCACGGCGGTCTTCAGACCGGAGAAGGAGAGATCGATGGGCCGGTCGGGGAGCGCACGAGGAAACGCCACGACGGTCGGGTCGCCGCCCTCGGACTCCCGATCGATTGCAGGACCACCGGGGTATCCGAGACCGAGGAATCGGGCGAGCTTGTCGAAGGCCTCGCCGGCGGCGTCGTCGATGGTCGCCCCCAGCACCTCGTAGTCACCCCAGCCCCGGAGGTGGACGATCTCGCTGTGCCCTCCTGAGGCCAGCAGCACAACCGCAGGTGGCTCGTAGTCGGGGTTTTCGAACCTGGGGGCGAACAGGTGCCCCTCCATGTGGTCGACACCGATGAAGGGGACGTCGAGCGCCCAGGCCAACGCCTTCCCATACGAGAACCCGACCATGAGCGCCCCGGCGAGCCCGGGGCCCTTGGTGGCGGCGACGGCATCGAGATCCATCGGATGCACCCCCGCATCGCGCAGGGCGCGATGGGCCAGCGAGCGGATCGCCTCGACGTGCGCCCGAGCGGCGACCTCGGGCACGACGCCGCCGAACCGGGCGTGCTCGTCCACTTGGGTCGCCGCCACGTTGCTGAGCACGGTTCCGCCGCGGACAACGGCGACGGCCGTCTCGTCGCACGAGGTCTCGAAGCCGAGGATCAGTGGTGTGTCGTTCACGCCAGGACCTCCCGAATCCGATCGAGTCGGCGACGGTAGCCGGGTCCGCCGACGTCCATGGCCCACATGACCAGGGCGTCCTCGTCGGTGTAGTAGTGCGGCCGCACCCCTGCCGCGGCAAATCCAAACCGCCGATAGATGGCGAGGGCAGGATCGTTGGACACCCGCACTTCGAGGGTCAGGTTGCGCGCACCGTGCTCGATCGCGTTCTCGACGAGGGCCAGCATCAAGCGGGTGCCGACACGGCGTTTCGCGTACGGTGGATCGACCGCGATGGTCATGATGTGCGCGTCGTCCTCGATGTGCATCACTCCCCCGTAGGCGACGACGCGGCCGTTCTCTTCGACCACCGAGTAGTGGTGGCCTGGCAGGGCCAGTTCTTCGAAGAAGGCGGCCGGCGACCATGGGTCGTCGAATGCCCTCGCCTCCAACTCGGCCACGGCGGCGACGTCGGCCGTGGTCATCTCGCGGATGGCGATCGTCAGGTCCACGGCCCCTCCGATCGGAAGTCGGCCCAATTGATCGTGACGTCGGGTTCGCGCATGTATCGGGGGCGAACCTCATCGGGATGGGGCAACTCGCCGCGCTGTGCCCTCGCCCGTGCGATCTCGGCAACGGCATCGGCAGAGGGATACCGCGGTCTTCCGGTCTTGATGGCATGGAGGCCGAGGAGGACCCCGTCGGGCAGGACGCGCCAGTCCCCGACCACCAGCACGTCGGCGGGGTCGCCCTCGAGGATCGCCCTGAACGCTGCCGGGGAGCACAACTCGTTGGCACCATCGCGAACGACGCCTCCCGGCACCGGGCGATACGGACCGACTACGACCTCCTTGCGACGCACGTCGACCACGGACCAGATCCGGCGATGTCCGGTCGCCGCCCGCAGCGCGACGGCGTCGAGGGAGGTCACCGGGACCAGAGGAGCACCGATCGCGCTCGCCACCGCCTGCGCGGTGGCAAGCCCGGTCCGGATGCCGCTGAACAGGCCGGGACCCACGTCGACGGCGACGAGGTCGACGTCGGTGGGAGACCATCCCGCCTGCGCAAAACAGAAGTCGAGCGCAGGCACCAGGAATCCGACATGGCCCCGACGATCCACCCGGCGCGCCGAGGCGACAACGCCGCCGTCGTCGGCGAGCGCCACCGAGGACGCAGCCGTGGCCGTCTCGATGGCGAGCACCTTCATGGCATCACCTCGGCGATCGGACGGTCGCGCCAGCGTCCCCGCGGGTCGAGGGTCAGGGTGCGGGCGCCGGAAGCCTCGACGGCGAAACGCACGACGAGCACGTCGTCGCCGAAGGTCTGCTCGACGACGTCGCCCCACTCCACCACGAGCACAGCGTCGGCCGCCTCGGACTCGAGGTCGAGGTCCTCGACCTCGGCCGACGTTCCCAGCCGGTAGAGGTCGGCGTGGACCATCGGGAGCAGCCCGCGGTATCGCCGGACGATCACGAACGTCGGGCTGACCACGGGATCGTCGACACCAAGGCCTTCTCCGATCCCGCCGGCGAACACCGTCTTGCCCGCGCCGAGATCGCCCGAGAGGAGCACTACGTCTCCGGCCCGCAAGAGGCTCGCCAGACGACGGCCGACCGCCCTCGTCTCGGCGTCGGTGGCACAGGTGACGCTGATCACGAGAACAACCCGAGTTGTTCGATGGGGTCGTCCGCTTCCGCGACCGCTGGTGCATCCTGATCCATGAGCCTGCGAACCACGGCAAAGTCCTCGCGCATCTGGGTCATGAGCCGCTCGCCCCCGCGCAGCGCCGCAGCCGGGTGCAGCATCGGAACCAGTTGGCGATGCCACCAGGGGAATACCTGGCCCCGAAGCTGGGTGATCCCGACGTCGCGCTTGAGGAGGAGCTTGGTGGCGAAGTTACCGAGGGTGATGACCACCCTGGGGTCGATCAGCTCCAACTGCTTGCGCAGGTAGACCTTGCAGGACTCGATCTCGTCCGCAAGCGGGTCGCGATTCCCCGGCGGCCGGCACTTGAGGACGTTGGCGATGTACACCTCCTCTCGCTTGAGGCCGATCTCGCCGAGCAGCCGTTCCAGGAGCTTCCCGGCGGCGCCGACGAAGGGCACTCCCTGTTGATCTTCATGGAAGCCGGGTGCCTCGCCGACGAACATCACGTCGGCGTCCGGGTCGCCGTCGCCGAACACCACCGTGGTGCGTGTCGACGCCAGGCGGCACGACGTGCACCCCGAGGCGATGGCGGCGAGCTCGGCCAAATGATCGGTCACCGCGCCTCCATCGTCTCGACTCCGCCCATCGCCGTCGCGGCTCTCATCGCCGCCTCGATCGCCCGCCCGGTCGCCACGAAAGCGGCGGTGCCGACCCCGTCGGGGTCGGCACTCTGATCCCCACAGGACACGGCAAACGCGGCGTCGCCATCGTATCGGGTGTGGCTGGGCCTCAGGCACACGGCGAGCGCGTCGTGGACCTGAACACACACCCGCCACAGCGCAGAGCGGTCGAGTCGGGCGTCGGTCGCCACGACGGCGAGCGTGGTGTTCTCCAGCGGCCGCGGAACCGCAGGGGTGTACGGGGGAATCGCCGACCCCCCGGTGAGCGGGTCTCCTTCGAGCGTGAACACGTCCCCGACGGCATTGACGACGACGAGCGCACCGACCATGGCGTCACCGACACGCTCGACATGAGAACCGACGCCCCCCTTGCGGAGATGCTCGAAGCCCCGCCACCCGGCCACGACGGCTCCGGTACCCGCCCCGATGCTCCCCATTTGCACGGGGGCAGTGGACGCGGCGCGGTAGGCCGCCTCACCGGCCTCGGGCCCGGGTCGGGCGGAAGCGTCGCCGATGCCGAGATCGAACAGGATCGCCGCCGGGACGATCGGCACCACTCCGGCGAACGTAGGGTGACCACGGCCGTCGGCCTCCAAAGCTCGGGCGACTCCATCGGCTGCGGCGAGGCCGAATGCGCTGCCGCCCGCCAGCACGATCGCCTGAATCGTCTCGACCTTCATACCGGGGGCGAGCAGCGCGGTCTCGCGCGAGCCGGGGGCAGCGCCCCTGATCTCGACCGCGGCGACGTTCGGCTCGGGGAGCACCACGACGGTCACCCCGGTCACACCCACCGGATCGCTCCAGTGGCCCACCGCGACCCCGGGCACGGCGGTGATCGTCATCCCCGGTACCGACGGGGCAGGCGCGGGCCGAAACCGCAGACGATCTCCCAGTTGATCGTGCCGAGCCGCTGCGCCCACTCGTCGGCGGAGATCTCTTCGCCGCCCTGGCGGCCAAGGAGCACGACCTCGTCGCCCAGTTCGACCGCGTCGTCGCCGACGTCGACGACCACCTGGTCCATGGTGACTGTGCCGGCGAACGGATGACGCTTGCCCCTGATGAGCACCGATCCCCCGAGGTCGGCGAGCCTTCGGGGAACCCCATCGGCATACCCGATCGGCACGGTGACGACGGTCGACTCGCGAGGCAGCGGCCGCACCCTCCCGTACGACGGCCGGGTGCCTGCGGGGTGACGACGCAGATGGGTCACCCGACTGATCACCCGCATCGCCGGATGCAGGTCCACCTCGGGGGCGTACCCGGGCGCGGGCCGCAGCCCGTAGATCCCGAGTCCGACGCGCACGAGGTCGAATCGGGCGCCGATGTCGGCCAGGGCGCCGGCGGTGTTGGCGGCATGGACGAGATCGGGGCGCACCCCATCCGATGCCAGGTCGTCGAGGAGTGCCTGCAGGGCGGCAACCTGGCCCCGGGTGAATCCGTGGTCGGACTCCGCCACGGGGAAGTGGGTCCAGACCCCCTGGAGATGCAGCGGGCCGGCGGCGATCATTCGGGCGAGTCCGGCGGCCACCTCCGGGGAGGCCCCGACCCGATGCATCCCGGTGTCCACCTTGAGGTGCACCGGAAAGCCCACCGGGGCAGCCGCGCCGAGCGCCTCGATGAACGATCGGCGATACACGGCGGGAATCAGGTTCCAGCGCACCACGTCCTCGACGTCGTCGATGAGCGGCTCGGAGAGCACCAGGATCGGTGCCTCGATCCCCGCCTCGCGCAGCCCGACGCCCTCGGACACGAGCGCCACCGCCACCCGGGTGGCACCGCCCTCGAGCGCCGCTTCGGCCACCGGGACGTCTCCGTGCCCGTACCCGTCCGCCTTGACGACGGCACACACCTCGGAGGACCCAACGGCCGAGGCGATGGCGGCGACGTTGTGACGGATCGCGGCGAGATCGACCTCCACCCACGATGGCCTCACCAGGCAAACCTCCCGACTTCCCTCGCCAGCCCGGTGGCGGTCACCGTAGTGACGCCCGCCAGACGGCGCCCGGCCAGACCATGACGGTGGGCCGCGGAGCGCGCCGCGGTCTCCGGGTCGAGCCCCCTGGCGACGAGGGCACCGATCATCCCCGAGAGCACGTCGCCGGTGCCAATGGTCGCCAGTTCGGCTCCCCCGGCGGTCACCACCCACCGCTCTGCTCCCATGACGAAGGTGGGAGCACCCTTGAGGAGCACAACGGCCCCGGTGTCGGCAGCCAGCGAAGCCGCCGCGGACGGCGAAGCCGGCTCGCCGGTGAGCCTGGCGAACTCCCCGGCGTGCGGGGTGAGGACCGTGGGACCGTTTCGGCGACGCAGCTGGTCGAGCGTGACGGCACCGAGCCCGTCGGCGTCGAGGACGACGGGCTTGTCCCACGTCGCCAGCACCCCGGCGACGAAGTCGCCACAGCCGTCGCCCAGCCCGGGGCCGAGGACCAGCGCATCGAACCGATCCGCCTCGGCGAGCACCGCTTCGACGGATGCCGCCCCGAAGGCGGGAAGGTCGCCGACTCCGCCCGTCATGACCCCCGCGTCCATCGCCGCCGCCTGGGTTTGCACCTCCCCCGGCACCAGGACCCGGACCGCACCGGCGCCGAATTCGAGGGCGCTCCGCCCCGCCAGCATCGGGGCACCGGCCAGACCCCGGGAGCCGCCGACGATCACCACGGAGCCGGCCGACCACTTGTGCGCCTGCCGCGGACGGGACGGAGCCGGAGCGTCCTCGTCCTCGCAGAGCAGCCACTCCGCCCGCTCGCCGCTCAGGCCGATGTCGACGACCTCGATCTCGCCCGACAGGTCCGGTCCCTTCCCGATGAGATGGCCGGTCTTGAGGGCGTGGAAGGTCACGGTGCGCCGGGCGCGGAATCCCAGCCCTGTGGTCGAGCCGGTCGTGCCGTCGAGGCCGCTCGGCAGATCGACGGCGAGCACCGGTGCCGGATGATCCACCCACGGCACCACCCGTTCCGGAAGGGTCCCGTGGAACCCGGCACCGAACAGCGCATCGATGATGAGGTCACACGGCTCGACGCCGCCCAGATCCCTCACCGTCACCCCGCCGTGGACCGCGGCGATGGCTTCGGACCGGCGCACCGAGGCGTCACCCCTCGGATACCCGAGCGAGCGGATGGTGACGTCGGCCCCGCGCCGCCGGAGATGGCGCGCTGCGACATAACCGTCGCCCCCGTTGTCGCCGGGACCGGCGAGCACGATCACCCTGCTCCCGTACCCGGCTCCCATGCGTGCGGCGGCGACGGCGACGGCGTAGCCGGCGCGCTCCATGAGGGTCGAGACCGGCTCCGTCGCCCCCGCATCGAGGCGGGCCGACTCGGCTGGGGTGATCACCGGGCGCATGGTGTGATGGTACGGGAGCGCCGGGCGCCGCCGGACACCAGGAACCCCTTCGGCGCTGCGACCGTCTCACACTCATGAAGACCTCCGCGCCGCTGCTCGCCCTGGCCGCCCTCTCGTTGCTCGCCGCCTGTGGCGCCGAACACACCCTCGGCTCGCAGGAGGACCCCTTCGGGGCCACCACCTGGCAGCTGAGGGCCGCCACCGTCGACGGAACCTCGATCCCTCTCGTCGACGGGTCGCCGGTCACCTTGTTCGTCGACAACGCTCAGGTGGGCGGCACTGCGGCGTGCAACGGCTACGGCGGGCCGATCGTCGTCGCCGACGGCGTGGTCACCATCGGACCCTCGCTGAGCCAGACCGAGATGGCCTGCCTCGCCGACGGGGTGATGGACCTGGAGGCCGCGTACCTCGCCGCTCTCCCCCGGGTCACCTCGGCCGCCCGCGACGGGGAGGCGCTCGTGCTCGGCGGCGACGGTGTCGCGCTGCGCTTCTCCCCCCAGCCCGAGCCGGCAACGGCCCCGCTCATCGGAACGAATTGGGCCCTCGAGACCATCGTCGAAGGAGATACCGCATCGACGCCTGCCGCCCCGGCCACGCTCGTCCTCGCCGCCGACGGCTCCATCACCGGCTCGACCGGCTGCAACCAACTGTTCGGCACATACGATCCCGACACCGGGTTCGGCACGCTCGGATCCACGAAGATGGCCTGCAAGGACGCCGTGATGGCTCAGGAGACGGTCGTGCTCCAGATTCTCGGCGGCGCGCCTACCCTCACCATCGACGGCCCGATCCTCACGATCGCCGACCTGGACGGACGAGCGCTGGTGTATCGGGAGGGCTGAGGCGGCTCCCGTCACCCGTCACCCGCTCTGCGACCGCACACCGGTACGCTCCTCGCCGATGCTGTTCCTCTCCAACGTCGTGCGCGGGTTTCTCATGGGCTCGGCAGACGTGGTCCCCGGCGTGTCCGGTGGGACCGTGGCCCTGGTCCTCGGCATCTATGAGCGCCTGGTGGGCGCCATCCACAGCGGCGCGACGGCGCTCGGCCTGACGATTGGCGGGAAGTTCGCCGATGCCCGGCGGCGACTCGGTGAGGTCGAGTGGTCTCTGCTTCTCCCCCTGCTCGTCGGGATCGGCCTGGCCGTCTTCACGCTCGCCTCGCTCATCTCTCACCTCTTGAGGGACGAGCCGCAGAACACCGCGGCCGCCTTCTTCGGGCTGGTGCTCGGCTCGATCGTGGTCGCCTGGAGGCTGGTGCGCCGCTGGGACCTCGCCCGAGTGGTCGTCGGCCTCGTCGTTGCCGTCGCCGCCTTCGTCCTCCTCGGGCTGCGCGGCGACCCGGTGGTCGGCCCGTCGCTTCCCGTCTATCTGGTCGCGGGTGCAATCGCCATCGTGGCGATGATCCTTCCCGGGATCTCCGGGTCGTTCATCCTCCTCATGCTGGGGATGTACCAGAACGTCATCGATGCGGTCGATGGGCGCGACCCGGCCGTACTCGCCGTGTTCGGCGTCGGCGTGATCATCGGGCTGGCACTGTTCTCCACGCTGCTCAACAAGCTCCTGCGCGACCACCGCGACACGATGATGGCGGCGCTCATCGGCCTCATGCTCGGCTCGCTGCGCGTCCTGTGGCCGTGGCCGGACGGTGCCGACACCGCCGCATTGTCCCGTCCGGTCGACTGGGGGATCCCCCTGCTCCTCGCCGCCGCCGGCTTCGCCGTCGTGGGGCTGATCGGCTGGATCGCCAACGCGCAGCAAGGCGACTGACGGGCAACGGGAACGGCGATAGCCTCCGAGCATGGCTCACAACATCCAGATCGTCTTCGCCTGTGAGGATCCCGATCGCCTCGCCACCTTCTGGGCCGGCGTGCTCGGGTACGAGATGCAGCCGCCGCCCGACGGCTACGCCACGTGGGACGACTTCGCCGACGCCGTCGGCATCCCGGTGGACAAGCGCAACGACATCTCCGCCTGCACCGACCCGGCAGGGGTCGGCCCCCGCCTGCTGTTCGAGCGCTGGGACGGCGGCGCCCCCAACCAGCGGGTGCATCTCGACGTGAATGCAATCGGCCGTGGCCTCACCGAGGAGGAACGCCCCGCCCGACTCGACGAGGAACGAACCCGTCTCGAGGCGCTCGGCGCGACGTTCCACCGCGAAGCGCGCGGTATGGCGGGCGAGCACTGGTACGAGTTCCACGACCCCGAAGGCAACTGGTTCTGCGTGCAGTAGAGATCGGCGGCTGTGCCGCCGATCAGCGATCCGCAATTGGCAATTCGCAATTCGTCGAGTCGGCTCGGAGGTACTCGAGGAGTTCGGCGACCTCTGTCCAATTGCCAATCGCCATCCGACAACGCCTCGGGCGCATCGCTCATCGCCTATCGCTCATCGCGGCGAGCGGAGCGAGCCCTCCTCGTGCTCCCCCAGCGCGATGGCGAACACCATCGCGTCCTTGTCGGTGTGGGTGATCGTCACCTCGAAGCCGGTCACCCCGAGCATTTCGGCGCGACGCTTGGCGGTCCCGTAGACCCGGACGGTCGGCTTGCCCCCGCCGGTGATCTCGACGTCTTGCCAGCGGATCCGGCGCCACCCGGTCCCCATGCTCTTCATCACGGCCTCCTTCCCGGCGAAGCGGGCGGCGAGGCGGCGCTCCGGCCTGGCGAAGCGCAAGGCGTACTCGCGCTCGTGGCGGGTGAAGCACCGCTCGGCGAACCGCGGGTACTTGGCGAGCACGCGACCCACCCGCTCGATGTCGGCGAGGTCGATTCCGAGACCCACTATTCGCACTTGATGCTCCTCACGCTTCTCGCGCCAACGAGGCTATTGGCAATTGGACCTTCGCAATTGGACGGAACCTCCATCGCTCCTGTCGAATTGC
>DATECY010000175.1:0-4150 GCA_035286665.1 Acidimicrobiia bacterium
TATAGAGCGCCGCGATCAGTCGACATCGCCGAGGAGCCGTCGCCCGTTGCCCGTTTCCGGTTGCCCGTTTCCCGTTGCCCGTTTCCCGTTGCCCGTTTCCGGTTCTTGCGGGCGTCGGGCGTCGGGCGGCGAACTGTTGACGTTTGACACTTGACGGTTGCCTGAACACGACATCAATCGGCGTCTCCGAGATACACGGGGCCGGGTGATCTCCCGGCGATGAGATCGACAATCGGTACGACGATGGCTGCCGGGTAGAACCGCACCGAGCCGAGCCCTTCGCCCGCCATCCACTCCACCCCGACCTGGTAGGCGTCGGTCTCCCGGGGACCGCCGTCACCGCCGATGAGGCGCGATTCGAACATGAACTCAATGGCGTGTTCCTCGGGATCGGCCTGCACATCCGGCTCTCGCATTGCGATGATCCACTCGCGCACCCATAACAGCCGCACCGGCTCGACGAGAAGGCCGGTCTCCTCTTCCACCTCGCGACGCAGGGCGTCGACGATGGTCTCCCCGGGGCGCTGCCCACCCCCGGGGAGGATGTACCAATCGGGGCGGGAACCACCAGGGGTGCGGTTCCTGGTGACGAGCAGCCGGCCGTCGACGACCACGACCGCCTTCGCCGACGGCCGGAAGCGGGTCGCCGGGATGCCGGTCACCGTCCCTTCCATTGAGGGTGGCGCTTCTCGATGAATGCAGCCACGCCCTCGGCGGCGTCCTCGGTGGCGGCTACGGCGGTCAGTCCGGCGTGCAGCCGGTCGAGAGCCGCGTCAAAGCCCATGTCCTCGACGGCGTAGAAGGCATCGCGACCCAGCCGCAGCACCGCCGGGCTGACCGCGGCGAGGCCGGACACCACCAGATCTACGGCGGCGTCGAGCTCCGACCTGGCGACTACCCGCGACACCGCGCCGAGACGGTGCGCCTCGTCGGCGGAGATGCGGCGGCCGGACATCATCAGCTCGAGGGCGGCCTTGTGGGGCATCACCCGCTGCAGGACTGCGGTGATCATCATCGGCCACAGTCCCACCTTGATCTCCGGAACCCCGAAGGTGGCCTCGTCGACGGCGACCACCACGTCGCACGCGGCGGCCAGACCGAACCCGCCGGCGAGAGCGTGGCCGTTGACCCGGGCCACGGTCGGCTTGCCGCAGCCGCGCAGGGCCTTGAGCAGGTCGGCGAGCGCACCGCGCCCCTGGTGATCGGCGAGCGGCTTGTCGACGAATCCGCCGCTGAGATCACCCCCGGCGGAGAAGGCCTTGTCGCCGGCACCGGTGATCACGATCACCCGGACCGAGGGATCGGCGGCGGCGCGCCGCACCAGATCGGCCAGTTCGGACATCGCGGCATTCGACAGAGGGTTGCGCCGTTCCTGGTCGTCGATCGTGATGGTGGCCCGGGGCAGAACGACGTCGTAGCGGAGCACGCTTCCTCGAGGTCGGAGGTGCTGAGGATACCGGTAGGTCAGGCGGCGATCGCGCCACGCCGCTCGAGGACGTGGCGCAGCATTGAGACGATCTCTGGGTCGAAATCGTAGGCGGCTCCGCGGTGCAGCATCTCGATCGCCTCGAGGGGGGACCGGCCGGTCGAGATCTCGGTGTCGTAGGCCGAGACCACGCGGACCACATGGGCCTCGCGGGGCAAACCGGGATCGCGCCGCTCCCCGGGCCGGCGATATGGGCTGTGCATCACCGCCACGAGACCGGCGACCTGATCGAGGTTCTTGGCCTCGCCGATGATGGCGGCGCTCCACCCCGACACGTCCGACGGGGTGTGGTGCCCCGCAGCCACCGCCGGGTTCGCCAGCACGAGGCGACCGATGTCGTGCAGCAGCGCGGCGTATTCGACCCGGTCGAGCGCTCGCCCGCCGAGGCCGAGATCGGCGCCGACCGCAACCGCAAGATCGGCCGTCCGCCCGGCATGTCCCGCGGTGACCATTCCACCCGCCTCCGGGATCTGCCCGAGGGCACGGATCGTCTGGTCGTAGGTGTGCCGGGTGGCCTGCAGGCGGTGAAGCGAGATGTGGCCGAAGGCATACGGCAAACCGGCGAGAAGCACCGACCACCCTCCCATCACCGGGACGGTCACCGCGTAGAGCGCCGCCGCCGAATACAGCACGGCGTGGGCCGGCCAGTCGGTGAGGGCACGGATGAAGAGCAACCGGCGGGGCATGCTGTGGCCGCGCCCCGACACAGCCGCCCGCATCGCCGCCGACGCCAGGTAGCCGCCTCCGACGGCGAGCGCATAGGCAGAGAGGGTGACGGCATCGGCGGCATCCCGTCCACCGAGGCCGAGGGCGGCCAGGGCAAAGAGGCCTCCGAAGACACCGATCCCCACCGGCTCCGAGGGGAAGCGCTCGTCGCCGACCCGTCGTCCGTGGAGCAGGTGGACGAGGAGCCGGGAGAGCGGGAGTGCCGCCGACAGGGCTCCGATGACCAGCACCGCCGACCCGTGCGTGGTGAGCGCCACCGCACCGGCGAGTGCGGGCGCCGTCGACACGCCCAGACGCGACGGTGTGGGCATCGGCACGAACTGGGCTGCCGCGTAACCCGCGACGACGAGCGCGAACACAGAGCCCGGCCACCAGATCACGGCAGAGGCGATCCCGGCGATGGAGGTCGCCGCCAGCGCTGCGAGGCGGAAGCGATCAAGCACGGATGGCTCGCTCTCTCACCAGGCGCTCGACGACCGCAGCACTCTCGTCGTCGGGTGACCCGTACACCTCACTGCTCATCTCGATCGCGGCGATCAGCGTCTCGACGACCTCCACCCCGTAGATCTCCCGGCGACGGCGCAGCTGATCGAACGCGGTGCGCTGGGTGACGGCGGACCGGTAGGACCGCGTGCTGGTCATCGCGTCGAACGCGTCTGCGGCAGCGAGGATGCGGCCCTCGACCGCGACATCGGTCGAACCATCGAGAAGCGCATGGTGCGCCGCGGCGATCCCCACCATCGGCGCCAGGAAGTCGACACCGGCAAGCACGTCTTCGACCACCCGCATGTGCCGCACCATCCGGCGGTACTCCTCATCGGTGAGCGAGTCCGGCTTGTGCAACAGCGCCGCCGGGACCGCCACCTTGCCCACGTCGTGGATCAGCGCCGCCCACCGCAGCCGTTCCAGCCGATCCGGCTCGAAACCGAGCCGCTCCGCGGTCATCCGGACGAAGGCGGCGACCCGCTCGGTGTGACCCCGGGTGTACGGATCGAGCGCCTCCACCGCCTTGACGAATCCCCGGATGGTGTCCTCGTGAGCGCTGCGCAGCTTCGAGTAGGAGTGAAAGCCCATCTGACCGACCAGGAAGGTCACGAAGATGAGGGGGAGGATCACCGGCCCGACCAGGACGTATGCCGCCCCGAGAATCCCGCCGAAGGCGCCGAGCACCGCGAGGGCGACGTGGTTGGTGAGCATCTTCAGCCAGGGGTGCAGGGTTCGTTCCGGGTAGAGCCGGCGCACCATGAACCGCACCAGCCCGAAGTTGACCCAGTCGTAGACCGCGGCGGACAGCGCCGCGCCTGCCGCGAGGAGCGGCAGGTCGGGTGCCTCCACCGGCCCGTCGGGGAGGAAGGGGAGGAACACCGTGACCCCAACCGTGGCCGAGAACACCAGCTGACCGAAGTTGCCTGCGGGTTGGCGCCAGCGCCGCTGCCGCAGGTCGTCGGGATGGAACGCAGCAATGGCCGCCATGAGGGCGACCGCGAGAACCGCGCTCTCCCGTCCGAACACGGTGGCGGCGGTGAAGGCGACCATGATCGAGCCGGAAACGAACAACCGGTCGTTGACCTCGACCGAGGAGAACTCCAGCGCCACGAAAGCGGCGGCGAAGGTGACCCAAAGCCAGAGGGGGCCCGGCGACTCCTGGAGCACGAAGAGCCCGATGAGCGTGGCGGCGCCCAGCGCGGCGAGGGTGCCGGAGTAGATGGTGCCGATGCGGTCCTGTGTGTTCATGTGTTTGGGTAGCGGGGTTGCCCGGGTGCTATTCGATTAGCCGATCCGCCAGCTCACCTGGGTCGGCAGGTCCCATCGACTCGAATTCCCACGGTCTGCCACATGTCACCTACCGCTTCCCTTCAGGGGGCTCGACGCCGTCTCTAGTTCGGCGCCGGCATGTATCCGCTTCGCTCTCTCTCGAGGGCTAGCCGTACGGTGACC
>DATECY010000176.1:0-10367 GCA_035286665.1 Acidimicrobiia bacterium
TTCGACCGGTTGGACGCCGCCGAGCGCGATCGGGTCTTCCCCGAGTCGGTGGCCCAGACCGCGATGGGGATCACCGGTTTCACCCTGCCGACGATGTACCGATGGATCCGCAGCGATCGGGGACGGGCGCACACCCTGCACCCGTTCCGCAAGGGTCACTATCTGGGGAGCGGGGCGGGGGCGATGGTGGTCCACGAGGCGGGGCTCGACGGCGAAGGCCAGTTCACCGGGATCCGGGAGTACCTCGACGAGTTGGTGAGGGCGTAGGGGGGCGCGGTCCCCGCGGGGAGCGTCATCTCACCTGAACCGGGTCCGATAGGACCCGCCCGCTACCCCTCTCCACCCTGATCGGTCCGCTCGACGCGGATCGTGCAGTCGGTCACCACTGCCGCGATGGCGCCGACGGCGGCAGCCATCGGCAGCAGCAGCGCCCCGACCACTCCGATGGTGAGCGGGATCTCGACCAGGGTCTTGCCATCGTCGTTGGCGATGATCAGGCGGCGGATGTTGCCCTCGTGGACGAGTTCCTTCACCTTGGCGAGCAGTTGCTCGCCCTTCACCTGGAACTCCTCCCAACGGGGATCGGTAGGCATGGCGTCTCCTCGGTGGCTGGCCGCCTCCTTGCTACACCGGGATCCGGCCGGTCGCAAGGGTCGGACGCCCCCTAGCCTGACGGCATGTTGCTGCCGAGCCGCCCGATCCGCTCCGGTGTCGAATACGTCGATTCATTGCGCGGCCGCAAGCTGCGCATCTTCTTCATGGGGGAGCGCGTCGCCGAGCCGGTCGACCACCCGGTCATCCGACCCTCGATCAATGCCGTCGCCGCCACCTTCGATCTCGCCGTGGACGACCCGGCCCTGGCGTCCGCCCCCTCCGGGTTGACCGGGGCGACGGTGAACCGGTTCCTCCACGTCACCACCAGCGCCGACGACGTCGTTGCCCAGAACAAGATGCAACGGCGGCTCGGTCAGCTCACGGGGACCTGCTTCCAGCGCTGTGTCGGCATGGACGCCATCAACAGCCTCTATTCGATCACCTTCGACGTCGACGCCGCCCGCGGCACCGGGTACCACGGCCGGTTCACCACCTGGCTCGCCGAGGTGCAGCGGCTCAACCTCGTGATCGGTGGTGCCATGACCGACGTCAAGGGTGATCGCAGTAAGAGCCCTTCGCAGCAGGCCGATCCCGACCTGTTCGTGCGGGTCGTGGAGCGACGCGGGGACGGGATCGTGATCCGCGGCGCCAAGGCGCATCAGACCGGGTGCATCAACTCGCACTGGATCCTCGTCATGCCGACGATGCGTCTCACCGAGGCCGACCGCGAGTGGGCGGTGGTGGCTGCGGTCCCGGTGGAGGCGGAGGGGATCACCTTCGTCTATGGGAGGCAGTCCTGCGACACCCGGGCGATGGACGGCGACATCGATGCCGGGAACGCAACCTTTGCCGGGCAGGAGGCGCTGATCATCCTCGACGACGTGTTCGTCCCGTGGGAGCACGTGTTCCTCGACGGCGAGTACGAGTTCGCCGCCGAACTCGTCGAGCGGTTCACCGCCTACCACCGCAGGTCGTACGTGTGCAAGGCCGGAGTCGGCGACGTCCTCATCGGGGCGGCGGCGCTCATCGCCGATTACAACGGCGTGGAGAAGGCTGCGCACGTCCGGGACAAGCTCGTGGAGATGGCGCACCTCAACGAGACGATCTACGGCGCCGGTATCGCCGCAAGCCACGAGTCGCGCCGGACCACCGCCGGCAATTGGGAGAACGACGGTCTGCTCGCCAACGTGTGCAAGCACAACGTCACCCGGTTCCCGTACGAGATCGCGCGCCTCGCCCAGGACCTCGCCGGAGGGGCGGTCGTCACCCTGCCGTCACAGGCGGACTTCGCCCATGAGGAGATCAGCCCCCTCCTCGACAAGTACTTCCGGGGCCGCGAGGGAGTGCCCACGGAATGGCGGGTCCGCGTGCTGCGCCTCATCGAGAACATGACGCTCGGCCGTAACGCCGTCGGCTACCTCACCGAGTCGCTTCACGGCGCCGGATCGCCGCAGGCGCAGCGCGTCCAGATCGCCCGGCAGATGGACCTCGAGCAGAAAAAGGGGTTCGCCCGGCGGCTCGCCGGGATCGAGGAGTAACACCGCCTCCCACGCACGGCTCAATCAGGTCGGCAGTACGGCCGAAACACCTTGCAGGGCCTGGGAGGCACACTTGCGAGTGAGCACGCTTCGCTTCGATCGCACGTCGGGATGGTCGGGGCCTCTGCCTGACGTCGACCCGAAACGCTCGCTCACGCTCTGCTTCGGCGCCCCTCGGTACCTGGACGACACCGACCCGATTCGCGACCTCGCCGTCGGGGTCGGAGGAGCGCTGCTCGGGTGTTCGACGTCGGGTGAGATCCACGGGCACGAGGTGGCCGATGGGACCCTTTCCGTCGCCGTCATGGAATTCCACGCGACGACTGTGCGCGTCGTCGCCGAACCGATCACGCTCGGCAGCTCGTTCGTCGCCGGGAGTGCCATCGGCCGAGGGCTCGCCGACCCCGGGCTCCGGGCGATCTTCGTGCTCAGCGAGGGTCTCGACGTCAACGGGTCGGAGCTGGTGCGCGGGATCAATGCCGCCGTCCCCGCCGGTGTCGTGGTCACCGGGGGGCTCGCTGGGGACGGGTCGCGTTTCGAGCAGACCTGGGTGATCGTCGACGGCAAGCCGGTAGCCGGATACGTGACCGCGGTCGGCATGTACGGCTCCGCAGTCCGGGTGGGCCACGGGTCGAAGGGCGGGTGGGACAAGTTCGGCCCGGAGCGCACCGTCACCCGGTCCCGGGGCAACATCGTCTACGAGCTCGACGGACGCCCGGTGTTGGCGCTGTACAAGGAGTACCTCGGCGATCTCGCCGCGGAGCTGCCGGCGTCGGGGTTGCTCTTCCCACTTGCGGTACGGCAGCCCGGCTCGGCAAAACAGTTGGTGCGGACGATCCTCAGCGTCGACGAGGCCGCCCAGTCGCTCACTTTTGCCGGAGACGTCCCCCAGGGGCATCGGGTGCAGCTGATGCAGGCCAACTTCCACCGCCTCGTCGATGGGGCCGAGGATGCCGCCGGATCTGCCCTGGAGCGCGCCTCGCGAGTGGCGGCGCTCTCGATCGCCGTGTCGTGTGTGGGACGCCGTCTCGTGCTCGGCGAGCGAACCGAGGACGAACTGGAGGCGACGATGCACGTCCTGCCCCCGGAGAGTTCCCAGGTGGGTTTCTACTCGTACGGCGAGATCTCACCGTATGCCGAGGGATCGTGCGATCTGCACAACCAGACCATGACCCTGACCACGATCGGTGAGGTCGTGTGAACCGCATCCTCGCCCGCCAGCTGCGGCGCCTCGGTCTCAGCACCGAGCGGCCCCCCGACGACCTCGAGGTGTGGCGAAAATTACTGGCGCAGGTGGCGGCCGCCTACGAGGACAGCGATCGCGGCCGATACCTCCTCGAGCGTTCGATGGAGATCTCCTCGCGGGAGATGCGCGACCTCAACTGCGAGATCGAGGAGTTGTCCAACCGCCGGGTGGAGCGCAGCGAACAGCACTACCGACACCAGTTCGGCCAGCTCCCGGTGGCGGCATGGGAAGAGGACTTCCGCCGGGTCATCGCCGGCTTCGAGGAGTTGCAGCGGGATGGCGTGGCCGATCTCGGCGGCTACTTCGACGAGCACCCCGGGGAGATTGCCCGCTTCGTGTCGCTGGTGGAGGTCGTCGACCTCAACGCCGCGGTGTTCGACCTGATCGGCCATTGCGAGCGTGAGGCTCTCCTCGGTCCGGTCGACGCCTCCGCGCTCGACGCTGATTCCCTCGGGTCGTGGCGGCACGAATTCGAGGCGATCTGGAAGGGCGAAGGGCACGTCACCTTCGAATTCACGGGACAGCGGCTCGACGGTTCGCGCTTCCCGGCGGCCCTGCATTGGACCGCGAGCCGGATCCAGGACGCCTACGACTACTCGCGCGTCATGGTGGTGGTCATCGACATCAGCGACCGCATGGCCGCCGAGGAACGCATGCGCCAACTGGTGAAGTCGAAGGACGAGTTCCTCGCCACGGTCAGCCACGAGCTGCGCACCCCGTTGACGTCCGTTCTGGGATACGCCGAGGTGCTGCGCGGCTCCGAGGTCGACGACGCCGACCAGAGGGCGATGGTGGCGACCATCGCCGACCAGGCCGCGGACCTCTCCAACATCGTCGAGGATCTGCTGGTCGGGGCCCGCGCCGACCTCGGACAGCTCGACGTCGACGCCACTCCCTTCGACGTGTTCGACCTGGTCCGACCGGTCCTGCACTCGTGCGGCGGGGTGGCGCTGGAGTGCACGGGCCTGGCACCGGCGATCGCGATCGGCGACTCCGCCCGAGTCAGGCAGATCCTGCGCAACCTCCTCTCCAATGCCGAGCGCTACGGCGGCCCGCATCGGATGGTGACGGTGGAGGCAGCCGGGGGGATGGTCTCACTCGCGGTTTGTGATGACGGGCCACCGCTGGCACTCGACGTCGCCGAGCGGATCTTCGACCGGTACTACCGCGGCCAGGCCCGGTCGGGCTGGCCCGGGTCGGTGGGGATCGGCCTCACGATCTCCCGGGAACTGGCACAGATGATGGATGGCGACCTGCGGTACCGGCACGACGGCCGGTGGAGCCGTTTCGAGCTGTCGCTCCCGGCCGCGGCTGCATTGCGCGCCGCAGTGTGAACGGTCGGCCGGTCTCCGCCAGCGCCAAGCAGTCGGGGGACGTTTGACCAGCACGAAGACGTTGGCCGAAAGGAGCTCTGCCGACGCCTCGATCCGCCGGTTCACCACGGTCGACCTCGAGGTCGACGCCGCGCAGCGCCTCGACGACCCGGGTACCCCGAAGCCCGGGGGAGCATGACGGAATCGTCCAGCCGCGGCGAGGCGACGCCCACGATGGCGAGGGTGCCATCGCCGCGGCAGGCGGACCGGTACGGGTACTGTCGCGAAAGGGAGGTGGCGTATGTCGGGATTTCTGAGCGGGATGGGCGGGATCGGGCGCGGGCTTCTGTTGGTCGCTGCCGCCTGCGTGCTCGGCGCGGTGTTCGTTGGAGGAGAGGCGCGCACAACGTTTGCCATCGTGGTCGGCCCCCGCACCGCGGTCGACGTCGCCGTCGGTGGCGACAACGACCAGGAGGTCGCCATCGACTGGGACTCGGTCGGCGGTTCGTGATGTCGCACCTCGGTGGCCGTCGGTGGGGCGTGGCCGCTCTCCTCGCGCTCACGGCCTGCACCCCGCACCCGTCTCCGCCCCCGGTCCCTCCGTCTCCGCCCCCGGTCCCGCCGTCCCCGCTCCCGGTCCCTCCGTCCGGGGAATGGTGGACACCCGATCCGGGCACCACCTGGCAGATCCAGCTGCTCGGGGATCTCGACATTGGACGGGACGTCGCCGTCTACGACGTGGACCTGTTCGACACCGCTCAACCGACCATCGACCGGTTGCACGCCGATGGTCGCCGGGTGGTCTGTTACTTCAGCGCCGGGTCGCATGAGGACTGGCGAACCGATGCCGCCGACTACCCGGCTGCGGTGCTCGGCCTCCCTCTGGAGGGGTGGCCGGGGGAGCGGTGGGTCGACGTCCGTCGGATCGACGTGCTCGGTCCGATCCTGGCGGCGCGGCTCGATCTCGCCGCCGCCAAGGGCTGTGACGCCGTCGATCCCGACAACGTCGACGGCTACGCCAACCCGACCGGGTTCGATTTCACCGACGACGACCAACTGGCGTTCAACCGGTGGCTCGCCGAGGGCGCTCACGAGCGCGGCCTCGGGGTGGCCCTGAAGAACGACCTGGGACAGATCCCGGATCTGGTGGCCTGGTTCGACTTTGCGGTGAACGAGGAGTGCTTCCAGTTCGACGAGTGCGATCTGCTCGCACCTTTCGTCGATGCCGGCAAGGCAGTGCTGGCGATCGACTACGCCGGCGACGAGGAGGTGTGCTCCCGGGCGGAGGCGCGGGGGCTCTCGCTGCTGTTCAAGGACCACGACCTCACCGCATCCGGCCACCCCTGCCCCTGAGTGCCGGCGTCAGGCGCTGAGGGCACCCCGAATCTGTTCGGCGTGGTCGTGGGGATGGCCGGCGTAGATGCGCAGCCAGTCGTCGACCGAGTAGGGGCCCGACTCGGAATGCGTGCCGGAGCGGTCCCACTCGTCCGGGGTGAGTCTCTCCAGCAGCTGCAGGCTCGCCTCCCGAACGGCGCGGAGCACCTCCAGCGACGCGGCGATGGGGCGGTCGTAATGGAGCCTGCGGGCGTACTCGGCCTCGTCGTACCCGATGATGATCGGGTCGTCCTCGGCGATGATCCGGCGCAGCCGGACGAAGGCGTGGGTCTCGCTGTCGGCGAGGTGGTGGACGACCGTGCGGGCGGTCCACTCGCCGGGTCCCGGGCTGCGGTCGAGATCGGCCTCGGAGGCGCCGGTGAGGGCGCCGGCGACGGCGGTGTATCCCGTCCGGTACTTGTTCAGCAGGGCGATGCGGTTCATGCCGGGATCATGGCAGCCGGGTCACCGTAGCGCCCCGGACCCTCGTCGCGCAGGTAGCGATAGAAGCAGCCCACCGACACCGCCGAGAGCAGGTGCCAGACCGCATGGCCCTGAACCAGGCTGAGGGGGTCGCACCACACGCCCCTGGTGCGGGAGAGGTTCCAGATCAGGTTCGCCACGGCAAAGGAGCCGAGCCCCGCCCAGAACCACGGCATCCGCCTGGCGTCGATGCGTGCCGGTGACCAGGGGCGCAACGCCGGGTAGCTCACTGCCGCCTCGACGATCAGGGTGACCAAGACGAAGACCGCGAACAGGGTCTTGCCGTGCTCCGGCGGCAGCCAGAGGACGGCGGCCGTGAACGCGACGAGGAGTCCGCCGAACCAGCCGAAGAACCATGACCAGGCCTCGCCGTGGATGCGGGCGAGGTCGTAGGCGAGGATGAACGACAAGAAAGCGTGCATGGACAGCACGTCGGCGTACCCGCCCCAGGCGCGCATGGATCCGTGGAAGGCGAACGACCCCATACCGAGGAAGACACCGACCGCTCCGTACAGCAGCACGTAGCGGTCGTCGGTGACCATCCGCGAAGTTCCCCGGCGTCTGCGACCGGCATCGGCGAGCACGAGCAGGCCGATCGCCACGAAGCCGAGGTTGGACCAGGAGTTGGCGGGTTGGGCGGCGATGCCGGGCCCGATCGCCTCGCAGTAACAGTCCCCGAGTCTGATGCACTCATCGGGCCCTCCGGGATAGCCGTGGCGCGACAGCGCCCACATCCCGGCGAAGAACACGGCCGTGAGCACGATGCCGGTGACGAGGGGCCGGATGCGAACCCGGGTGTCGAGCACGGAGCGACGGTAGCGACCGCCTAGGCGGGGAGGTCGCTCCCGGGATCGGTGTGGGGGATCCGGCCCAGCTTGCCCGCCTGGAAGTCCTCGAACGCCTGAATCAGCTCCCGGCGCGTGTTCATCACGAAGGGGCCGTACCAGGCCACCGGCTCGCGGATCGGACGCCCTCCCAGCAGGAGCACGTCCAGGCCCGCGAGGCTGCGGGATTCCTGAACGGCGGCGGCGGTGATGGTGATCGCTCCGGTGCCGCCGAACACGGCCAGCTGGCCGCTGCGCATCGGCCGCATCGTCGTCCCCAAGGAGGCATCACCGTTGAGCACGTATGCCAGGGCGTTGAAATCGTCGCGCCACGGGAGCCGGAGTCGCGCGCCTGGACTGAGGGTGGCGTGGATCATCGTGATCGGGGTGTGGGTGTCACCGGGGCCGCGGTGCTCCGCCAGCCTCCCGGCGATGAGACGAAGCAGTACGCCGCCGTCAGCGGTGGTGAGCAGGGTGACCCGTCCTCCCCGGATGTCCTGATACCGCGGGGGGAGGAACTTGTCCTGCGCCGGGAGGTTCACCCAGAGCTGGAACCCATGGAACAGGCCGCCCGACGCCACCAGGTGCTCCGGCGGCCGCTCGATGTGGAGGATGCCCGCTCCTGCCGTCATCCACTGGGTGTCGCCGTTGGTGATCACCCCGCCGCCGCCGTGGGAGTCCTGGTGCTCCATGATGCCGTCGATCATGTAGGTGACCGTCTCGAAACCCCGGTGCGGGTGCCACGGGGTGCCTTTGGGCTCTCCCGGGGCGTACTCGACCTCACCCATCTGGTCGAGGTGGATGAACGGGTCGAGCAGGGTGAGGTCGACCCCGGCAAAGGCCCGCTTCACCGGGAACCCCTCTCCCTCGAAACCCCGGGGCGCGGTCGTCACCGATACCACGGCACGCTCGGCTGCGCCGACGGGCTCGCCGACGCGGGGGAGGGTGAGGATGTCGTCGGTGGTGACGGCGGGCATTCGGTCTCCGGGGGGTCGCATCCCTCAACCGGCCCGACCTGCCGCCCATTCCCCACAGGGCCGGGTGGCCCTTTCCCGGCCCGGCCGGAGGGGAAAACCGCCGGCCGGCCGGTGCCAGGATGGGGTGCCGGGGGCCGCGATCGCGTACAGTCGGATCGCCGGGGAAGGGGCGGTCCCGGCTTGCGGAGAAATTACTCACCACCGGAGGGAGACGGGATGGGGAGACATCGGGGTTGGAGAAACATTGTGGGGCTGCTCATGGCCGGTTCGCTCGTCGTCGCGGCGTGCGGTGACGACGACGGCGGGGGCAGCGCCGAGGGATTCAAGTTCGGAATGATCCTCGTAGGGCCGCAGAACGACGTGGGTTGGTCGCAGGCCCATTACGAGGCGGGCCGGTACGTCGTCGAGCAGCTCGGGCTGCCCGCCGACGCCATGATCGTGCTCGACAAGGTGAACCCGTCGGATCGTTCGGGGACGACAGTCGAATCGGTCGTCGACGACATGGTCGCCAACGGGGCGCAGTTGATCTTCGCCACGTCGGACGACATGAAGGACGGCATCGAGGCCGCCGCAGCCGCGCACCCGGACGTGCCGATGATCTGGTCGTCCGGTGACAGTGCGTGGGCGGACGGCAAGGCCTATCGTGCCGATCTCACCAACCTCGGCAACATCATGGGTCGTATGGAGTACGCCAAGATGATGGCCGGATGTGCGGCGGCGCTCACCACCCAGACCGGCGAGATTGCCTACCTGGGTCCGCTGATCAACGACGAGACCCGCCGGCTGGTGAACTCGGCATTCCTCGGGGCGAGGTACTGCTGGGAGAACTACCGCGGTGAGGACCCGGCGACGCTCGGGTTCGAGGTCAAGTGGATCGGGTTCTGGTTCAACATACCCACATTCACGCTCGATCCGACGCAGGTGACCAACGAGTTCCTCGCCGCCGGAGCCGACGTCGTGATCTCGGGGATCGACACCACTGAGGCGATCGTCCGGGTGGGACAGGCCGCCGCCGGTGGCGAGGCGGTGTGGGCGGTGCCGTACGACTTCGAGGGCGCCTGCGCGGCGGCCCCGGAGGTGTGCCTGGGCGTGCCCTACTTCAACTGGGGTCCGTCGTACCTCGACGCCGCTCAGTCGGTGATCGACGGCGAGTTCACCGCCGAGTGGTTGTGGGTCGGACCCGACTGGGACGACATCAACGACCCGGATACGAGCGCGGTGGGTTGGGTGTCCGGCGACGGACTCTCCACCGAGGCGTCGGCGGATCTCGACGACTTCATCGCGGGTCTCGGCAGCGGGGACATCGACCTCTACGTCGGCCCGCTGAACTGGCAGGACGGGACCGCCTTCCTCGCCGCCGGCGCGGAGGCGACGGACTTCCAGATCTGGTACACCGAGCAATTGCTCGAGGGCATCGTCGGCGCCAGCGCCGGCTAGTAGCGATCGGACGGTCGTCCGGGGCCTGGATCCCGGCCCCGGACGACCTTTCTCCGACATCGCATCCCGATGAGCCTCGTTCTCCGCGACATCCACAAGCGCTTCGGGTCCATTCGCGCCAACGACGGGATCGACCTGGAGATCGCTTCCGGGGAGCTGCACGGCCTCCTCGGTGAGAACGGCGCGGGCAAATCCACCTTGATGAAGGTGCTGTCGGGATTCCTCACCGCGGATTCGGGCTCGATCGAGTTGGACGGGAGCCCGCTGCCGGCCTCGTCGCCGCGGGCGGCCCTCGAGTCCGGCATCGGCATGCTCCACCAGGACCCTCTCGTGTTCCTGCCCTTCACGGTGCTGGACAACTTCCTCCTCGGTGCCCCGGGCGGACCGCTCGTCGATCGCAAGGCGGGGAGACGTGCCCTGGCCGCGACCGGTGCGCGGTACGGGTTCGGCTTCGATCCCGATGCCCCGGCGCGCACCCTCACGGTCGGGGAGCGCCAGCAGTTGGAGATCGCCCGCCTCCTGTGGCGGGGTGCCCGGGTGCTCATCCTCGACGAGCCGACCACCGGGATCTCGGAACCGCA
>DATECY010000177.1:0-2744 GCA_035286665.1 Acidimicrobiia bacterium
CCATGGTTTCCATGCTGGTGCGTAGAGTTTGCGTAGAGTTTCGTCGAGGCCTGAGCCGTTGCACGCCATCGCCGGCTCGGCGATCTCGGGATTATGGGTTCTCCACTTCAGCGTCCGCTGACCTCGCTCTCGACGTTCCCGAGCTGCTCGGCCAAAGTGAACGTAAACCAGCGCTCAGCGGTGAGCTTCCAGTGCTTCATGTCCGTCATCGGTGCGGGTTCCGAAAATTCTGGCACCAACTCTTCCGGAAATTCTGGCACCACCGGTCGTCGCCGGAGGCGCTAGAACGCCCCTTCGCCCGGCCCCCTCAGGGGGTCTTCCCGGGCACAGGGGAGGAGGATGTTGGGCATGCTCAAGCGTCATGAAATCAAGGTGTTGCTGAAGGCGGGTCACTCCCGGGCGGAAGTGGCGAAATTGGCTGGGGTCTCCGTCCGATCGGTCAAGCGGGTCGTCAAGGAGGGCGACATCGAGCACGTCGACGACGCGGCCGAGCGGTTGAAGCGCGGGATCGGTCGCCCCAGCCTGGTCGAGGATTTCCGGAAACTCGTCGTCGAACTTCTGGAGAAGGAATCCGAGCTCAAGTCCGTCGAGGTGCTTCGTCGCATGCGCCTCGAGGGGTACATGGGACAGAAGACGGCCCTCTTCGCGCTCATCGCCGCGGTGAGGCCGAAGGACAAGACCCCGCTCGTCCGCTTCGAGGGCCTTCCGGGTGAATTCAGCCAGCATGACTTCGGGCAGGTGGACGTCGAGTACCTCGACGGGACGATCCAGAGGATCCGCTTTTTCGCTTCGCGTCTGAAGTATTCGAGAACGGTCCGGGTCTCGATCGTCCCCGACGAGACGGCCGAGACGCTCATCCGCAATTTCGCCGAGCATCTGCACAGCTGGGGCGGGGCCCCTCTCATGAGCATCTTCGATCGGCCCAAGACGGTCGCCTTGAAGTGGCAGCGGGACGGTGTGGTCACCGAGTGGAATCCGACCTTCGCGTACGCGGCGCTCGAGATCGGCGTCGGTGTCGACGTGTGTTGGCCGTACAGGCCGCAAGAGAAGGGATCCGTCGAGAACCTCGTCGGTTTCGTGAAGGGGTCCTTCTTCAAGCAGCGGCGTTTCCACGACGAGGCGGATCTGCTCGCTCAGCTCGCCGACTGGCACCTCGAGATCAACGACGAGCGTCCATGTCGAGCCACCGGCGTGACACCCGCCGTGCGTCTCGTCGAGGAGCTGCCCCGTCTGAGACCGCTCAAAGTCCTTCCCGAGAATCTCGCGCTGCGCTTGCCAATCTACGTCGGACCCACCGGCACCGTGGTCCACGACACGCACCCGTACTCGATGCCACCCGAGGCGATCGGGATCTCCGCCACGCTCTACCTGTACCGGGATCGGGTCCGCATCGTCGCGGGCCGCTTCGACGTCACGCACGAGAGGAAATTCAAGCGGGGCGAGGGCTCGACGCTGCCCGATCACCGCGCGGCTTTGGTCGCGGCCGTCTCCGGCAAGCGCGCCAAGCGGTACCTCAAGCGCCAGCAACTGCTTGATCTCGGCGAGCCGGCCCTGGCCTACCTCACCGAGATCGTCCATCGCCGTCCGAAGGACTGGATCCAGGACGTCGATCACCTCCACGACCTGCTTCAGCTTCACGGCCCCAATCGCTTGCGCGGCGCCTTCGAGCACGGCCTGCGCGTCCAGGTCTTCGGTGCTCCGCACATCGAGCGCGCGTTGCGGCTCCCGAGCTCGCTCTTTGCGGAGGACCTGATCCAATGACCTCTTCTACCCCTCGCCGTCCGGGTCCGGGTCTGGATCTTTCCGAGATCGAGTTCGACGCTCTGCTCAAGCGACTTCATCTCGCCAACCTGCGCCGGGTGTACCACGATGCGATCACGCGGGCCGAGGACGAGCAGTGGTCGTACCGCGACTTCCTCGCCTTGCTGGTCGCCGAAGAGGTCGCGCACCGCAAGCAGACTCGCCTGCAGCGGCTCACGCGCCGGGCTCACTTCCCGTACTTCAAGACCATCGACGACTTCGACTTCACCCTGCAATCCAGCCTGCGCGTGGCGTTGCTCGGCTCCTACCTCAGTCCCGATTTCGTGACCGAAGGCCGGTCGCTCGTCTTTCATGGGGAGGCCGGTCGCGGCAAGACCCATCTCGCCATCGCCATCGGCTACCGCGCTATCCAGAACGGCTTCGAGACGCTCTTCACCACCGCCGCGCAGCTGATCGAGGACCTCTCGAACGCCGGGCGACACGGGCGCCTCCACGAGGCGCTCGAGACGTACACGCATCCGCATGTGCTGGTTATCGACGAGGTGGGTTACCTGACCTATGGCCCCGACGCCGCCAACGTGCTGTACCACGTGGTCAACGACCGGCATCTCCGCAAGCGGCCGATGGTCTTCACCACCAACAAGCCGCTCAACGCGTGGGGACGGGTGCTCCATGATCCCGACCTGGCCGCCGCCATCCTCGACAGAGTCCTCGAACACGGCCGCTGGATCACCCTCGATGGGCCGTCAGGCCGAACGAAACACTTGAAACTCGATACCATCGTGCCTCAGGATCGTCGCGGTGCCAGAGTTTCCGGAAAACCGGTGCCAGAATTTCCGGAACCCACAACGAGCAGCAGTACCGGCTCCCACCTCATCGTTGCCCCCCTTGCCACGGTCACTCCAGTGCCTTCTGTGCTGAGTTGGTGAAGTTGGAGAGGCTCTGCAGGGAAACGACCACCATGTAGTCCATGAGTTGGAGCT
>DATECY010000178.1:0-14936 GCA_035286665.1 Acidimicrobiia bacterium
AGAAGATCCGGCCACCGTTCGCGCTCGACCCGTCGATGTGCTTCTACTCGCCCCAGGCCAACCGGGATGCCCTTTCCCATCCCCGCGTGGCCGCGTGGATCGACTTTCTCACCCACGAGTGGCAACCGCCGAAGGGCCAGGGCACGCGGGTCGCCCTGTTGATCCCGTGCACCAAGTCCAAGCCGTATGCCACCAGCCGCGAGCACCGCGCCATCAACGGCGCGCTGCTCGCCGCGGGATGGGAACCATCCGGCACCGGTGACGCTCCGGAGGAGCTCTACCAGGCGCTCGACACTGGTGAGGATCGGGCACTGCTCCACAACGGCCCTCTTCGCAAGGGGAGCATGTCCCTGGATCGGATCGTGGTGTCGGAGCCCCTCGGGATGGTCCCCTATCCCTTCATCTACTCGTGGCATGGTGAGCAGAGCCCGGCGACGAGCTACGACGACCCGGGGCTCTTCGAGGGACGGGGGACGTCGGTGTCGCCGGAACGCGCCGACAGCACGGCCGTCGACGCCGGGGGAGGCAAGTGGCGCTGGGGGCCGAACGAACGAGCGGCCTTCGTCGATGTCCACAACCGCCTCGTCGACGTGATCGCGGACACCTTGGAGAGAGTCCGAGACCGATACGCGGCCATCGGGGCATGGGTGTCTCCGGGACTCACCCACCGCAGCTTCCTCGCCGGAGCGGAGTTCCGCCGAGCCGAAGGGCTCCCCAGGGCCAAACGGGGACCCCGCGGCCCGATCCAACTGCGCGGGGTGCTCGATCGCACCCCCGGCCTCGTCACGATCATGCCGACGGCCGCGCAGCTCGCGGTCGCCAAGCGGGACCTGAGCAAGCGCCTCGCGCGCACACAGCGGAGCGCCACCCCCGGTGCCGTTCGGGCCGTCTACGCCCGTGGTGACGGAAACGACACCCCGTTGGGGCTCCCCGAGGTCCTCAGGCATCTCACCGGCTGGCTCGAGGAGGTGCGCACTTCGGCCGGATGAGCAGGTGAGACCGGCAGCACTCCGGTCATGATCACCGCCACCGCCCACACCCAGACTTTCCACCGCAGCGACACACGAACTGACACGGGTGGCCCGCCGACCGGCCGGCCATGACGACGACACGGGAGGAACAATGCGAAGGAAGTACCTGCGCTACCTGGGCGTGCTCCTGGCACTTGCCCTGCTGGTAGCAGCCTGTGGTGACGACACCACGGCCACGACGACCACTGCTGGGACGACGACCACCGCTGGGACGACGACCACCGCCGGCACACCGCTCAAGGTGGCCCTGGTGTTGCCGGGCTCGGCCAACGACAAGGGTTTCAACCAACTCGCCTTCGAGTCGCTCGCGTTGCTCACGGAGCAGTACGGCGCCGAGACCGCATACACCGAGAACACCCCCGTTCCGGAGTTCGTCAAGGCGTTCGAGGACTACGCGACAGCTGGGTACGACATAGTGATCGGGCAGGGCTTCGAGTTCGGGGAGATCGCCACCGAGGTGGCACCCCAGTTCCCGGACACGGTGTTCCTGGTCACCAACAACAACGATCTGTCCGGACCGAACATGCAAGGGCTCCAGCCGGCGTCCCAAGACGCGGCGTACCTCGCTGGCATCGTCGCAGCCATGACATCGGAGAGCGGCAAGATCGGCGGCATCGCCGGTTTCGAGTTCCCGGTGATCGTCGCCCAGATGGAGGCCTACCGGTTGGGAGCGATGTCGGTGAACCCCGACATCGCGGTGACCCTCACCTACCTCGGGACGTTCGATGACGTCGAGCTGGGCAAGGAGACCGCACGGGCGATGATCTCAGGCGGAGTCGACGTCGTGTACCACATCGCAGATGCAGCCGGACTCGGTGTCATTCAGGCCGCCCAGGAGGAGGGCGCGTACGCCATCGGATGGGGAGCCGACCAGAACGCGGTCGCACCCGACACCGTGGTCACGTCCCAGATCGTCGATCAGGAAGAACTGATCGTCGAGGCGGTAGGGGCGGTCGTTGACGGCACATTCACCGGTGTGCAGCGCTTCTTCGGCCTCGATACCGCGGTCCTCGGCCTGGCGCCGATCCGCGGACTCGATGCAACCAAGACTGCGGCGATCGATGCCATGGTCGCGGACGTGACGGCCCAGATCCTGTCTGGTGCTCTCGTCGTTCCGTTCATCCCGGTGCCGTCGAGCTGACCACGACGCGTCAGGGTGGGTCGTCATCGGCCGGGACCACGGGGTCTCCGGCCGATGACGACCTGCTCGTCGTCAAGAAGGTGTGGAAGCGCTACGCGGCGACGGTGGCGCTGAGCGGCGCGTCCTTCTCCGTCCGCAGGGGCGAGATTCATGCTCTGCTCGGCGAGAACGGCGCCGGAAAGACCACCTTGATGAACGTCCTCGACGGGATCACCAGGCCGGACGAAGGTGAGATCTTCTGGCGAGGCGAACGGGTTTCGATCGACTCGCCCCAGACGGCAGCCCGCCTTGGCATCGGTATGGTGCATCAACACGACCGGCTCGTGCCCGCAATGACCGTCGCAGAGAATTTCGCGCTCGCCCTCGGGCAATCCTTCTGGGTCGATCCGGCCCAGGCACGTGGCCTCATACGGGCCACCGTGGAGAAATACGGGGGACACGTGGATCCGGATGCCGTGGTTCGCGAGCTCTCCGTCGGCCAGCGGCAATGGGTCAGCCTGTTACGGGCACTCGCCCGCGACGTCTCGCTGCTGGTGCTCGACGAGCCGACGACGACCCTCACGCCCCAGGAACGCGACACCCTGTTCGCAACCTTGCGGCAGTCGCGAGCGTCGGGCCTCAGCGTCGTCTTCATCACCCACAAGCTCGACGAGGTGTTCGCGGTCTGCGACCGGGTCACGGTGATGCGTGATGGATCCGAGGTGGCGACCCTCGACGTCGCCGCGACGACCCCCGGGGACCTCGTCGCCCTCATGGTCGGTCGGAGGGTCGAGGAGGGATTCGACCGGGTGCCGATGGCTCCGGGGACCGTGCTGCTGAGCGTCTCCGGTGTGGCGTCGGCGGGTGAGCGTCTCAAGGTGCACGACATCGACCTTGAGGTGAGAGCCGGCGAGATCGTCGGAGTGGCCGGCGTCGACGGCAACGGTCAACGCGAGGTCATCGAGGTCATCACCGGTGTTCGTCGACCCGAAGCGGGCCATGTGGTATTCCGCGATGGCACCAGCGGCTGGTCACACGACAAGGCCATGCATGTGGCGAGGATCCCCGAAGACCGTCATCGCCACGGTCTGGCTCTTGGACTGGCTTTGTGGGAGAACATCCACCTCGGTCGCTGGAAGCAGCGAGGGTTGGTCCGCCGAGGGATAGTGGACCGCAGACGGGCGCTCGCAGCGTGCGCCGAATCGATGAAACGGTTCGACGTCAGAGCGTCGGGACCCACCCAGCCTGCGGGTGAGCTTTCGGGCGGGAACCAGCAGAAGGCGGTGCTGGCGCGCGAACTCGCCGACGCACCCGACCTGGTGGTCGCCATGAATCCGTGCCGCGGGCTCGACATCGCCGCCTCGAGGTTCGTGCTCGAGCAACTCCTTGCGGTCCGCAATGGCGGCGGGGGGGTCCTCTTCGTCTCCTACGACCTGGACGAGATCCTGGCCATCGCCGATCGCGTGCTCGTGATGGCCTCGGGACGGATCGCCGGTGAGGTCCTCCCCGGTCCCGGCGTCGCCGACCGGATCGGTGCGCTCATGGGCGGGGAAGTGGTGGGCCGATGAGCCGCGGCAGGGCCACCGGAGCGATGCTGTTGTCCAATCAGGGCGTCGTCAGCGTGGCGGTCGTCGCGCTCGGGGTCCTGTTGTCGGTCGGGTTGCTCGCCGTCACCGGCGCCGATCTCGGCCGGGCGCTTCCCCAACTCGCCGCAGGCGCGGTGGGTAGTTCGGCCGCCCTCGAGGAGACACTGCGCCAATCGATCCCGATCATGCTCATCGGACTCGGCGTTGCCATAGGACTGAGGGCGGGACTCTTCAACATCGGAGGCGAGGGCCAGCTCTACGTCGCGGCCCTCGCAGCCGTGGTGGTTGCTCAGGCACTTCCGCTCACCGTCCCGTTGTTGGCAGTACCTCTCATCGTGATGGCCGGAGCCGCAGCCGGCGCTCTGTGGGGAGGAGCCGCCGGCTGGATGCGTGCCCGGCTGGGCATGAACGAGGTGATCACCACCATCCTGCTCAACGAGATCGGTTTCCTCCTGGCGAGCTACGCGGTGCACGGTTGGTTGCGCGACCAAGCCGGCGGTGGGTACCCCTGGTCGCACAAGATCGCTGTGGCGTTTCGCCTACCGGTGGTGCGCGTGGGGCCACTGACGATCCCACTTGGGGTGGCCATCGCGCTGGCGGCCGCCCTCCTGATCGGAATCCTCTTGGAGCGATCCCACCTCGGTTTCCGTCTTCGCACGCTGGGGGACAACCCGGACGCCGCCGCGTATTCCGGGTCGTCGGTGGCCGGGCTCACCGTGCTCGCGATGGGCCTCGCCGGACTCCTCGCCGGCCTGGCCGGGGTGGTGGAGCTGGCGGGGAACCAGGAGCGGCTCAGTGACTTCTTCTCACCGGGGTACGGGTTCACCGCCATCGCCGTCGCCCTCGTAGGCAACGCCCGTGCCGGAGGAGTGGTGATCGCGGCGTTGCTCTTCGGAGCCTTGCGCGCCGGAGCCTCCTCGATGGAGAGGATCGCGCAGGTCCCAGCGGCAACGAGCCTCGTGGCTCAGGCAATCATTATCCTCCTGCTGGTAGTGGCGCGTTCCGATCGCCTGAGCGGCTGGATTCGGCGACGGCGTGCTCTCGCCGAAGCATTGGACACACCAGAGGAGGCCGAGTGAGCGTCCTCATCGACCTGCTCGTCTCCACCGCGTTCTTGGCGAGCGCGGTCAGGCTCGCCGTGCCGCTCATACTCGCCGGAGCCGGAGAGGTGATCTCGGAACGGGCCGGGGTGCTCAACATCGGCCTCGAGGGAATGATGTTGATGGGGGCGTTCACCGGCGTCGTCGGGGCCGACCTGACCGGGAATCCCTGGATCGGCGCCCTGGCCGCTGCACTGGGTGGGATCGCCGTGGCGGCGATCCATGGATACGTGGTGATCACCTGGGCCGGCAATCAGATCGTCAGCGGACTGGCACTCAACCTCGGGAGTCTCGGGCTGACGACCTACCTATCCCGCCAGATCTGGGACACCGGCCAGCAGCAGTCCGTCGCCCACTTCACTCCGGTTCACATCCCGGGGCTCTCCAACATCCCATTTCTGGGACCGGTGCTGTTCCAGCAGTCCCCTTTCTTCTACTTCGCAGTAGCGGTTGCGATCGGCCTTGGCGTCGTCCTCTTCCGCTCGCGCCAGGGACTCGCTTGGCGCGGCTCCGGAGAGGACCCTGCTGCCCTCGACAGCGTCGGAGTGTCGGTGGCGGCGACGAGATGGAAGGCCTTGCTCGTGTGTGGGGCGCTCGCCGGCATCGGCGGCGGGGCGATCTCGCTGGCGCAGCTGTACACCTTCATAGAGAACATGACGGGAGGGCGCGGGTACATCGCCCTGGCACTGGTGATCGTCACCCGCTGGAATCCGATGTGGGCGATCGGGGTAGCCTTGTTCTTCGGAGCCACCGACGCAGTCGCAGTCCGCGTCCAAGCACTCGACGTCGCCATCCCGTATCAGATCTCACTCATGCTGCCGTTTGTGCTCACCCTGATCGTGTACGGGTTCGCCGCCAGGAGGGGGCGCCCACCCGCCGCCCTCGGCCGACCATGGATGAAGTCATGAACCCCGGCGCCACCCTGATCAGGGCCGGGTACGTGCTGACGTCGGCGACTCCTGCGGTCATCGCCGATGGAGCGGTCGTCATCCGTGACGACCTGATCGTCGACCTCGGACCGTACCGCGATGTCATCGAGCGGTGGCCGGAGGCCGCCAGCGTCGCGGATCCCTACGGGATACTGATCCCGGGGTTCGTCAACACCCACGGGCACTTCTCGGAGGCGTTGACCACCGGGGTGGGCGACGGGTTGTCGCTCTGGGAATGGATTGCTCGGGTGGTGCGGCCGGTCGGCCCGCACCTGACCAGGGAGATGGCTCGGGTCGGCACGATCCTGCGGGGTGCCGAGATGATGCTGTCGGGCATCACGACGGTGAACGACATGTTCGTGTGCTCCCCAGGTGGCGGCGAGGTCACTGCGGGCGTGGTCGAAGGGCTCAATGCCCTCGGCCTCCGTGGTGACGTGTCGTTCGGGGCTCAGGACCTGTTCGGAGACTGGGACGACCGGGCCGTCATCGACGAGCATCGCGGCCTCGCCGAGGCGACCCGCGATTCCCCTCTGGTTCGGTTTCGCGTAGGGGTGACCTCCGTCGTCGCCCTCTCCGATCGCCTCATCGACGCCTCTGCCGACCTCACCGACGAACTGGGCGCCTCTGTGCACGCTCATTTCCACGAGATTCGGGAGGAGGTCACCGAGGCCCGACTCCGTTTCGGCCGTTCGGCGCTCGAGGAAGCCGCCGAGCGCGGCCTGCTGGAGCGGAACGCGCTCGCCGCGCATTGCGTATGGCTGTCGGATGCCGACTTCACCGTTCTCGCCGACCGGAAGGTCGGCGTTGCGCACAACCCCGTCGCCAACATGATTCTGGGTTCAGGGGTGTGCCCGGTGGGGAGGCTGACGCGGGCCGGCATTGCCGTCGGGCTCGGCGTGGACGGGCCCGCCAGCAACGACGCGCAGAACATGACCGAGGCCCTCAAGACCGCGGCATTGCTGCAAAGGGTCCACCACCTCGATCCCTCTGTCATCGATGCCCCGACCGCCTTCCGCATGGCGACGCTCGGTGGGGCGGAAGCCCTCGGCCTCGCCCCCTCCATCGGCTCCATCGAGATCGGCAAGCAGGCCGACCTCGTCCTGGTCAGCGGGGAGGCGATCGCCACCACCGCCATCCATGACCCACTGCAGACCGTCGTCTATTGCCTCTCGGGTGAGGAGGTCCGCGAGGTCTGGGTTTCCGGTCGGCACGTCGTCCGGGGTCGCAAGCTGCCTGGCGTCGATCTCGGGGCGATTCGGGCCGCCGCCCGAGCCCTGGCGGGGGAGTTGGCGCAACGGTCCGGGCTCGCCTCCCGGCTGGTCCAACCCGCCGACTCGACCGAGGGAGGCGCTTCCGATGGATGAGCGCACCGCCCGACAGCGGGTGACCGCGACCGCACGGATGATGGAGACCGCCGGCCTGGCAGAGGCCTTCGGCCACGTCTCATCCCGCTGGGGTGACGGATTCCTCATCACCTCCACCCGACCCTTCGCGACTGCGGGCACCGACGACCTCATTCGCGTCGACGACTCGGCGGCGCCACCCCCGGGCGGGGGGGAGGTCCCGCTGGAGACGCCGATGCACGCTGCGGTGTATCTCGCGCGGCCCGACGTCGGAGCCGTGTGTCGGGCGCACCCTCCAGCCGTCGTGGCCTGGGGGACGAACAACACCGATCTCCCTCTGTTGCACGGCCTTGGCGCACTCGCCGGGGTCACAGTGCGGGTACACGCCGACATCGATCTGATCACGACCCTCGAACAGGCTGCCGCGATCGCCGCGTCGCTGGGAGCCGACTCGGCGCTCATCCTGCGAGCCAACGGGTGTCTGGCGGTCGGGGCCACGCCGCTGGAGGCGTTGACCAGGTTGTACTACCTCGAGGAACGCGCCCAGGTCGCTCTCGCCGGCACCGCGTCACCGACGCCGTACCCGGACTGGGGACCACGACTCACCCACACCACCGGCGAGCTCTCACGGGCGATGGCATGGGTGGAGGCGGCGTTCGCAACCCCACCGGAGCGCCCGAGATGAGCCGCGTCGGGGATTTCGAGGAACCGGGGACGGTCGTCATGGAGAGACCCTCATGACCGAGCGCCACCTCGGCATCGACGACGTCTACACGGCACTGTTGGAACGCATCGGATCGGGGGCGATCGCGGTCGGAAGCCGCCTGCCCTCGTGTCGCGAGCTGGCCGAGGAGATCGGGTCGAATCCGAGCACGGTGAATCGCGCAATCCGCAGACTGGCGCGGCATGGCCTGGTGCGCACCCAGCCACGCCGCGGCACGTTTCTGGTGGGCTCGGGGGCCACGACCGAGGTGGGCAAGCATGAGTTGTCCCAACAGTTCGTGCGCGCGATCACGGCATCGAGGCGGGCAGGACTCGACCACGCCGAGATCCGGGACATCTTCGAAGAGGCGTACGCGAGCCAGATTCCCTCCAGCGGAACGGTCGCCTTCGTCGAGTGCAACGCCTGGGACGCCGCCCGCATGACCTCCATGGTGGAGAACGTCACAGGCGTGTCCCTCACCCCGCTCCTATTCGAGGACTTTCCAGAGAACTGGTCGGATGTCTTCGACGTGATCGCCACGCCCATCTTCCACCTCGCGGACCTGGCGACCCGTTCGGTCGACATGAGCAGGGTCGTTGAGCTCGTCTTCGTGCCGGAGGCAACCGGGCTCTGGGAACTGGCCACCCTCCCGCAGGATGCGGTCGTGGCCGTGGTGGCACCGACGGGGCGTGGCGTCGACCGGATGCGATCACTGGTCGAGCAGTACTTTGGAGGCGAAGTGAGGACGCCGGTACCCCACGCCTCCCTCGCCGGGATCGACGTGGTGATTCGGCCGAGCGCGTGGCCGGCCGACGATCCCCGTCTTGCCGACGTCCCCCGGGTGATCGTCATCGAATGGACCCTCGATCCCGCCTCAGCAGCGAGGTTCGCCACGAGGGTGGCATCGGTCATCGGGACGTGACCATCGTCCCCAGGAGAGACACCCCCACTGCGCCGGCTCTCGTCGCGCTCGGAGTCGCGTCAGCGACCGGAACCCTTGATCGACGCGGTCAGTTTCGAGAAGTCCGTGTTGAACGCCGCGCAGTAGACGGTTCTGTCTCCGCCGCTCCAACTCGACTCGGTGGGGGTCACGGGGAACACGTCCAGGACGCTGTCGTCGTAGGCGGCTCCGACATAGGCCGTGAACCAGTCGCCCAGGCACTGGTCGGCCGAGGTGCTCACCATCGAGTCCTGTCCGGGGAATACCCCGTCGGGGAGGTCAAAGGTGTAGAAGATCTCGTTGTCGTGAGGCTGGGAACACGGCACTGCTGGCAGCTGCTCCACCTGCGTCTGATCCGCGGCGGGATCGTCGAAGCAGTCACCTGTGCGGAATGAGAAGACCGATGCCGCCCCGGTATCGGTGATGCGCCCGGTGTCGTCACGCGCCGGGCCGTCGTCCCCGCACGCCCCGGCGAGGAGCGCGGCCGCCGCGACCACCAACGAAAGCTTCCTGAGCACGCGTTCTCCCTGTCGGTGGCGGGAGTGTAGGGGTCCGCTTCGACATCACCCGACCACCCCGGAGGCCTTCCACCTCCGCACTACTCTGCGGGTCGTGCCGATCCGGGGAGTGGATCACATCGACGCGGAAGCGCCCCATGGGGACGAATCTGCTGCCTTCACGGAGGGCTGGGGGAGTGCTCGGCATCGCGCCGGAAGGGTCGTGACCGCCGATGCCGCGGTGGCGGCCGCCGAGGTGACCAGAGGGAAGCCAGAGTCCTCCGTCTGCGCTCTCGAGGCTGCCGACACCTCCCAGGTGGGACCAGGGGTGACGGTCGATTCCCCCCTTTCCGACCCCCAACGGGGCACCCGGTGGCTCCGGCTGGAGGATCCCGACCGCAGGACCCACTCGCTGGAGGAAGCGCCGTGAGGCTGACCTCTGCCATGCTCGCCGACGCCGCCCAGGTCACCGCCGGGAAGCTCTACGTCCTCGGAGGCGCCTTCGACACCATCACCGCCCGGTCGTTCCCGGTCGTCTACCGGAGCATCGCGGTTGTCCTCGTGGCCGAGGTCGGACCGGTCGATCGCAACCGCGACCTGCCTCTGCGGATCAGTCTCCAGGACGAGGACGGCGCCGACATGGGCGTCGAATCCGTTGGCAACCTTCGGGTGGGGGTGCCGTCTTCCCTCCCGGCCGGCGCGTCGACGGTCGTCCCACTCGTCGGGGCGTTCGGAAACGTCCGATTCCCCAGGCCGGGCGGCTATGTCTTCGTCGTCGAGCACGAAGGCTCCGAGCTGGCGCACATCCCGTTCCGCGTTCGGCAGGCGACGTGATCTTCACGATCCCCAATCTCATCTCGGTGATCCGGATCGGACTCCTCCCCGTCTTCCTCTGGCTCGTCTTCGGCAAGGACTCGCCGACCGCGGCGGCGTTCCTCATCGGTGGCATCGGTGCGACCGACTGGGTGGATGGATACCTGGCGCGCCGACTCGGCCAGGTGTCCGAGTTGGGCAAGATGCTCGATCCCACCGCCGACCGCCTCGCGGTGGCGGCGGCAGTGATCGCAGGGTGGGTGTCGGGAGCGTTGCCGTGGCCGATCGCCGTGCTCATCGTGGCTCGCGAGTCGATCGTCGCAATCGGCGCTCTGATTCTGGCCGTCAAAGCGGGGGCGAAGCTCGAGGTCCGGTACGTCGGGAAGCTGGCGACACTCCTCATCTATTTCGCCATACCGTCGTTCTTCCTCCATGCCGGGACCGGTGATGCGGTGTGGTCGTGGGTGGGCTGGGGAATGGCGGTGCCCGGCCTTGCCCTCTACTACGTCGCCGCCGCTCTCTATCTCGGCGACATGCGACGGGCCATCCGCCCGACGCCGGTATCCTCAGACGACGACGTCGAGCCAGAAGGGCCCGGGTGACCATTCCCGACGATCGCCGCTACACCGACCAGCACGAGTGGGCGCGTCTCGAAGACGGGCGACTCCGCATCGGCATCACCGACTACGCCCAGGAAGCGCTCGGCGACGTCGTGTTCGTCTCTCTTCCCTCCGTGGGAGGGCACGTCGAGGCGGGAGCCACGATCGCCGAGGTCGAGTCGACCAAGTCACTCGCTGAGATCTACGCCCCCTGTAGCGGGACGATCGCAGAGGTGAACCGCGACCTGGCCGACACTCCGGAAAGGATCAACACCGAACCGTACGGCGAGGGTTGGCTCCTGGTGCTCGAACCCGACCACCCAGCGATGTTCGACGATCTCCTCGACGCCGCCGCGTACGCGGCCCTCATAGCCTGACCTCATCCCTCGGGATTGGCGATGGACGGGGGGTACCATGGCCCGATGCCCGACGACGTTCCGCCCGCCGAGAGAGAACCGGACGCGACCGAGACGATCGACCCGGTCGTCGAGGTGCGCCATCTCCGTGAGAGAGAGGCGGCCGCCGGGATTCCCGGCCTCGCCGGCTTCGCCCTCATCGTCGCCTCCGGGCCGCGGCGCGGCCTCCATTGGAGCCTCGAGGATGGTGTCGTGGAGGCAGGCCGCAACCCGGACGCCGGGATGTTCCTCGACGACGTCACCGTGTCGCGCCATCACGCTCAGTTCGAGGTGACCGACGGCGTGCTCACGGTCACAGATCTGGGATCGACGAACGGCACCTACGTGAACGGGCATCGGGTCGACGAGACCAGGCTCAACCCCGGCGACGAGGTCATAGTCGGGCGCTTCCATCTCGTGGTGGCTCGGGGGGCATGAAACCGTCACCGGCGCTCGGCATCGGCGACGTCGCCGAAGCACTCCTCAAGGAGTTCCCCTCGGTGACGGTGTCGAAACTGCGCTTCCTCGAGAGTGAAGGGCTCATCCATCCCCCGAGGACTCCCTCGGGGTATCGGAAGTTCCGCGAGATCGATGTCGAACGTGTCCGGTACATCCTCCGTCAGCAGCGCGACCACTTCCTCCCCCTCAAGGTGATCAGGACAAAACTCAACGCCTGGGAGCGAGGAGAGGAACCGACCACCCCGCCGCCCGGAGGCCCACCACCAGAGACGTACTTCGCCACCTCGGACGTGACCCTCGACGCCGAAGGTCTCGCCCGCACCGCCGGTGTCCCTGCTTCGGTCGTCAAGGCGCTGATCGACCACGGCGTGCTTTCCGACGATGCTCCCGGCACGAACACCTTCACCGACGACGACCTCGCCGTGGTTCGCGCCGCCCACCGTCTCATGGTGCACGGCCTGGAACCGCGTCATCTCAGATCCATCCGGCAGGCGGCCAACCGCGAGGTCGACCTGTTCCGTCAGCTCGCCGGACCGTTGCTCCGCCACGCCAGCCCGGCCAGCCGCCAGCAGGCAGCCGAAGTCCTCGCCGACGTCGCCCAGGCAGCCAGGGAGATGCAAGAGGCGATGGTCAGAGCAGATCTGCGCGAGACCCTCGACCGCTGACATGCCGTCCCTCTTTGTTCTCGCACTCTCGGTGACACTCGGCGTGTCACCCGGCTTGCGCACCGTGGACCTGCCACCGCCGCCCATGGTCGACTTCCCTGCACAGGCGCCACCGGCAATCGACGCCGCGGCATGGATGGTCTGGTCGGTCGAAGGGGACGCCGAACTCGGGGCGCGCGACCCCGACACACCGCGGCCCCCCGCCTCCATCACCAAGCTGATGACCGCACTCCTCACGATGGAGAAGGCCGCACCGACCGACTTGGTGACGATCAGCGCCAATGCCGACGCCACGCCCATCGGTTTCGCGGGACAGCCCGACATCCGCCAAGGGGAGGTATGGAGTGTCCGCGATCTCCTGAAGAATCTGCTCGTCCAATCAGGCAACGACGCCGCGGTAGCGCTCGCCGAACAGGTCGCCGGCTCGGTCGACGCCTTCGTCGCCATGATGAATGCCAAGGCCGTCGAACTGGGGATGACCCACACCACCTTCAAGAACCCCAATGGACTCGACACGACCGGCCATGAGATGAGCGCACGCGACATCGTGATCATGGGCAGGGCGGCCTTGGCACACCCCGATCTGCTGCGGATCGCCCGGATCAAGCACGTGACCTTCGACGTCGGCGGTCGACTCATCGAGGCCGACGCAACCGACCGGGATCTCGGTGTGTTCCCCGGACTCTTCGGGCTCAAGACGGGCGACACCGCGTCAGCCGGCCAGACGATGCTGGCCTACGCGGTGACCCAGCGGGGGAGTGTCCTCTCCGTAGTGCTCGGAACGGCCAACCGCAAAGAGGCGACCAGGGCGTTGCTCGCATGGGCGTGGACCGCACTCGGGCCGAAGGACTACTTCTTCGCACCGGTGCTTGGGACCGATCTTGCGCTCACCTTCCCCGATTGGTACCTCACACGGATTGCCGCGGCGGGAGACCTCGCCACCGGTGACCCGACGGTCCCGGTATCGACCCCGCTCACCGATGCGATCGACACCGGCCTCAGCAACCTCCTTCCGGCTCTTCTCGGAGGGTCTTCTCCGTGACTCTGCTCACCGAAGTCGTCGACGCCCCGACCTTGGCGGCTCGTGTGGCCGATCTGGCCGCCGACATCGCCGCGGACTACACGGGTCGTCGGCCGGTGCTCCTCGGAGTCCTCAACGGGGCGGTGCCGTTCCTCGCCGACCTTTCCCGGCATCTCCCGACGGACGTGGAAATCGACTTCCTCAGCCTCACCAGGTTCGGCGATGAGGGCCGAGTCAGCATCTCGATGGACTCGGCGACGCCGATCTCCGGACGCGACGTGATCGTGGTCGAGGACGTCGTCGACACCGGTTTGACGCTCTCGTATCTCCTCGGCCTGCTGGAGACGAGGAACCCTGCCTCCCTCGCCACCGCGACCCTGCTCGACAAGGTCACCCGTCGCATCGTCGACGTCGATCTGGCGTATCGCGGATTCGAGGTCGGGGACGAGTTCCTGCTCGGCTACGGGCTGGATTGGGACGGCCGCTACCGAAACCTCCCTTCGTTGTGGGCGGTACTCGACCTCGGATTGTTCAAGGAAGACCCGTACCTCCTCGCTCGTGAAGCGTTCGGAGGGGCCGGTGATAGGCTGACTCGGTGAGCCAGGAGAGCATCCCACTCGAGCTGGTGGGGGTCCGCGTGGAGCTTCCGACCAACACGCCCATCGTCCTGCTGCGCGAGGTGGGAGGGTCGCGTTTCCTACCCATTTGGATCGGCGCCGCCGAGGCCACCGCCATCGCATTCGCCCTCGAGGGTGTCGAACCGCAGCGACCGATGACCCATGACCTGCTCAAGGCGGCCACCGAGGCGTTGGGCGCCACGGTGCTGCGGGTGCTCGTGACCGAGTTCAGGGACGGGATCTACTACGCCGACCTCGTGCTCACCCGCGACGGCGTGGAGATCGTCGTCTCCTCCCGGCCCTCGGACGCCATCGCCCTCGCTGCCCGCACCGGCGCCCCGATCGCGGTGCGCCCCGCGGTGCTGGACGAAGCCGGTGTGGAGATCCGCGATGAAGACGAGGAGGACGAGGTTGAGCGGTTCCGTTCGTTCCTCGATGAGATCGACCCCGAGGACTTCGGCTCGCCCCGATGAGCCGCGAACGTCGTTTGGCGGCCTCTCTCGCCATGCTCAGCCTGCTCACCCTGACAGGGATGGTCGGGTACCACCTCATCGAAGGTGCGCCCTTGGGCGATGCGCTCTACATGACGGTGCTCACCATCTCCACGGTCGGGTTCTCGGAGGTGTTCCCCTTGTCGACCGGAGGACGGGTTCTCACCGCGTTCCTCATCATCGTCGGTGTGGGTACCGCTCTCTACACTGCGGCCACCGCCCTCGAGATGGGACTCGAACGGTTCCTGGGCGGAGAGGTGAGGCGACGCCGCATGGCACGCGAGATCGACCGACTCCACGACCATGTGATCGTCTGTGGGTTCGGCAGGGTCGGACGCAACACCTGGCTGGCCCTGCGCGAAGCGAAGGTCCCGGCGGTTGTGGTGGAATCCGACCCCGAATCCGTGGCCGCGGGACGACAGTCCGGCGCCCTGATCGTCGAGGGCGACGCCACCCGCAACGACGTACTCGCTTCCGCAGGCATCGAGCGAGCACGAGCACTCATCGCCTGCGTCCGCAACGACAACGACAACCTGGTGATCGTCCTGTCGGCCAAGCATCAACGCCGGGATCTGCCCGTGATCGCCAGGGCAACCGAAGTCGAGGCAGAGGAGAAGCTCCGGCTGG
>DATECY010000179.1:0-8241 GCA_035286665.1 Acidimicrobiia bacterium
AGCCTCATCGTCGGCCGGACGTCGGTGTCGGCGACGGCGACGATCCAGGCCGTCGTCGCCTGGGAGGGTGGAGATCTCGGGTTCAACGAGGACAAAGAGCGTCTCGACGCCTTCTCGTTCGCCGACCTCGACTATCCGCCCGCCTTCGACCAGGACCTGGGGAACCGTACCGATCCCGAGAGCATGGTGGTGTCGATCTCTTCCCATGCCACCGACAGTCTCGGAGACCCGGTGACCTACTCGGCGACCGGGTTGCCGGCAGGAGTCGCCATCGACGGCGGCAGCGGGCTGATCTCGGGCACCGTGTCGTACTCCGCGGCAGCCGGGTCGCCGTACTCCGTCACGATCACTGCCGCGGACGCCGGTGGCAACAGCGCCACCGACACCTTCACCTGGACCGTCACCAACGTGAACCGTGCCCCGTCCGTGACGTCGCCGGAGAGCCAATCGAATGCCGAAGGGGATGTTGTTTCGTTCACGGTCCCCGGGTCCGATCCCGATGGCGACACCCTCACCTGGACTGCCGGCGGACTGCCACCCGGGGTGACGATTGCACCGGGAACTGGTGCGATCTCGGGCACCATCGCCGACACCGCAGCGCCCGGTTCGCCCTATTCGGTCACCGTCGTGGCGGCCGACGACGGTTCGCCGAACCTGTACACGGAGGTTGCGTTCTCATGGTCGGTGGCCGACACCAACCGGGCGCCCGCGGTGACCAACCCGGGGAATCAGGCGAGCGCCGAGGGCTCAGCGGTGTCCCTCGCGGTGTCCGGGTCCGATCCCGACGGCGACACCCTCACCTGGTCGGCCACGGGGCTGCCGGGAGGGCTTTCGATCGCACCGGGCACCGGCGTGGTTGCCGGGACCATCACCTACGACGCCACGGATGAATCCCCGTATGCGGTCACGATCCGGGCCACCGACGACGGCTCACCGAGTCGGTACACCGAGGTGGCATTCACCTGGGTCATCACCAACGCCAATAGGCAGCCGAGCGCGGCCAATCCCGGTGATCAGTCCAGCGCCGAGGCCGACGTCGTCGCCGTCACTCTCGTCGCCACCGACCCCGACGGCGACACCCTCACATGGTCGGCCGCGGGACTGCCCCTCGGTCTGTCAATCGCCCCGGCCACCGGAGTGATCTCCGGGACCGTCGGCTACGACGCGGCAGCCTCCTCACCGTTCGCCGTGACGGTGCGGGCCACCGACAACGGCGCGCCGAACCTCCACGACGAGGTCGCCTTCTCCTGGACGGTGACGGACACCAATCGAGCCCCTGTGTTCCAGGTGGTCCTCGAACCCCGTACCGATCCCGAAGCGACCTCGGTGGTCCTGACGGCAGGCGCCACCGACCCCGACGGCGACCCGGTTGCCTACTCGGCGACCGGTCTGCCCCCCGGCATCTCCGTTCATCCGACCACCGGTACGATCCTGGGCACCATCGACTACACGGCGGCCGCCGGCTCGCCGTATGGGGTGACCGTCCACGCCGAGGACCCGGGTGGCGGCTTCACCGAACAGGCATTCGCGTGGACGGTCACCGACGTCCCCGTCGCCCTGCAGATAGCGAAGGACTCGGACTCCTCCGGGCCGGTTCGCCCCGGGGATGCCCTCGGCTACCGGGTGACGGTGACGAACACGTCGTCGGTGATCCACCGCGGGGTGGCGGTCGACGACCCGGTACCCACCGGGACGAGCTACTTCCCGGGTTCGGCCGAGGTGACCCGTGCGGGCGCGGCGGTGGACGGTTTCGAGTCCCAGGACTACGCGAGTTCCTCGGGCTCGATCGCCTGGGGCGGGCCCTGGCAGGAGGCCGGCGACGACGGATCGAGCACCTCCGGCGTCGTGGTCGTCGAGGCCGATGTTCATTGCCGGCAAGCGGCGTGTCTGCGCATCGGCGGCGACGGGGTGGTCCTGGACGGCGTCTCCATCACGCGCCCCGTCGACCTGAGCGGCGCAACCACCCCTCGTCTCACCCTCGCCTATCAACGCCTCCTCCTGGGAGCGCCCGGCGGGGTCGTGACGGTGCAGGGCAGGGGCGGCGGTTCGGGGTGGGTGACCCTGGCCACCATCGATCTCACCGCTTCGAGCGGGTGGGCCACCCTCGACCTCGACCTCTCGGCCGTGCCCGCCGCCGACACCGAGATCCGTCTGCTCGGATCGGGCACCGGGGTGGAGAGCATCCTCAGCATCGACGACGTCAGGGTGACCACCGGTGCGACCGTGTCGGTCTCCGGCACTGCGGCGCCGACGCTACTCAGCGGCGTCGACCTGTGGCCGGGTGAAATCCTCATGATCGATTACCTCGTGGTTCTCGACGAGCCCAACTCCCAGACCCAACTGACGAACACCGCGACCACCTCCAGCGCCCAATTGACCGGCGGCGCGTCGGCGGCCGCAGTGGACTTCGTCGACCAGCCCCCGGCGTTCACGACCCCGCCTTCGGATCGAACGGACGCCGAAGGCGACGTGGTCGCCTTCGCGGTGGCGGCCGACGATCCGGAGGCAAGCCCTGTCACCTATTCGGCGTCCGGCCTGCCTTCCGGCATCGGCATCGATGCGGCTTCAGGAGTGATCTCGGGCGCTGCCGGATACGCCGGTTCGGTTTCGTCGCCGTACACCGTCGTGGTGACCGCCACCGACGCGGTCGGCCTCACCGGTACCAGCAGCTTCCAATGGATCATCGTCGACACCAATCGCCCGCCAACCGTCACCAATCCGGGGCCGCTGGCTGTGGCCGAGGGTGACCCGGTGACGTTGGCGATCGCCGGTTCCGATCCCGATGGCGACGCCGTCACCTGGTCGGCGAGCGGTCTCCCCGACGGCCTGTCGATCGGCGCTGCTTCCGGCGTGATCTCCGGAACGGTGTCCTACGTGGCAGCCGCAGGATCTCCCTACTCCGTGACGATTCGCGCCACCGATGGCGGCTCACCCAACTTGTACGACGAGGCGGCGCTCACCTGGACGGTGGCCAACACCAACCGTTCCCCCACCGTCACCAGCCCGGGCGCGCAGACGAGCGCCGAGGGTGCCGTGGTGTCGGTGCCGGTCGCCGGATCCGATCCGGACGGCAACGGTCTCACCTGGTCGGCGACCGGCCTCCCGGGCGGGTTGTCCATCGATGGGTCGAGCGGCGTGATCACGGGAAGCGTCGGCTACACCGCGTCGCCCGGGTCGCCGTATGCGGTGACGGTGCGCGCCACCGACGATGGCTCGCCGAACCTGTACGACGAGCGGACGTTCGGGTGGACGGTCACCGACACCAATCGGGCGCCGATCCTCGCCAACCCGGGGGCTCAGTCGTCGGCCGAAGGAGCGTCGGTGTCGATGCCGGTGAGCGGGTACGACCCCGATGGCGACGCGATGACCTGGTCGGCGACCGGACTCCCGGCAGGGCTCTCGATCTCCCCGTCGACCGGTGTCGTCTCGGGCACCATCGCGTACACCGCCTCGGCCGGCTCGCCGTACTCCGTCACCCTGTCGGCTGCCGACGAAGGTACGCCCACGCTCACCACGCAGGTCTCGTTCGTCTGGACGGTGCAGAACACCAATCGCGCCCCCTCGGTCACCAACCCGGGCCCCCAGGGTGGCGCAGAGGGTCAGGCCGTTTCCCTGGCCGTTGCCGGATCGGACGCCGATGGCGACACGCTTGTCTGGTCTGTTACGGGGCTGCCGGCGTCCCTCACCATCGATCCCGGCACCGGGGTGATCAGCGGTGCGCTCGGTTTCTCGTCGTCAGGGGCGCAGACGGTCACCCTGCGTGCCTCCGATGATGGGACCCCACGCCTCTTCACCGAAGTGTCATTCACCTGGACGGTGCAGAACACCAATCGGGCGCCCACCCTGCAAAGCCCCGGCTCCCCGACCAACGCCGAGGGTGACACCGTGTCGCTGGCGATCGGTGCGTCGGACCCCGACGGTGACCGGCTCTCGTTCACGGCGGCCGGGCTTCCCCCCGGGCTCACGATCGATGCCGCCACCGGCAGCATCAGCGGAACCCTTGGGTACGCGCTCGGCGATCGGTACCCGGTCACCCTCACCGTCGTCGATGACGGGGTTCCCCCGCTCTCGTCGCTGGTCTCGTTCCAATGGGTGATCGCCGACACGAACCGGCCTCCTGTTCTGACGGTCCTCGGGAACCGCAGCAATGAGGTGGGTGAGAGCGCGTCGTTGTCGCCGAGCGCGACCGACCCTGATGGCGACGGTCTCGTCTGGTCGGCTGCCGGGCTCCCCAACGGGATGTCGATCTCGGGGGCCACCGGTCAGATCAGCGGCACGGCCACCGCGCCGGGAGCCTTCACCGTCACCGTCACCGCCACCGACGACGGCGTTCCCCCGATGGCATCTTCGTCCTCGTTCGGGTGGACCATCGTGTCGCCACCCGGCTTCCCCGTGGTGGAGAGTGTCTCCGAACAGACGAATCATGTTGGTGATCGGGTGTCCCTGACGATTCATGGTTCCCACCCCGGCGGTCTGGACATCGAGTACGCAGCTACCGGTCTGCCTGCAGGGCTGACGATCGACGCGGGCACCGGCAGGATCACCGGCACGACGACCTCTCCGACGAAGACGTTCGTCATCGTGACCGTGACCGACACACGCGGTCAGCAGACTTCGGCGACCTTCGTGTGGACCGTCGCGACGCTCGTCGATGAGCCTCCCGTGGTCGCCGACGACTCGGTGTCGGTCGCCTCCGACACCATCCCCGACGGCGGTGTGGTGCTCGACGCCGTCGGCAACGATCATGACCCTGAAGACAAGGCGCTCACGATCGTGTCGGTCGGCCCGGCGCCGGTGGGGTCGGTGTCGATCGTCGACGGATTGGTCGTGTTCACTCCGCCGGGCGGCTGGATCGGTACCACCACCTTCCCCTATCGGGTCGCCGATCCTGCGGGGAACGTCTCGGAAGGATGGATCACGGTCACCGTCGAGGAGTCGCTGTCGGTTCGCCTTGGAACCAGGGCGCTCGCCATCGAGGCGTCGACCCCTCGGTCGGCGTCCTTGGCGGAACTGGGACGCCTCAATCCCAGTGCCGGCACCGAGGTGCTGCTCGGCACGGTGCTCCAGTCGCTCTACATTCTCAGGATCCCGTTGGCGCTCCTCGGTGGCGCGGTGTTCTGGTCACTGCTGCTCGGTGGCCTGCTCAACCTCGGGTTCGTGTTCCGCGGCGGGATTCCCCGTTTCGTGAGGCACACGTCGCATGCGGCGGCTGTGGTGATGGTCCCGCTCGGCGGCAAGGTCGACGTCCTCGATGCCCCCGGTTCCGGAGCAGTGCTCGGAAAGCTGCTGTCCACCGACCGGGGTCTCGAGGCCGGGCGGAGAGTGGAGGCGCATGGACAGGAGTGGGTCGAGATCGGTTTCGACGACCGCCGCGGGTGGGTGCCGGCGATCAATCTGACGGAAGAGGTAGATCGGTCGTGGTTCGCCGACGACCCGGAACCGGTCGCGATCGTCAAGGAGTTCGTCGCCCGTCTCCGCACTCGACAGGACTTCAGCGACCTGGTGTCGTCCAACGGCTTGTTCGTCTCCCATCACGACGGTCTCCTCCACTTTCCCCCGAGTGTGCTCCCGTCAGTGATGGATGATCCGACCACTCATCTCTGGAAGGGAAGGAACCCTGCATATCCGGACTTCGCCGGAACCTTCGATCTTGCCGTGGCGACCACCGTGCTCGACGCGTTCGACCATCCCTTCCGCGAGCTCCTGCACGACGCGACGGCCGTTCCATCCACGGTGGTCCCGGTGGAGTTCGCCAACTTCCACCACATAGCCATCGGCGCCGACGTCCACGGCCCGGAGCGCCTCGATCAGCCGGCCTGGTTGGTGGTCTTCTCCTACGAGTCTGGCCGCCCGAAGATCATCGGGCTGGTGAAGGAAGGCTGAGGCCGACCTCTGCAGCTTGCAGGCGCGCCCGGGGGTTTCGGGGCCGGAGACGGCTGACGGTCCGGGGCGAAGCCCCGGTACGCTCATCCCATGTCCCGTACCGCCGCGATCGTTCTCGCCGCCGGTGGATCGCGTCGGCTGGGACGGCCCAAGCAGCTCATCCCGTTTCGAGGCAGGCCGCTCCTCGAGCACGTCGTGAATTCGGCCCGGTCCTGGCTGGTGGATGAGGTGGTTGTCGTCCTCGGTGCCCATTCTGAGGAGATCTTGGAAGCCGTCGACTTCGGTGATGCCGTGATTGTCATCAATGAGGATTGGGACGAGGGGATGGCGTCGTCGCTGCGCGTAGGACTCGACTTCCTCACCCAAGACGCGTCGTTCGAGAGAGCGTTCGTCGTCCTCGGCGATCAGCCCGACATCCCTGCGGACGTCATCGCCGGCTTGCTCGCCGCCGCCGAGACGGCCACTCGCCCCGCCCTCGTCCCGCTCTACCGCTACGAGCGCGCCAACCCGGTGTTGTTCGACCGGTCGCTCTGGGCCCGGCTCATGTCCTTCGAGGGCGATCTCGGGGCTTCGGGGGCGCTCAAGGCCCACCCGGAGTGGGTCGAGGAGATCCGCTTCGACCACCTTCCCCCGCGCGACGTGGACACCGAGGACGACGTCGCAGACCTGGACGCGCTCGGAGGCCGGTCCGATCCGGGGCGCCCCGCGAATCGGTAGCCTGCGATCCATCGGCGGATCGCAATCCTCAAGAGCGACCGCAGCACAACACTTGTCGGAGGACGAGAGAGGAGCGGGATGCCTTCCATCGATGCGATTGAGGGGATTGGTCCCACGTACGCCACGAGGTTGCGCAAGGCGGGAATCCGGACGACCGAGGCACTGCTCAAGCGAGGCGCGAGTCGCGTCGGTCGCAAGCAAGTCGCTACGGCCTCCGGTCTCACCGAGCATCAGATACTCGAGTGGGTGAACCGCTCGGACCTGATGCGGGTCAAGGGTATCGGCGAGGAGTACTCGGATCTTCTCGAGGCATCTGGGGTGGACACGATCAAGGAATTGCGGACCCGCAAGGCGGCCAACCTCCACGCCAAGATGGTGGAGGTCAACGAGAAGAAACACCTCGTGCGTCGGCTTCCCACCGAGGGCATGGTCGCGGGGTGGATCGTCGGGGCGGCCAAACTGCCCCCGGCGGTCAAGTACTGAGCACCCTCCAGAGCTGCTGAACGAGAGAAGGGGCCCCGCGCTCGCGGGACCCCTTCTCGTCGTCGAAGTCCGCGGCTCAGGCCTCGGTGCTCTCGGCGGCTGCGGCCTTCTTCGCGGCCGGCTTCTTCGCGGCCGGCTTGGTGGCCTGGCCCTCGTCCATCGAAGGCTTGTCGGCCTTCTCCGGCTTGAAGGACTCACGCCAGTTGCTCAGCACGTCTTCGAGTTGGTCACGCAGCCTCTCGACCCGACCCTGGAGCTGCTCGAAATCGACCCGCTCCTTGATCTCCTCGACGACCCTGCCTTCGCGAAGCTGCTCGGTGACCTTCTCGCCCTCGGCGATCCAGGTCTCGATCGCCTTGTGTGCGCCCTTGGTGACGCGGCCGGTGTACCCGACGATGTGCTTGCCGGCAACCACAGGGGCGCCCACGACCGCAAATGCGGCCTTCTTGGACGTGTCGGCGATGCCGTGCATGGTCTTTCCGGCGGTCTCCCGCATTTCGGTGGCGGTCTTCATGGTGTCTCCTGTTCGTGGCCCGTGAGGAAGCTCCGGTAGATCTCTCTGAGGGCCTGTTTCTGTCGGTCGCTCAACGTGGTGTCGGCCTCTATGGCATCTTCGAGGTCCGGCACTTCTCGACCCTCGAGGAGGCCGGCTCGCTCGTAGAGCGATTCCGCCGAAACCGAGAGTCCTCGAGCGATTCGCTTGAGGATCTCCGCGGAGGGCTTGCGCACGCCGCGCTCGATCTGGCTGAGGTACGGATTGGATACGCCGGCTCGCTCGGCGAGCTTGCGCAACGAGATCGCGCTCCGCTCCCGCTGTTGGCGGATGAACGAGCCGAGGTCGGGCACCGGGTGTTTCATGTGCTAGCAGGATACTCCATTCTGCTTGCAAATGCAAGCAGAATGGGTCACCCGTCACCCGTCTTGCGCATTGCGCATTGCGCCGCGTGCACGCTCCTCTGGCAAATCGCGGATCGCGTATCGCGGGCGCTTAACCCCCTCGCCGGGCTCCCTTGTTCGCCTCGCTATCGTCCTGCGGGCCGCGGAGGAACATGACCACCAGTCACCACGGGGACGATTCCACCATCATCGTGATGCGCGCCGGCGCGTCGGCTGCCGAGGTCGACGGCGTGGTGGAACGACTGCGCGACGTCGGCGCCG
>DATECY010000180.1:0-18297 GCA_035286665.1 Acidimicrobiia bacterium
CAGACGATCCTCGTCTACGACCTGGGCGGCGGCACCTTCGACGTGTCGGTGCTCGAGATCGGCGAGGGCGTGTTCGAAGTCAAGGCGACCGCGGGCAACACCCACCTCGGCGGGGACGACTGGGACCAGCGGGTCATCGACTGGCTCGTGAAGGGCTTCAAGGATGAGCAAGGTGTCGACCTCGCCAAGGACCCGATGTCGCTGCAGCGTCTCAAGGAAGCCGCGGAGAAGGCCAAGATCGAGCTGTCCCAGGTGACGTCCACCGAAATCAACCTGCCGTTCATCACGGCCACGGCCGAGGGCCCGCTCCACATGCAGCGCACCCTGACCCGCTCGGAGTTCCACAAGATGACCGAGGACCTGGTCGAGGCGACCCGCAAGCCCGTGGAGGGTGCGATCAAGGACGCCGGCATCAAGGTGTCCGACATCGACCACGTGATCCTCGTCGGTGGGTCCACCCGGATGCCCGCCGTGCAGGACCTCGTGAAGTCGCTGACCGGAGGCAAAGAGCCCCACAAGGGCGTCAACCCCGACGAGGTGGTGGCCGCCGGCGCCGCCATCCAGGCGGGCGTGCTGCGCGGCGACGTCAAGGACATCCTCCTGCTCGACGTCACCCCGCTGACTCTGGGGATCGAGACCATGGGCGGCGTGTTCACCAAGATGATCGAGCGAAACACCACGATCCCCACCCGTCGGGCGGAGATCTTCACCACCGCGGCGGACAATCAGCCCGAGGTGGAGGTCAACGTCCTTCAGGGTGAGTCGGAGATGGCGGACCGCAACTCGTCGCTCGGCCGGTTCAATCTGACCGGTATCGCCCCGGCGCAGCGGGGGACGCCTCAGATCGAGGTGGCCTTCGACATCGATGCCAACGGCATCGTCGCGGTCTCCGCCAAGGACCTGGGCACCGGCAAGACGCAGCAGATCACCATCACCGGGGGGACCGCGCTGCCCAAGGACCAGATCGAGAAGATGGTCCGCGACGCCGAGGCCCACGCCAAGGAGGACCACGACCGTCGCGAGGCGGCCGACGCCCGCAACCAGGCGGATCATGCCGTCTACCAGATCGACAAACAGCTCGAGGAGCACGGCTCCAAGCTGTCCGCCGACGAGCGGGGCGCGGTGGAGGCGAAGGTCGCCGAGGTGCGAAAGCTCCTCGAGGACACGGCGCCCGACACCGCCCGACTGCGGGGTGCCACCGACGAGATGCTCAAGGCCGCGCAGGTGCTCGGCCAGAAGATCTACGAGCAGACGCAGGCTGCCACGGGCGGATCGACCGCGACCACCGGCGGTGATGACGACGTCGTCGAGGCCGAGATCGTCGATGAAGGCGGCGAGGGCTGATGGCCGATGACGGCCTCGATCCCGACGTCGTCGTCGGCGAGATCGTCGAGAGCGGGTTCGACCATGGGATCGATCTCCCCGACGACCCCGCCGAGGCGGTGGACATCCTCATCGGCGAGGTGATGGAGGCGCGGCGTGCCGCCGCCTCCCACCTCGACGACCTGCGCAGGATCGCTGCCGAGTTCGACAACTACCGCAAGCGTGCGGCGCGCGAACGTTCCGAGACGGTCGACCGTGCCGCGCACCGAGTGATCCTGGGCCTGTTGCCGGTACTCGACTCCCTCGACGCGGCCATCGCCCATCTCCCGGCGAATGCCGACGCGGCCGTGGTGACCGGTATCAAGGGCACCCATCAGCAGCTGATGGACGTCCTCTCTCAGGAGGGGCTGGCGCCGGTCGCCGCCCTGGGCATGCCCTTCGATCCCGAGATCCACGAGGCCGTCGCCGGAGGCGGCGACGGACATCTGGTGGTGACCGCCGAGATGCGTCGCGGCTACACCCTCCACGGCCGGGTGATCCGCCCGACCCTGGTGAACGTTGCGGCTTCCGACATCGACGAGGGAGGTCCCGGGCAGTGACCGTCCGTCGCGAGTGGATGGAGAAGGACTACTACGCCGTTCTCGGCGTGGAGCAGTCCGCGGCCGACCGCGACATCAAGAAGGCCTACCGCAAACTCGCTCATCAGTATCACCCCGACAACAACCCCGGCGACGAGGCGTCGGAGAGCCGCTTCAAGGAGATCGGCGAGGCAAACCAGGTCTTGTCCGACCCCGAGACGCGCAAGGAGTACGACCAGGCTCGCGCGGCATTCGCCCGCGGGGCGTGGGCCGGAGGGCCGAGCGGGACCCACAACACCCAGTACGTCCACGTCGAGGACCTTGGCGACCTGTTCGGCGGAGCCGGGTTCGGCGGGTTCGGCGACCTGTTCGGACGGCGTGGCCGCCCAGGCCCGCAGAAGGGCGCCGACCTCGAGTCCGACGTGTCGCTGAGCTTCCACGAGGCGATTTCGGGCACGACCCGAACCCTCACCGTGGATGGGCCATCGGGCACCCGCGAGGTCCAGGTGAGGATTCCGGCCGGCGTCGACGACGGAGCGCGGATTCGTGTCCGGGGCAAGGGACTCCCCGGCGCCAACGGCGGCGGCACCGGCGACCTGTACGTCCGGGTTCGCGTGGCGAAGCACCCGATCTTCGCCCGATCGGGTCGGAACCTCAAGGTGCACCTACCGCTTTCCTTCGTGGATGCGGCGCTCGGCACCGAGTTGGACGCCCCCACCCTGGACGGGAAGGTGACGTTGAAGATTCCCGCCGGCACCCAGCCCGGAAAGACCTTCCGCGTGTCCGGCAAGGGGGTCGCCACGCCGAAGGGCACCGGTGACCTGCTCGTCGTCGTCGACCTCGAAGTCCCTCGCGACTTGTCCGACGAACAGCGCTCGCTTCTCGAGCGACTGCGCGATGTGGAGAAAGACACGAGCCCGAGCGAGCACCTGGGAGTCTGATCATGGTCGAACGACGCGAAGCGGTCTACATCATCTCGGTCGCCGCCGAGCTGGCGGGGGTGCACCCACAGACGCTGCGGATCTACGAGCGTCGCGGCCTGATCAATCCCTACCGGACGCCGGGGGGCACCCGGCGCTATTCGGCCGAGGACCTGGAGCGACTCGGGCTCATCCAAGAACTCACCGACGCCGGTGCCAACCTCGAAGGCGTCCGCCAGATCCTCGATCTACGCGTCGAGATCGAACGCCTGCAACACCAGGTGACCCGGCTGCGCCGACTGCTCGGTGAGTCCCAGCAGCGCCTCGCCGACGCCGGACTGTCCTCACCCGTGGGCTCGCGGCTCCCCGACGTGCCGCGGCGGAGCGTGATCGAGCGGTAGGAGTCTCCTGCCTCTCCCATTCCGATGGGGGAGGCGCCAGGGAACGGAGTGAGCGAGCGCAGGGGGCATCTTGCCTCGATCACCTGCCGCGCGGCAGGCTTGTCCAGGGTCGATGCCCTCCCCCCAACCCCCTCCCACCAAGTGGGAGGGGGAGACAGACTCCCCCCGGCCCCTCAGTCTTCGATCAGCTCGGCGGACGCCACCGCGGCGGCCAACCCCCGATCGGTCGTGATCAGTGGAAGATGAAGCTGCGCGCTCAGCTCGGCGTACAAGGCGTCGACCAACCTCAGATTGCCGCGCCGCTTCCACGCACCAGCCAGCAACGGCGGAAGCGGGTGCCTCTCGATCGGTGCGACCGCCAATGCGGCAATTCGCGATGAGACCAGCCGCGCCGAGACGATCCTGGCACGATGAAGCCGGCCGAGGGCAGAGAGGACCTCGGCGTCGAGGTGCGCCGGCGCATGGAGCGTGTGGTCGGCCATGCGTCGATCGACGGCCTCGGCAAGGCCGCCCGCAGTCAGGATCTCGACGATGGCGGAGGCATCGACCACGACTGCGTGGTCAGGCACTCTTCCCCTCCAGTTCGTCCTTGGCTTCCCTGACCGCCCGCAACGCTTCCTCCGCGGTGACACCGGTCGGTCCGAATCGCCTCACCTCGGCGAGCCAGGCGTTGGTGCGACCGCCGGCGAGTTCGTCCCGCAGTGCCCGCTGGGCGATCTGGGACACATTCATGCCGACGGCCTTCACCTCCGCGGCAAGTTTCTCTGGAAGGTAGACGTTGACTCGTGCCATACGCATAGTATACACACCATCTCGACGGTCGTTCGAAATATCCCGGGCGACACCGACACGCAACCCCGGACGCGCCGACGGCCCCGGGGGTGGGCCGGGGTCGTCGGGGAGGGGCAGTCGGTTACGGCTCTACGTGGACACCCCGCCAGAAGGCGACGCGCCCGGTGATCTGTGCTGCCGCAGCAAGGGGATCGGGGTAGTACCACGCCGCCGCCGGGAGGGTCTCCCCTCCCACCACGACGTCGTAGTACGAGGCGGTGCCCTTCCACCCGCACACGCTGGTGCGGTCAGAGGGCACGAGGTACTCCTCGTTGAGCGCCGTCGACGGGAAGTAGTGATTCCCCTCGACGACGACCGTGTCACCGCTCTCGGCGACGACCGCTCCGTTCCACGTTGCTTTCGGCATCACCCGTACAACCGTCGACGGCGGCGCCTGATTCCCACCACTCGCTGACCACGGCACTCGAGCACCTCAGGATCGCCCCGCCCAGCGGAGCACCCGCACGGCACGCAGGGTGTTCCATCGGCTGGGCTCCCCCGGTTCTTCCATACGGAAGTGCTCGCGGCCTCGGTGGTGGTTCTGCAACGGCCAGCGCCCATCGGCGGTCCGCCTGGCCTCTACCAGATCGAGCGCCTCGTCGCAGCGCGGATCCGGCGCCATGCCGGCGCCGCGCAGATGGTCGAGGCCCCTGAGCACGTCGTAGTGCCAGCGGGGCGGAAACGAGAACAGCTTCCACTGGCTGTTGATCACGTTCCCGGTCCGCAGGCTGCGCAGGAGGCGTCGCTCCAGCAGGTACCCGGCCCCACGGCGCCAGGCAGCGGTGATCGCCGGGTCGGCCCCGTAGGTCGTCTCGTACTCGTGGAGACCCTCGAGGGCGGTGATCGTGGTGTTGAACGACGACACCACCGACCCCTTCCGTGCCGCCTCACAGTTCCACCCCCCGTCGGCGAGCTGTTCCGTGAGGAGGTACTCGAGCACGAGATCGCTCGTCGCCCGGTCGCGGTCGAAGTAGGCGCCGAGAGCGAGGACCATCCCGGTGACACAGGTCTCCCCCCGGTAGGCGAAGAACGGGCCGCGGCCCATCGTCACCCCGGCGCGCACCCGGTCGATCGCGGCGACCACCGTTTCGGCGTCGGGGTCCACTCCGAGGCGGCGTAACAACAGCAGGCTGTAGGTGGTCGAGATCCACTTCTTCGAGTAGACCGAGTCTGCCCATTGGCCGTCGTCACCCTGGAGCGCCAGCAACCGGGAGCCCCATCCCTCGGTGGCGACCCGGTCCCGTTCGGCGGTGACGGCTGCCGGCGGCGGAGCGTCCACGATGTCGCGCATGGCCTGCCAGCGGATCGCCGGATCCCCGCGCAGCAGCCAGCCGACGACGTCCATGACCCCGACAGTACCCGGGCTGCCACCGGGTGGAACCTGATATGATAAGACTCAGATTTCTTGGAAGAACCATCTCAACTAACAGGTTGGTGTCGACATGGATCTGAACACCTTCACCAACCGGGCCCGCAAGGCCCTCGAAGCGGCACGCGACGATGCGGCCAGCCGCTCCAACCAGATGGTCACCCCTGAGCACCTCGTCCTCGGCGTGCTCGCCGACCAGGACGGCCTCGCCTACCCCCTCCTCGGCCGGTTGTCGGTCGACCCGGTGGCCCTGCGCAACCGAATGCTCGAAGCCATCGACCGCCTTCCCAAGGTCCACGGAGGCGCCGAGGCGCAGTTCGATCGCGCCACCGTGGCCGTCCTCGAGGCCGCCGACGCCGAGCGGAAGCGGCTGAAGGACGACTACCTGTCCGTCGAGCACCTGCTCCTCGCCCTCGCCGCCGCCAAGACGAGTGCCGGCGAGGCTCTGCGTTCCGCCGGTGCCGACCGCGAATCGATGCTGGGTGCCCTCGCCGACCTGCGCGGCCCGCACCGCGTCACCTCCCCGGACCCCGAGGCCACCATGGAGGCGCTCGCCCAGTACGGCCGCGACCTGACCGATCTGGCCCGGCGGGGCAAGCTCGACCCGGTGATCGGACGCGACGAGGAGATCCGTCGCGTCATCCAGGTGCTGTCGCGCCGTACCAAGAACAATCCCGTCCTCATCGGCGAGCCCGGCGTCGGCAAGACCGCCATCGTCGAAGGCCTCGCCGGACGGATCGTCGCCGGCGACGTCCCCGAAGGCCTCAAGGGCAAGAAGTTGATCGGGCTCGACCTCGGTGCGATGGTCGCCGGTGCCAAGTACCGCGGTGAGTTCGAGGAGCGGCTCAAGGCCGTCCTCGACGAGATCAAGGCCGCCGCCGGAGAGATCATCACCTTCATCGACGAGATGCACACCATCGTCGGCGCCGGCGCCGCCGAGGGGTCGATGGACGCCTCCAACATGCTCAAGCCGATGTTGGCGCGCGGCGAGCTGCGGATGATCGGGGCCACCACCCTCGACGAGTTCCGCAAGTACATCGAGAAGGACGCCGCCCTCGAGCGCCGCTTCCAGCCGGTGCTGGTGGAGCCTCCCAGCGTCGAGGACACCGTCGGCATCCTGCGCGGGCTCAAGGAGCGCTACGAGATCCACCACGGGGTCCGCATCACCGACTCGGCGCTCGTCGCCGCTGCCGTGCTCTCCGACCGGTACATCACCGGGCGCCACCTCCCCGACAAGGCGATCGACCTCATCGACGAGGCGGGCAGCCGCCTCCGCATCGAGATCGACTCTATGCCCGAGGAGATCGACGAGTTGGAACGACGCCGCCGTCAGCTGGAGATCGAGCGTGCCGCGCTCCGCAAGGAGAGCGACGCGCCGTCGAAGGAGCGCCTCGCCGCCCTCGAGGCCGAGTTGGCCGACGCGACCGAGGAGTTCGATCGCCTCACCGCGCACTGGACCCGGGAGAAGGAGGCGATCGCCGCCATCCGAACGACCAAGGAGCGGATCGAGGAGACCCGCGCCGCCTCCGAGCGCGCCGAGCGCGACGGCGACCTGCAACGCGCCGCCGAGCTGAAGTTCGGCGCCCTCCCCGAGTTGGCCAAGGCCCTCTCCGACGAGAACGACGCCTTGGCCAAGCTCCAGGCCGGACTCACCATGCTCAAGGAGGAGGTCGACGAGGAGGACGTCGCCGAGGTCGTCAGTCGATGGACCGGCATCCCGGTCTCGCGCCTCATGGAGGGCGAGATCCACAAGCTCGTCCGGCTCGAGGAGTATCTCCACCAGCGGGTGATCGGTCAGGACACCGCGGTGTCCGCGGTGGCCAATGCGATCCGGCGGTCGCGCGCCGGTCTCGCCGAGCGCGGGCGGCCGATCGGGTCGTTCCTGTTCCTCGGCCCCACCGGCGTCGGCAAGACCGAACTGGCGCGTGCCCTCGCCCAGTTCCTCTTCGACGACGAGCGGGCGATGGTCCGCATCGACATGTCCGAGTACCAGGAGAAGCACACGGTGAGCCGCCTCATCGGCGCCCCTCCTGGCTACGTCGGCTACGAGGAGGGCGGCCAGCTGACCGAGGCGGTCCGCCGCCGCCCCTATGCGGTGGTTCTCCTCGATGAGGTGGAGAAGGCGCACCCGGAGGTGTTCAACACGCTCCTGCAGCTGCTCGACGATGGCCGCCTCACCGACGGCCACGGTCGGACCGTGGACTTCGCCAACGTGGTGCTGATCATGACCTCGAACCTGGGATCGGAGTCGATCGATCCGAGCCTCCCGGATGAGGTCGTCGCCGAGCGGGTGATGGCCGTGGTGCGCACCCACTTCCGGCCCGAGTTCCTCAACCGCATCGACGACGCCGTCGTGTTCCGACGGCTCACCGTCGAGCAGTTGGCCGAGATCGTCGACATCCAGGTCGGCCTGCTCGGCCGGCGCCTCGCCGACCGGCGCATCGACCTCGAGGTCTCCCCGGGGGCGCGGACCTGGCTCGCCGAGCACGGTCATGACCCGGTCTACGGTGCCCGCCCCCTCAAGCGGCTGATCCGCAAGGAGATCGAGGACCGCCTCGCCGTCGAGATCCTCGAGGGTCGGGTCGGCCCCGGGGACACGGTGAAGGTCGGGGTGAGCGAAGGGGAGCTGGTGGTTGGCTAGAGCAATGGGCAGTGGCGACACGGCAACGAACCCTGGTCACAATCGAACCCCCCGATCACGGATGAGCCGAGGGGGTGCCCTCCTCCAACCACGCGTAGATCATGGCCAGGTCTGCATCGGAGAGGGCTCCCTCGTCGTACCGGGGCATGCCTTCGGGACCTCGCCTCGTATCCCTGATGAGGTTCTTCAGTGACTCGACATCGGACATGTCGGGCCCGACCTCGCCGCCAAGGGCACCGATCCCGTGACAGCTCACACAACCCGCCCGAATCCACCGCAGAGCCCCATCGTGCGCCGGATCCTCGCTATCGGCGGGCAGTGAGTCCGTGAGCCCAAGACCCGTGTAGACGTATTCCTCGCCCACCAGGCCGTAGGGAACCCGCTGGCTGCCGGCGGGATCACCGAGATTTCCGTGGGTCAGAGGATTCCGCACAAACACGATCACCATCCCCACAGCAGTGATCAACGTCACCGCGGCGAGGACCAGCCCGATCCAGGCCGACCCCTCCTCGTTGCCGGGCGCTACCCAGACTCCTCGTGCAGCGGGGCGCTCACCTCGACGACCGATGAGCACCAGCTGGAAGGCGGAGTACGCGATGACCGACCACACGACGGTGATCAGCCCGATCACGGCAGAACCTTTCAGCCACGGGATGGAAATGCCCGCCTGAGATCGATACTGCTGAACACCGCCGGGCTCGACTGCAATATCGAACACCGCGGCGTCGACCGCCCCCTCCTCCGGTCCCAGGTACTCCACCCGCATCTCGTCGTTGTCCTCCGCCCGTTGCTCGTAGTGGAGCGCGACAAAACCGTTCTCGTCGGTCGTCCCCTGATCGAGTTCGACGAATTCCGAGACCCCCCCGAATGTCGCCCGATACGAGAGCGACACCTCCGCCCCGCCGACCGGCAGCCCTTCCGAGGTGACCGTGACCTGTACCTCGACCGTGCTCCCCACCACTGCCGAGGCTGGAGCGCCGACCGACACCATGATGTCACCGGCCCAGGCCGATGGCGACGAGAAGACCATCACGGCCAGCACCGCGCTCGTCAGTACGGCCAACCGCGTCGCACCGTGAGAGATCGCCTTCATGACGGGCTCTCCTCCAGAGCAGAAGGCACCATCAGTTCATCGAACTCCGCGGCGTCGAACGGCACCGGTTCACGGGACGCCTCACCGCCGAGCGCTTCCTCCCTCTCCTCCACCATCTCCCAGACGGCCAGCATCGGGAACACCTTGACGGCGATCGTGATGGCAAGAGTGAAGAAGGCGAGACCACCCGCGAAGATCGACCACTCCACCCAGGACGGGAAGTAGTCCGCCGGCTCATAAGGCATGGTCGGGTTTCGGAGCCCAGCGACGACGATGAGGTATCGCTCGATGAACATGGCGACATCGACGAGGACGGCAGCGATGACCACCCCGGCGATGGTCCTGGTGCGCCGGTAGAGCATCAGGAGCACCGGAAGGGCGAGGCCGCCGAAGAGGAAGAAGATCAACAGTCCCGAGAACTCGTCGACGAACAGTTGATGGAAGGTGAACTGCTCGCCCTCCTCGAGTTTGAAGCCGGCCGTCAGGTACTCACTGACGTTCAGGTAGAACATGATCGCCGCAAAGATTCCGAGGAGATACCCGAGGTAGCGGAAGTGCTTCTCGGTGACGTACTCCTCCCAGTGGTAGATCCTGCGCAGGATCGCCATCACGATCACCAGGGTCGCCACCCCTGAGAAGATGGCACCGGTCACGAACAGGATCCCGAAGACGCTGGAGTTCCAACCGACTCGGAGCGTCATGCCGAAGATCCACGACGCCACGGTGTGTGCCGAGACCGCGATCGGGATGATCACGATCATGAGCACGACGATCCCCCTCGTCAGGGCACGTTTCTGGCCAGGCGTCCCGATCCAATTGAGCGCCGCCGATCGATAGAGCCACTCGCGAATCGGCCCCACCCTGCCCTTGAGGTGATCCCGAAACAGGGCGAGGTCGGGAATCATCGGCATCAGCAGATAGAGGACACTGGCGGTGAGGTAGGTGGTGACCGCGATCACATCCCACATGATCGGGGACTGCCACCGCCCGAATCGGTAGACGTTCAGGATGCGGTCCGGACGGCCCATGTCGATGAGTACGAACGCCGCGCCGGTCAAGAGGGCGACCGCGGTGATGAACTCGGCCATCCGCGTCACCGGCGCCCGCCATCGGGCGTGTGAGGCCCGCAGGATCGCCGAGATCAGCGTGCCCGCATAACTGATCCCGAGGAAGAACACGAATAGGGATATGTAGAGACCCCACGAGATCCGATCCCGCATCCCCGTGACCACCAGGCCGTGACGAAGCTGCTGGCTGTAGGCGTAGACCGCCCAAGCGATGACCGCAAGGAGGAACCCGACCCATGCCCGATACATGGGGGTGGTCCGGAGGAGCGGGTGAATCGTCTTCTGAACCAGGCGTTCGTGCCAACGAGTCATCGGCTCCATGTCGTTGATCCTTCCGCTCGCTCCATCCACGGCCATCTCGTGGCTTGGCGACCTGCGTCATACGGATCTCGTCCCACGGACTCACCATGACCAGGGATGTAGTACACCCGAGGTTGGGTGCCGAGGTGCTCTTGGAGCCGATAGGCCGAGTTCTCGGAGAGGAACCGCGACGCCCGCACGATCCCCTTGCCGTTGGTGGCAATGTCCTCCTCGAGGTCCCCGTAGTAGATGGCGTCGTTGGGACAGGCCTGAACACAGAAGGGGAGAGTCCCGGCACGCGCCATGTCGGGGCAGAAATCGCACTTCATCACCGTGCCTCGCCGGGCGGGCACCTGAGTCTCCGGCGAGTAATGGGCAAGGTGTGCCTCCGGCGGTACCGGCGGGTCACCCCAGACGAAGAACCGACGGTCGTAGGGGCATGCCGCCATGCAGATCCGACACCCGATGCACCGACCTTGATCGATGAGCACGGTCCCCTCGGGTGTGGAGAAGGTGGCCCCCACAGGGCAGACATTGACGCAGGGAGGGTTTTGACACTGCTGACAAGGTGTCGGGATGAACTGGGTGCCGCCGCCTTCCAGGCCACTCTCGTAGACCTCGATCCACTCCATGGGTTCCGGTGCGAGGTGGCCCTCGATACAGGCCAGGGAGCACTGCGGTGGCGTGCCCTGACTCTGACAGCCGTCGCAGTAACGCAGATCGACGATCATCGACCACTGGCGTATACGGCCCTGGCGACCGAGGGCAGGCCCACGCGTCAACTCACCCGCAGCACGCTCACCGAGGAGTCCGTCTCCGGTAATGGTGTTGCGGACCACTCGTTCTGCGAATCCTGGAGCGATCAAGATCGGTGAGGCACCAAGCAATCCGAAGCCGAGCGCCTTCAGCAACATGCGACGCTCCGCATCCACCGTGTCGGAGTCATCCGAAATCGGCGTGGAACTCTCCACCGACTGGGGTGAGAGGCAGGGATTCGGGGAGGCTTCGCCATTCGATCGGCGGGGCCGCCTCGTCCTGGCACGGTGGCGCACCAGCAACGCCGTACCGACGGCGACCGCTCCGACCACCACCGCCAACGCCGGCCTGGCTCGCCACCGGGTTGCCGCGATTGCGCCAACCGCGACGGCGAGCAGCAAGACGACCGTGACGGGCACCCGACGACTCACCCGGTCGTGAGATTGCCAGCCAGATTCACGCATGCCTGCCTCCCACCCGCGTCAGGAGTCCTACAGGTTGACCTCGATCCAACCCTCGCTGGTGGACTGGACGTGGTCAGCGGCTTCCCAGCCCTCAGGCGACATGTCGGGGTCCCAGTAGGCCACACCCATCAACGCGGTGGTTCCGGCGGCGAACTGAGCATCGGTGGCATCACTGGTCTGGAGTGGACGACGGATCTCGAAGATCCATGTGCCCGCACCGTCCTCGACCGGGTTGGAGTGGGAGAACACACCAAGCAGGCTGTTCTCGGCACCGGCGCCGTTGTCGTCCTCCCGGATGGCGGGGTCGCTGGACCACTCGTCGTCGAAGTTACAGCCGGCATCGTTCCCCGGGTCTTTGTCGCCGGGGCCGCTGACTGCCCCACCCTGGTCTTCACCGAGAGCGCACTCGAGCTCCCAGTGCCAGATATCGACCATCCCCAGGCTGTTGTAGGCATCGTCCTCGACCGCACCCTTGTCATCGGACCCCATGCCGGTACCGGCGGTGGCTTCGATGGCCCACATCACCGCGACGGAACCCGCGAAGTGGGGGTCGTCGGCACTCCAGTTGAAGTCGTCATCGACCGTGAACAGCATGTAGAGGAACTCGTCGTCGTATGCGACCTTGACGCTTGACGCGTAGTCCGGGATCTGCTCCTCACCCTCGATCGGGCGGAGGGTCAGGTCCAACCCGGGGACTGAACTCCAATCGGAGGCATCCCCGTCGACGGTGATCACCGCGGCAACTGCATCGATCGAAGGTACGGTCGTACCCGCTGCGGTCGTCACCGTTGCGGCAGTCGTCGTCACCGCTGCAGCAGTCGTAGTAACAGCCGCGGTGGTCGTGGTAATGGCTGCGGTGGTCGTTGTCGTCGCACTCGTCGCCTCCGAAGACCCTGAAGCGTCGTCGCCACACGCGGTGACAAGCATGACCGCGGCAAGGAAAAGGAGCCATCGTCCCATGATCTTCACGTCCAACCTCCCGATTGTGAGCGGTGACAGCGGCGTTCGGCAACCTCGGTCGAGTTTCTTCGGTCGAGTTTCTTCGAAGGTACGGGGTGTGTCGCGCCGGCGTCAGCGCCGGACGGACCACAACGGGCACCGGAAGTCGCGGTGATCGGATGACCGGGCGATACCGGGATGAGGACTTTCGGCCCGATCGGGGCCTCGAGCCTCGAGAATCCCCGACGATGATGCGTCAATCCCGATCGGGCAACACCTTCGGTGACACCCTACGGCACGAGACCCGTCCGAAGCGCCACCGCCACCGCCTCCGACCGTCTGCTGACGCCGAGTGTCGAGTAGAGCCTGTGGAGGCGACCCTTGATCGCAGCCTCGGACACGTCCAGCTCGGCTGCGATCGCCCGGTTGTCGTGACCGGCAACGAGCAACTCGAGAAGGCGGCGACTCTCCACGTCGATGTCGGCCACCATTCGATTCCTCGTGGGGGACGCCATACGGGCAACCAGCGGACCGGTGAGCTCTCCCTGGACGTACGACCCGCCTGCGGCAACGACGTGCAGGGCGCTCAACAGCTCCTCGCGACTCGCGCTCTTGAGAAGGTAGCCCGCCGCCCCGAGCTCGATGGCCCGCCTCACGTGGGCGGGGTCGTCGTACATGGAGAGGACAATGACCCTCGCTGACATCTTGGCGGCCTGTAGTCGCTCGAGCACCTCCAGACCGGAACAGGTCGGCATCCTCACATCCAGCAGCACGACATCGGCCTCCGTGGACTGCAACACCTGGAGCAGCTCCGCCCCGTCGCCCACCTCGGCCACTATCGAGATGCTTGGGTCGTGGGCGAGTATGAGCTTCAGGCCCTCACGAACGATGCGGTGATCGTCGGCGATGATGACCCTCATCGCTCCTGCTCCCACCCGAGCGTGGGCACCCAGGCCCGAAACACCGTCCCTCCACCTCGCCGCGGGCGAACACTGAGGCCGCCGCCGATCGCTTCAAGGCGCTGCTTGGTGGTCATGATGCCCAGACCTGGGCGCCGACTGATGCCGACGCCATCGTCGGTGACATCCAGCACCAAGGTGTCGCCCCGCCGCACCGCCCTGATCTCGACCTGTGTGGCGTACGCGTGCTTGCGGATGTTGACCACCGCCTCCTGGGCGGTTCGCAGGAGCACCGCTCGGTTGACGGGAGGAAGCGAGAGGTCGCCATCGAGTACCAGTTCAACCGGCAGTCCCGCTTCCTGTCCGGCGATCTCAGCGAGATCTCGAAGCCCAGTGGGCAAATCCAGGTCGACTCCGGCCCCAGCGGTGAGCAACCGCAGTTCGGAACGGAGCCGGGCGTCCACCTCGCGAGTGAGCATGCCAATGCGGGCGAGCTCGCGGTCCACCTCGCTCCCCGGCTCGACGCGTGCCCGGCAGTCCTCGATACCGAAGTGAATCCGATACAGGGGCTGCCCGATGTCGTCGTGAAGCGCTCCCACGATCTGGGTTCGTTCCAGGTCCTGGCTTCGGATCAGATCGCCGAGCAACTGCTCGGCCTGGCGCCTCCGCCGCATGATGTAAACACCATTACGGAAGATGAGCACGCCGAGCAGGACGGTGAGCAGCCCGATGCCGATCCCGACACTGATGAAGACATAGCCGCGAATCTTTCCCACGGTGTGCAACAAGGGTGCGGCGCGTTCATAGACCTCGTACACCGCGATGATCTCTCCCGAGGAGGCGGGAACAGGGATGTAGTACTCGAGGAGTTCGCCGAGGCCGGCCTCACCGACATTGTCCGGCTGATCGAGTCTTGGCCTTCCGGCCCGGGCCTCACCTCGAAACGCGGCACGGACGGATTCGGACACCCGATAGGTGTTCCCCACCAGGTAGCCGGCGTCGGAGTAGATCACCTCGCCGTCTCGCGCCCAGATCTTGATCCGTTCCACCTCCCGCCCGGAGAGCCGGAGTTCGATCGCCTCGTTGAGGGCAACGGGATCCAACCGATCTGACGCGGTGTCGAGCACACCACCCGCAACGAGATCATCGATGGCGCGCTGTAACGAGTCGATCTCCCCCTCGATCAGGTAGTGCTCGGCCAGCCGAGGGATGGACACCGCCAACACGACCGCCACAATGCCGGAAACCACCGCCGCCACCAGGGTGCTGCGGCCCAGCCTCCCCAGCTCGGACCACTCGGCGCGAACGGCCCCGGCCAGCAAAGAGGGCGCCTTCTCCGGCCCGCTCTCGGTTTGGTGCTCCATCCGACTCGACACTCAAGTACATCAGGCCCACGTCATAGTGCCGAACGCCCCCATCGTCGCCATCTGCGCCCATGTCGACATGGCCAAGGAGTGGCCGGCGCCACCAGACAGCAGACACTCGAAGAACCGTGCCCGACGCCCGACGGCTCGTAGAGGCTCCGCCGATAGGCGGAGCCTCGGCGGCCTGGGCAGGGACCCGGGCCGCACCGCGATGAGCCGTCAGGCGAAGAGCCAATGCCAGCGCAGTCGACGGGCCTGACCGGATCGTTCCCTCCCCAACTACTCCCATCGGAATGGGAGGGGGGACAAGACCTGGGTGCCTTCTCGTTGTACCCTTCCGTCGGTGAACAGCCGCTCCTCCACGCTCATCGCCATCCTGGCGGGGATGCTCATCGCCGGAGCCGCCCTGGTGGCGATCGTGGTGCTCACTCGAGGCGACGCCACGACCACCACCCAGGCGGCGGCCACCACCCAGGCCACCTCGACGACCGCGGTGGCGACAACCACCTCTACCGCATCGACCACCACGACCACCACGGCGCCTGCCTCCACGACGACGGCCGGGCCGACCACCACCACGATCCCCTTCGAAGGCGACACCACCACCAAGTCGAATGCGACCCAGGTGGGCTCACCCGGCCCGACCCTCACCGACGTTCGGTTTGGTGACCACGGCAACTTCGTCAGGGTCGTGTTCGACTTCATCGGTTCGGGCACCCCGATGTACGACGTCGGCTACGCCTCGCCTCCCTTCGTCGGAGGTGGGTCGGGCGAAGCCGTCCCGGTACTCGGTTCGGCGTTCCTTCGGATCCAGGTCGTTCCCGGTGCCCTGTACGACATCAACACGGGGACCCTCGTCTACGTCGGCGACACCACGATCGACCCCGGTATGGACCCGGTCGTGGAACTGCAGTTCGTGGACGACTTCGAGGCGTACATGACCTGGGTGCTCGGCTTGACCGGCCAGAAGCCGTTCACGGTCCAGGTGATGCAGGATCCGCTGCGGTTGGTGATCGACGTCGCCAAGTAACTACTCCCTCGCGGCGTATTGGTCCTCCGCGTCCGCGATACTGAAGGGGATGACGCCGTCCGACGTGACGGTGCCGACCCAAGGGAGGCATGCCGATGAGCATCGAAGCCTGGCGATGGTTCTGGGTGATCGCAGCAGCGGTGCTCACCGTCGCCGAGATCGCGACCGCAGGATTCTTCATGCTTCCGTTCGCCATCGGCGCCGCCGCTGCTGCCGTCGTCGCCTTCCTCAATGGGGCCGAGGCCATACAGCTGGGCGTCTTTCTCATCGTCTCGGCGATAGCCCTGTACCTCCTCCGGAACTTCGTCAAGCGGGGCGATCAGAAACAGCCCAATGTGGGAGCGAACCGATTCGTCGGGCAGCGGGCACGCGTCATCGAGACCATCGACCCCGCCACGGGATTGGGCAGGGTGAAGATGGATACCGAGTTGTGGCGAGCGACCACCGATGGGGTCCTCATCCCCGAGGGCACCGAGGTGCGGGTGACCGAGGTCCGGGGCACACGGCTCGTCGTCGAACCGACCGACTGAGGAAGGAACAGCATGAGTCCCATCGCAACCGTCTTGATCGTCGTCGGAGTCGTCTTTCTGATCGTCGTGGCGCGATCACTGAAGATCGTCACGCAGTTCGAGAAGGGCCTGGTCGAGCGCTTTGGCAGGTTCGACCGGATGGTCGATCCCGGCCTGCGGATCATCGTCCCGTTCATCGAGCGCATCCGGCGGGTGGACATGCGCGAGCAGGTGGTCGACGTGCCGCCTCAGGAGGTCATCACCAAGGACAATGTGGTGGTCACCGTCGACGCGGTCGTCTACTACCAGGCGACGGACCCGGTGAAGCTGAAGTACAACGTCGCCAACTTCATCCTCGCCGCCACCAAGCTCGCCCAGACCAACCTGAGGAACATCGTCGGTGAACTCCAGTTGGACGAGGCACTGACCTCACGCGACATGATCAACACCCAGCTGCGCACGGTTCTCGACGAGGCCACCGACGTGTGGGGCACCCGGGTGGTGCGCGTCGAGATCCAGCGGATCGACCCGCCACCGGACATCACCGAGGCGATGCACCGACAGATGAAGGCGGAACGCGACCGCCGCGCCACCGTCACCGAGGCCGAAGGTCAGAAGCGAGGAGCCATCCTCAAAGCCGAGGGCGTCAAAGAGGCCCGGATCCTCGAGGCCCAGGGCCAGGCACAGGCCATCAAGGAGGTCGCCGAGGCGGAGAAGTTCCAGAAGCTCACCGTCGCCGAAGGCGAAGGCCAGGCGATCGAGCGGGTATTCGGAGCGATCCACACCGGCAACCCGACGCCCGACCTGATCGCCATCCGCTACCTGCAGGCCCTGGGCGAGATCGCCAACGGGCAGGCCACCAAGCTGTTCCTCCCCATCGAGGCCACCGCGGTGCTGTCCAGCCTCGGCGCCATCAAAGAGATCTGGGCCGACAAGGAGGATGGGAAGGCATAGGGACGCCGTCTCCATCGTCTCTCCCCCCGCAGGGGGGAGTACGGCGAAACCGGGAGGGGGGCACCAGACCAACCGGGCTGCCCCCTCCGGCCCTCCGGGCCACCTCCCCCTTCCGGGGGAGGAAAACGACCGAGACGCCCCCAAGAGCGCGCACCCGGCCTTACATCGCGTCTAGGCCAGTGAGAACGCTCAGGTGGTCCGCCCAGACCTGAGGGCCCGGGGCTTGTTCTAGGGGGCTTCGCAGCCGGTGACGGTCTCGGCGAGACAGAAGTCGGCGCCCCCACCCCCAAACACCACATCCACCCCGGCCTCCCCATCCAACGAATCGCCGCCACGACCACCCCGGATCACATCATCACCGTCGCCACCCCGCACCAAATCACCCTTGCCGCCCCCCCGCAGATCATCCGCACCCCCCTCACCCAACAGGGTGTCCCGACCCCCACCCCCCAACACCCGGTCATCACCCTCGCCGGCACATATCACATCATCACCCCCACGACCCTTGATCGTGTCGGCACCACCCAGGCCCATGATCACGTCGTCTCCCCCGGCACCCACCAACACCTCGGCACCCTCGGTCCCCAGCACCGTCGCCTGAGCACCCCCACACGCCGAAAATACCTCAGGGAAGTTATCCACATCATCAGCAAACCCGTCACCATCAGAATCCACCGAACCCCCCGCAACCGTGGTCGATGTCGTGGTCGAGGTAGTGGTCGACGACGTGGTGGTGGTCGACGACGAAGTCGTGGTCGAGCCGTCGTCGGAAGTCTCCAACACGTAGGCCGAACCCGCATTCGAGCCGGCATCATCATCGCGCGGGGCGCCGACCACCACCGTCCCCCTGAAAATCCCC
>DATECY010000181.1:0-12303 GCA_035286665.1 Acidimicrobiia bacterium
TCAGTTCATCTGGGGAAACCCGAGGTTCACGCCGCGGTGGGTCGGGTCGGGCCACCGCGAGGTGATCACCTTGAGCCGGGTGTAGAAGTTGACGCCCTCCATCCCGTACATACGGGCGTCACCGAAGAGCGATGCCTTCCACCCTCCGAACGAGTGGTAGGCGATCGGCACCGGGATCGGCACGTTGATGCCGACCATCCCCACCTCGACCTCGTTCTGGAATTTTCGGGCTGCGCCGCCGTCGTTGGTGAAGATCGCCACGCCGTTCGCCCACGGGTTGTCGTGGAGCAATCGCATCGCGTCGTCGTAGGTGTCCACCCGTACCATGGACAGGACCGGACCGAAGATCTCGTCCTGGTAGATGGCCATGTCGGGCGTGACGTGGTCGAAGAGCGTGGGGCCTACGAAGAAGCCGTCCTGCTCTCCAATCAGGTTGCGGCCGTCGGCGACCAGCGTCGCCCCCTCCGCGACGCCCTTGTCGATGTATCCGGCGACCTTGTCGCGATGCTGCGCGGTGACCAGCGGGCCCATCTCGGCGCCGTCCTCGAGCCCGGACGCCACCTTGACCTTCTCGAGCCGATCCATCACCTTGGGGAGGAGCCGATCGGCGGCGTCGCCGACGGTGACCAGCACCGAGATCGCCATGCACCGCTCGCCCGCCGAGCCGTAGGCCGCGGACACCGCGGCGTCGGCGGCGAGATCCATGTCGGCGTCGGGGAGCACGATCATGTGGTTCTTGGCTCCACCCAGCGCCGCCACCCGCTTGCCCGCCTTGGTGCCCGTCTCGTAGACGTACCGGGCGATCGGCGTCGAGCCGACGAAGGACACCGCGCTGATGTCGGGGTGGGTGAGGATGCGGTCGACCGCCACCTTGTCGCCGTGGACCACGTTGAGCACACCGACAGGAAGCCCTGCCTGCATGAACAGCTCGGCGGAAAGGTTCGCCGCCGAAGGATCCTTTTCCGACGGCTTGAGCACGAAGGTGTTGCCGCAGGCGATGGCGATCGGGTACATCCACATGGGGACCATCGCCGGGAAGTTGAATGGGGTGATTCCGGCGACGATGCCGACCGGCTGACGGATCGAGTAGGTGTCGACCGACGTGGACACGTTCTCATTGAACTCGCCCTTGATCAACTGAGGGATCCCACAGGCGAACTCGATCACCTCGAGACCGCGCTGCACCTCGCCGAGAGCATCGCTGAACACTTTGCCGTGCTCGGAGACGAGGAGTTTGGCGAGGTCCTCGCGATGCCTCTCGATGAGGTCGCGGTATGCGAAGAAGATCGAGGTGCGGCGTGCCAACGACACGTCCCTCCACGACTCCCACGCCGCCTTCGCCGATGCGACCGCCTCGTCGACCTGAGCCACCGTCGCCATGGCCACCTGCGCCTGGACGAGACCGGTCGCCGGGTCGTACACGTCGCCCCACCGGTCGATGGCACCGTCGTACGTCGTGTTGTCGATCCAGTGGGTGATCTGCTTCATGAAACCTCCGGGGGCTGCAAGGCTACCGGAGGCCGGCCGGATCACCGCCGTACTCTCGAGGTGTAGGATTTCAGAACCATTCACTCCGCCATGCGACATGTGCGTGCGGCGGGGACCTTGAGACGAGGGCGCCCGATGCGCGGGGCTCAATGGGCACCTTCCTTTGGAAAAGGGAGACGCCATGAATCGAACCCGGCTTCGCTACGGATTTGGGATCATGTTCGGGATCTTCACATTGGTGGTGCCGGCGGTGGCGCCGGCCGCCTCGCATGACCTGAGGGCGACCGGAACCGTGGTTGCCAAGGTGCAGTTCCGAGACGCCGCAGGTGCCCTCCAGCCACTGGCGGACGTCGAGGTCTTCCTCTGGGACGGCGCACCTCACTATGCGTGCACCAACGAGGCGGGCAAGGCCACGTTCTCCTCCATCACACCCGGCCTCGACCTGGTCTCGGCCACCGGTATCGGAGTCTCCGCCTTGGGCTGCGCCAACTCCGAGTTCGTGAACCCCGACACCGGCAAGAGGATGTACACCGTGTTCTGGAACGGACATCACGGCGTGGCGGAATTCGACCACTTCCAGGTCACCGCGGGGCAGCAAACGACCATCAGATTCAAGGTGAAGACGCCCAAGCAGACGAAGGTTTGTGGCGGGATGATCACGACGATGGTGGGCACCAACGGACCCGACAACCTCGAAGGAACCGAGGGTGACGACGTCATCGACGGTCGCGGCGGCGTGGACGTCATCGAAGGCAACGGCGGCAACGACATCATCTGTGGCGGCAACGGTGGCGACACGCTCCGCGGCGGTGACGGAGACGACCAACTGTTCGGGGAGGCCGGCAAGGATCAGCTGTTCGGGGAGGCCGGAGATGACATTCTCTTCGGTGGTCTGCTGGCAGACAGCTGCAAGACCGGGGAGACCCTGTACTCCTGCGAGTCCTGAGATCGGCCCATCCATTCGAGGTCGAGGGCCCGGTATCCCCGGGCCCTCGACACGTCACGATCGGTAGCCTCGTGCCGTGCGCACCCTCTACCGCGACGCCGCCCTCACCGATGCGCGATCCCCCAAGCTGACGCTGGGGCAGGCGCTGTTGGTCGTCGACGGTCGGATCGAGTACCTCGGGCCCGACGAGGGAGCACCGTCCACGAACGACACGATCGTCATCGACGCCGGTGGTTCGACGATCGTCCCCGGCATGGTCGACGCCCACAGCCACGTCACCCTTCCCGGCGGTTCCCACTGGATCGCCCGCATCGACGACGACACCGGTGCACTGCTCGCCGCCGCGGAGCACAACGGCGACCTGATGGTCCGATCCGGGACCCGCTGGGCGCGCGACGTCGGCTCTCCCCGCCGGGTGCATCCCCACGAGCACGAAGAGCGCGGCCTTGCCGTGTCGGTCCGCGACGACTGGGCGGGACGCAGGAACCGGCCCTACATCCGCGCCGCCGGAGCGTGGGTCACCAAGGAGGGGACGCTCCCTCCCGGAACCTCGGTGGAGGCGCGAGATGCCGATGCTCTCGTCGCTGCCGTCGAACGAGAGATCGCCTCGGGAACCGATCTCGTCAAGCTTTACCTCGACGGGCCCGACCTCACCATGTCGCCGTGGACCGCGGCCGAGGTGGGACGCGCCGTCGCCGCCGCCGTCGAAGGAGGCGTCCCGGTGACCGCCCACGCCACCCAGCTCGCCGGTGCGCGCGTCGCCGTGGAAGGCGGCGTCCTCGCCATCGAGCACGGCACCCGGCTCGACGCCGACCTCACCCGGCTGATGGCGGAGCAAGGCACCTACGTCGTCCCCACGCTGGCCGTCCTGGCGTCATGGGAGACCTTCCGTTCCACCACCACCCTGGAGCGATTCACCGGCGCCGACTTCCCCGGCCGGATCGCCGAACGGCGCGAGGCCGCCCACGAGAGCCTGCGACTCGCCAGGACCGCCGGCGTGAAGATTGCCGCGGGCACCGACTTTGGCGGAGGCTCACTCCGAGCGAATCAGATGCCCTGGGAGATCACCGAGATGGTGAAGGCGGGCATGGAGCCGTGGGAGGCACTCGCCTCTGCCACCTGGGTCGGCGGCGAGCTGCTCGGTGAGGCCGAGGCGGGGGTCATCCACGAGGGAGGGCCCGCCGACTTCTTCCTCGTCCACGGCAACCCACTCGAGGATCCGGGCGCTCTGTGGCGGGTGTGGCGGGTGGCGTAGGCGTTCAGCGCAACGCCGCCGGCGCCGACGAAGGCACCACCGGCGCAACCGGCCTGACCGGAGCGACCCTCCGATAGGCCGCGCCGATCGCCGGTCGGCAGTCGGCCTCGCCCTTGTTGGGCCAGGCCGCCATCGCCCGCTCCGCCAGGGCGGTGATGGTGAGCGAGGGGTTGGATCCCAGATTGGCGGGAACCACCGACCCGTCCACCACCGAAATCGTGGGGTGTCCGAACATCCGCTGATACGGGTCGACCACGCCGGTCTCCCGGGTGGCGCCGATGCAGGCACCGCCGATGAGATGGGCGGTCATCGGCACACCGATGAGCGACTCGTTGATGCTCGCCATGGCGTCGCCGCCCATCACCTCGGCGGCGGCGCGCGCCGCCTCGTGAGCCACCGGCAGCCAGCGCGGATTGGGGACGCCGTGACCGCGGCCGGTGCGGACTCGCCGCCTGGTCACTCCCGGCTTCAGCTCCAGGCGGACGCTGTTGTCCTCGCTCTGCATGACGAGCACGATCATCCCCCGCTCCGACCAGTGCCGCACCGACAGCGACCGCAGCCACACGAGCGGCGATTGCAGCACCCGGCCGAGATAGCGCAACGGCTGCCGGCGGCCCACCGGCACCAGGATGGTGGCGAGGAGGCCCATCGAGTTGCTCCCCGCCGGGTAGCGGACCGGTTCGATCCGGGTACGGGGCGCCGGGCTGAACGAAGAGGTGATCGCCACCCCCCGGGAGTAGTCGACACCATGGCCGCGGGCAACCGCACCGGTGAGGGACTCCGAGTTGGTGCGGACGACGTGCCCCACGCGATCGGACATGTGGGGAAGACGCCCCTGGGCTCGTAGCCGCAGCAGCAGCCGGGTGGTCCCGAGACCTCCGGCGGCGAACACCACCCGATCGGCGGTGAACGACTCGACCCTCTTGCGGAACCATGCTCCCGGCCGGACGGTGACCACCTCCCAGCCGTCGCCGCTCTCGACGAGGTCGACCACTTCGCGCTCGGCGATCACCCGGGCCCCACCGCGTTCGGCGAGATGCAGGTAGGTGCGGTCCATCGTGTTCTTGGCCTCGTGCCGGCACCCCACCATGCACCCACCACATTCGATGCACCCGATGCACCCGGGACCGACCCCTCCGAAGAACGGATCGGGTACCGCCACTCCGGCCGCGCCTCGGTACACCGCGACGTCGACCGGGTGGTGGGTTGCTTCGGCATGAAAGTGCTTGGCGATCGCGGCGACCACGTGGTCGGCAGGGGTGTCTGCGTTGGCCTGGGTCACGCCGAGCATTCGCCGCGCCTGGTCGTACCAGGGGGCCAGTTCGGCCTTCCAGTCGGTGATGCCGGACCATTGCCGATCTGCAAAGAAGTCGTCGTACGGCTCGATCAGCGTGTTGGCGTACACGAGCGACCCGCCACCCACGCCGGCGCCGGAGAGAGCCACGACGTCGCCGAGAAAGTCGAGGCGCTGGATCCCTCGCATCCCCAGCCGGGGGAACCAGAGGTAGCGGCGAAGATCCCAGGTGGTCTTGGGAAAGTCATCGGGGCCGAAGCGGCGTCCCGCCTCGAGGACGAGCACCCGATACCCCTTCTCGGTGAGGCGCAGGGCGGTGACCCCGCCACCGAACCCGCTCCCGATGACGATGACGTCGGCGTCGTTGGGCACGACGGAACGGTAGACCCCGGGCACCGTGGTCGGGACAACCGGCGGTAGCCGACCTCGATCTCGCCCCACCCCACCCACGATGAGCTGGAGGGTGTGTCGACGCGGATCGTGTCGAGCCCGACCCGCAGCCAGCCGCGGCGGTGCCCGAGGAGTGCCGCTTCGCTCTCGACCTCGGCGATGAGCGACGACTTCCGCATCGACGGGACCCAGATGAGTCCCAGCCCTGACACCGCACCTCGGACCACTCGATCGCCGATCCGACAGCACATTCGCCACCGCAGTCCCAGCTCCGTCACCACTTCGGTGGTCACGACCACTATTGGTGGTTGCCACCACTCTCTGTGTCCAATATGCTGCTGTTCGTGGGAGACAGGTTGCCGACCTTCGTGACCACTCATCAGCGCGCCCGGAGGCTTGCCTGGTCGCGTCGCGCCGTCATCGGCCTGTGTGCCGTGCTGCTCATCGGCCTGTCGCTCCCCGCCGCCACGGCACCGGCCGCGGTTGGGTCGTCGGGCGTGGTCGACGTCGCCGTGGCGGCCTCGAACGATGACGCCGAGGAGCTGCCCACGGGGTATCTCGACACCACCTCGTCCGACCTCGAGTTGGTCTACGAGAGATCCGCCCAGACCGTCGGCGTGCGATTCCGCGGCGTCACCATTCCGGCCGGAGCGATCGTCGACGCCGCCTGGATCCAGTTCACCGTCGACGAGGTGTCCACCGGACCCGCCGCCCTGACCATCCGCGCCGAAGATGCCGCCGACCCGGTCGCCTTCGCCGGCACCCGGGGGATCACCACCCGAGTCGTCAGCAGTGGTTCGGTGGTTTGGGCCCCAGCCGCCTGGCCGGCCGTCGGCGTGGCGGGAACCGACCAGCGAACCCCCGACTTGGCTCTGCTCATTGCGTCGATCGTCGATCGATCCGATTGGGCGTCGGGCAACGCCGTGGTGCTGTTGATCACCGGCACCGGCACCAGGACCGCCGAGTCGTTCGACGGCACAGCCGCGCCACGACTCCACGTCGAGTGGCACACCGGTGCCGTCACCACGACCACGGCGGCAACGACCACGACGGCGCCCGGACCGACCACGACCCCGGCGCCCACGACGACCTCTTCTTCCACGACCACGACCACGGCTGCGGGTGGGACCGCGGGGTCGCTGACCGTCGCGGTGACGGCTTCGAGCGACGACGCCGAGGAGTCGACAACCGGGTGGTTGGACACGACATCCGGGGACCTGGAACTGGTCAAGGAGAAGGTCCTGCAAACGGTCGGCATTCGGTTCCGGGGGATCACGATCCCCAAGGGGGCGACGATCACCTCGGCCTGGATCCAATTCACCGTCGATGAGGTATCGACCGGTACCGCCGATCTGACCATACGCGCTCAAGCCGCCGGCAACCCGGTCGCCTTCGCCGGCACGCGGGGCGTCACCTCACGGCCGACGACGCCCGAGTCGGTGCACTGGGTGCCGGCCCCCTGGCGGACGGTCGGCGCCAGCGGGCCGGACCAACGCACCCCCGACCTCAGCCCGCTCGTCCAGGCCGTCGTCGACCGGTCCGACTGGACCGACGGCAACTCATTGGCGCTGGTGGTCACCGGATCCGGGACGCGGACGGCCGAATCCTTCGAGGGCACCGGAGCTCCGATGCTCCACATCCAATGGACCAACGGCGGTGGAACGACCACCACGACCACCACCACCGTCCCGGTGAGCACCACCACGACGACCACCATGCTGGCGACCAACCAGCCGCCGAGCGTGCTGGCCACCGCGTCTCCCGTGACTGCAGGCGCAACATCCACACTCGCCGCACAGATCTCCGACGACGGGTTCCCCTCCCCACCCGGTGCGACCACCATCCTCTGGGAGCAGATCGACGGGCCGACCACGGTGTCGATCGCCAACCCGAACGCCGCCGCGACCAGTGCGGTGCTTCCGAGCCCCGGTGAGTACCGCTTCCGGGCGACCGTGTCCGACGGGGCCCTCGCCACCGTGAAGGTGGCGGTGGCGACGGCGAATCCCGCCGCCACCGGGTCCACCAGGATCGCCGTCATCGGTGACTACGGCGACGGCTCGACCCGCGAGGGCCGGGTGGCATCGATGATCTCGGACTGGGGGCCCGACGCCATCGTGACCGTCGGGGACAACATCTACTCCACCGCCGGGTACGACCGGATCGTCGGGCGCTACTACCACTCGTTCATCGGTGCCTACGCCGGCTCCTACGGGGCCGGCTCACCCACCGGACGCTTCTTCCCAGCACTCGGCAACCACGACTACGCCGACGGCGGGATCAACGACTACCTGTCGTTCTTCACGCTCCCCGGCCCCGGTGTGGCGACCACCGGGACCTCGGGCAACGAGCGGTACTACGACGTGCGGATCGGCGACGTCGCGGTCTTCGTGCTCAACAGCCGGCCGCAGGAGCCGAACGGACTCACTCCGACGACGACGCAAGGCCAATGGCTCCACGACGCGTTGGCCGCCTCTGATGCCGAGTGGAAGATCGTCGTCGTGCACGACCCGCCCTACTCGTCGATTCCCGGGAAGTCGGCCCTGTACACCCGCTGGCCGTACCAGGCATGGGGTGCCGATCTCGTGCTCAGCGGCGATGCCCACGTGTACGAGCGGCTCCGCATCGACGGGCTCGACTACGCGATCAGCGGTCTCGGCATCAACCACAGCACATTGGACAACCCGACGATCGCGGGCAGCCAGAAGTTCTACAGCGCCGACGACGCCGGGGCACTGTTCATCACCGCCTGCAGCGGTTCGATGCATCTCGAGTACCGGGCGCTGTCGGCCGGCGTCGTCGACAACTACACGATCGGGTCCGGGTCCTGTCCGTAGCGCCAACCGGCGCGGGACTTCAGGCCGCGAAGTGCTCGGCCAGCGAGTCGGCGACGAACCGGGCGTCGTCCTCGACGCCCGAGATTATCGAGGACCGTCGCACCCGCATCCACGGCAGGCCGACGAAGGCCAGGCCGGGGACCGGGGAGATGCCTTCGGTGTGGATCGGCTCGCCACGCGAATCGAGGACCGGGAGGTGGATCCACGAGTAGTCGGCGTCGAATCCGGTGCACCACACGACCGAGGTGATTCCGGCGGTGGCGAGGTCCACCTCCGTCGGGCCGGCGAGTGCATCCGGGTCGGCACACGGTTCGTCGGCGGGATCCGGTTCGGCCGGTGGGGCACCGGCGCCGGTGCGAGCGATGATCTCATCGATCATCCCCTTGAGCATCGCCGAGCCGGCGTCCCCGGCCCGGATCGCCGCGGCAACGGTGTCCTCGAACTCGATGGTCCGCTCCGACATGGTGCGGACCCTGCCGACGAGGGTGGCACCGAGACCCGCCAGCCATTGGAGCCCGACCGAGTGGCCCCGCGGCCCCAGCCCCGACACCTGGGGCCAGGGGGACCGACGCATCGCCGGGTCCGCAAGATCGGCGGCCCGCATGTCCATGAACCCGGCGTCGGAGAGCCACGCGGTGATGTCCCTCCCCCGGTGGCGCCGCGGGCTGCGCACCACCGAACTGGTGCTGAGGAAGACCCTGCGGCCGGCGGCGAGCAGGTCCTCGGCGATCTGGCAGCCCGACTGGGCCGTGCCTACAACAAGCACGGCACCGGGAGCAAGGGCGGCCGGATTGCGATAGTTCGCGGCCGAGATCTGGGCCACCTGCGGCGGCACGCCGACGGCCAGCGCGGGAATCTTCGGCCGGCGCATCGGCCCCGAGGCGACGACGACCGACCGGGCGGTGATCGGTCCAGCTTCGCTGCCTTCGACCCGGATCACGAACGCATCGTCGACCGAATCGACTGCAGTCACCGTCACCCCGGTGCGCACCGGCAGGTCGAACGTGGCGACGTACCGCTCGAAGAAGCCGGTCAGTTCCTCAGGCGCCGGGAAGGCGTCGGGATCGCCGCCGAAGGGGAGGCCGGGTAGGCCGTTCATCCAGTTCGGAGTGTTCAACCGGAACGAGTCCCACCGCTGGGTGCGCCAGGTGTCGCCGACCTCGCCTCGCTCGAGCACGACGTGGTCGATCCCCCGGTGGCGCAGGTTCCAACTCACGCCAAGGCCGGCCTGGCCGGCGCCGATCACCACGCAGTCGATCGTCCCCCTCATGCGGGTCACCTTAGGGCACGGCCGGCGGGCGCCTCCAACTGCCGCCCGTCCCTCCAGGGACCACCGCACTAGAATCTGGCGACTTTCCGGAGGGGGTGCATCGCGTGGGATGGGATGACGAGGGACACAAGGTCGGCTGGGGCGAAGAAGACCGCCGAAAGGTCGATGAGCCGCCTCCGGAGCACGCCGGGCCGATCTGGCTGAACCCGATGTTCTTGTCCTCTGCGGTAGCGATGATCGCCATCGTGGTCGTCCTCTCGATCGTCATCCGAGAGGACCCAGCCGATCCGGCGGATCCCGGCCAGTCGGCGAGCACCCCGACCGTTGTCGGGGGATCCACCTCCACGTCGCAGCCGGTGACCACCACGACCGCCGCCCCTGCCAGCACCGTCGTGGTGACCTCGACCACTCTTCCTGATCCGCTCGTCGGGATTCCTCAGGAGTTCGTGGACTTCGGCGTGGCGAGCGGGCTCGCCCCCGATGAGATCGCCACGAAATACAACGTCGGGATGATCCCCTACGACGGGCCGTGGTATCCGACTCCGGTCGACAACCCGCCCGACGACCACGGGCCGGGGATCGATCGGTACGGGTTCTTCGGGTTTGACGCGGCCGACCTCAACTTCGGGGAAATAGCGGTCCCACCAGGGCATTACGACGTGGTGTATCTCTTGCTGACGCAACCCGACGTCTTCGGTGACCCGCCGGGGGTGGGTACCCAGATCGGGGTCGGCATCGCCTGCGGCGAGGAACTGCCGGAGCGAGCGGGCCTCGATGGGTTTGGCGGCGACGGGTGGTCGACACTGCAGTTCTTCAGCAGCGAGGGTTACTCGGTGTTCTCGGTCGCGTCGGGCAGCTTCGAGCCGGTCGACACCGGGTTCGGGTACCAGTCCGGGAGGCTCGTGGTGATCGGCTTCCCGACCGACCCGGACTGCTCGACACGGGCGATCGGGAACTTCTTCCGTTTCACCGAGGGTTCGACCGCGTCGGCCGCCGACCCCACCGAGTACGAGTACGCGGGGACCCTGAGAGTGAGTTTCGATCCCTGGGATTGAACGGGTTCAGAGGGTGCGCCCATAGGCTCGCCCATCGGACCAGCGACCCATTCGCGGGCCCTCTCAGTCCACGAGGCTCGGATGCACCACCCCGAACGGGGCGGTCGCCCCGTGACCGGCGGCGCTCATCAGGACCGCGGTCTCCTCGTGATCGAGTTGCAGGAGCGCCACCAGCCGCTCGGCCGACTCGAAGGTCGGTGGGCGCTTGCCGGCGAGGATGTCGCACATGTACTCGCTGCTGATGTCGCTCAGCCGGGCGAGGTCACAAACGGTGAGGTCTCGCCGCCTGCAGGCGGCGTGGAGCAAAGAACCCAGATCCTCTAGGGAACGGTCGGGAGACATGACCACCTCTCTCTCCTCTCCGCGCGGCAACGTATCGCATGGCCGCGAGGGCGGACAGAGGCATTCGTCTCAGCCGAGCCCGCTCCGCCTCAGCAGTCCGCGAACGTCCCGGTTCCGGTGCCGAATCCCTTGATCCCCGCCTCAGGCGTCGGTGGTCAGACCGTTCCGATGAACGCCGCGTACTCGCGCATCTTCGCCAGCACGACGTCGGGCTCCGCCTGGGGAAGACCGAAGACCACACGGCTGACACCTGCCGCGGCGAGCGCGCCGAGTGCATCGGGATCCCGAAGGGCGCCGGACACGCCGATTTCGATCGAGTCCGGATCGCGGCCGGCGGCGGAAGCGGCATCGCGCACCGCGGCGATCTTGCCGACCACGTCGTGACGGGTACCGATCGGCATCCACCCGTCACAGAACTCGACGATGTCGGCGATCGTCTTGGGCCCGGCCGCACCGCCGAGGATGATCGGGGGGTGGGGTTGCTGGACCGGCTTGGGCCATGCCCACGACGGCTCCAGTGACACGTGCTCCCCGCTGAACGACGCGACGTCCTCGGTCCACAGCGCCTTCATGAGCAGGACGTTCTCCCGGAGGATCGCCCGGCGCTCCGTGTATGCGGTGCCGTGACTCGCCATCTCCTCCTTGTTCCAACCGTACCCGATCCCGAACAGCACCCGGCCCCCGGAGAGATGGTCGAGGGTGGCGACCTCCTTGGCGGTCCAGATCGGGTCGCGCTGGGCGACGAGGCTGATCCCGGTGGCCAGCTTCAGCGTGGTGGTGACGGCGGCGATCGCCCCGAAGGCGACGAACTGCTCGTGGGTCCGCCAGTAGTGCTCGGGCAGAGGTGGCGCGCCGACCACCCCGCCCCACGGCGAGCGCCGGCTCACCGGGATGTGGCTGTGCTCGGGAAACCACAGCGACTCGAAGCCGAGGTCCTCGGCGGCCCGGCCCAGCTCGACGGGCTGGAGTGTCATGTCCGTCGGGAAGATCGAAAGACCGATGTGCATGACAGGGAGAGTAAAGGACGCGGCCGGGTCCAGGGCGTACCGGTATTGGTCGTATCGACAACAATTGGTGCTAGAGTATCGGTCATGGAGACAAGAACCTCTGGAGCGGAGGCACCCGAGGGGTACGACCCATCGGACTACCCCGCCTTCGCGGTGACCGTGGACGTCGTGATCCTCACCATGGACGAGGGCACGCTCAAGGTGCTGCTGGTGCGCCGCGGCGGGGCCCCGTTTGCGGGCATGTGGGCGATCCCCGGCGGGTTCAAGCGCCCCGCCGAAACCCTGGACGAGGCGGCGAGGCGGGAACTCGTCGAGGAGACCGCGGTGGACACCGCCGGACTGCTCACCCAGTTCGGCGCCTACGGCGATCCCGATCGCGATCCCCGCATGAACGTGGTGACGGTTGCCTACCTGGCGGTGCT
>DATECY010000182.1:0-4046 GCA_035286665.1 Acidimicrobiia bacterium
GCCATCTGGCCGAGTGGCTCGAGGCGTACTACCCGGTTCCGGGCGAGTTCGAGCGCTGAGGAGCGGCAAGCACTTCCGTCGTGGCCGTCGTTGCGTACGCGTCCGGCGGCAGGTGAGGCATTCGGGTTTCGAAGAGGCGTCGGTTGTCCTCGGCGAACAGGTCGATGATGCGCCGACGGCTGTCGTCGTCGAGCAGCGAGGCTCGACCCGACGCCTCGACCGGGAAGGCGGCTCGCAGAAAGTCCCGCACCGCCCACCGCTGCTCTCGGGTGTCCAGGTGTGAGTTGACCGCCAGAGCGATCTCGAGAGCGCGCTCGCTGTACGACGGGTTGCTCTCTGCGTCAAAACTCAGGCTCGACACGTCGAGGGTCGCTCCGACGGATTGGAGGATCTGGTGGAGGAACCCCTCCACGCCGAAGCGGATCTGCTCGAAGGGGCTGACGGTGAGCGCCGACACGCCGGGGATCCGCTCGAGCCGGTCGGCGAGGTCGGTGAACGACAGCGCTTCGGGATGATCGAACACGAGGCCGGCGACCCGATCGAACGGGAACCACTGGCCGCCATGGATCTGCCACATGTACTGCGACTCGATGAGGGTGTCCTGGCGGCGAACCACCAGGATCAGCCTGCAGTCTTGCGGTTGGAGGATGTCGAGGACGTCCTCGATGGCCGCTTCGGCGCGGGGACGGAACGGCCGCTCCAGAAACGGCCCCTTCTCCATCGCACCCACCATCGTCTCGTTGGAGATGAGGACGACGTCACCGGGAGCACCGGCGGCGATGGCCGTTCGGCGCGCCTCGTCCACCGCCCCCTTCAACTGGCGGGCGAACGCCGAGAACTCGGTTCGTCCGCTGTGGGGGTACGCCCTCCAGGCTCGCAGGTCTGACAATCGCATCATGTACCGCCGGTCGAGGTAGACGACGCCCTGGTCTCGAAGCGCGGTCTGCCCCGAGTGGAGTGCACCCTGGATCGTCGTGGTCGCCGTCTTTTGGATGCCGATGTGAAGGTGAAGGGTTCGGATCCGGTCGGTGCCGGCGAGATCGATCAGGGGACGTATGGCATCGGCGAGCAGGGTCTGGGGCGGCCGCGAAGGGGGTTCGGCCATCGTTCGCCTCAGATGGCTTTGGACCAGTCGCCGCTCGGCACGGTCGAGGTGGGGGCTGACGTCGCGTGCGGCGCCGACCGACCTGAGGTTCCACCGCGGGGTGGCTCCTCGTGACGGCTTCAGGGCGATTGCCAAGCCCTGTGAACCGAGGCATGTGACGAGGTTCGCCGGAGTGGCCTCACCCCCCTCGAGCACGACCACCTCATCCACCCGATCGATCGATTCGATCCTGCCTGCCAGCTCGGCGGTGAGCCCGGGAAGCGGGGTGGCAAGATCGCCGGGATCGCGGCCCCGTTCGACCGCGGCGGCGAGGATCATGCCCAGGAGGTCGTCGGAGCTGGGCAGATCGAGCACGACGGTCACCCGACGCGCCGGGACCGCGTTCACCAGTTCCTCCATCACCCCTACGGCCCGGGGTCGCAGCAGGCGGGTCTCCTCAACGGTGGGTCGCTCTGAACCCAGGGCTCGACCGGTGCTCAGCACGAGTGCTCGCAGCGGCGGTTTCACCCGCTGTCGGCGGCTCACCTGTCGGATCGCTCGGGAGAACTTCCGGCGATCGACGGTGTCGGCCACTGCGCTCCACCCGGCCCTGCCGGCGTCCCGGATCTGGCCGCCGCCGACCACGACGACCCCGTCGTCGGCCAGCGCCCGGGAGCGTGCGACGAGGGCGTCGCCGATCGCCGTGACCAGACCGGGAGGGAACGACGCATGAACCACGAGGTGGGGGATCCGCCCGCGGAGTCTCCTGCTTCGGAACCGCCAGGCGATGGCGCGACGGGCCGCCTTGGCTCGCCACCGCACCGCACCAGGGATTCTGCGTGCGATGCGGCGGAGCGACGTCATCGAGGAGCGACCAGGTCTTGATACTCGGCGCCGTATCGGTCTTCGAGCAGTGCCCGCTGCTGGTCGGAGAAGAGGATGGGCCTCGGGTATACGGCGTTGGAGAAGTGCTTCTGGAGGAAGTCCCGCATCTGCTTCTTCTCGTCGGCGGTTCGCAGATGCGGGTTGGCGGCCAGCGCGATCTGCAGACCCTTCTCGGAGATGCTGAGGTTGCGCTTGGCGGTGTAGCGCGGCGTCAGATCGATGGCCGGATCGATCCGGCGGAAGAAGCCTGCGAGGAACGGCTCCTGACCGGAGCGTATCTCCTCGAAGTCCCCGATCGCCACGCGGTCCGGCCCGATGGCATTCCGCAGCATCTCCACCACGGGACTCCACGACACACGATCGAAGTCGACGCGATCCAGCCACTGGTCGAACGTGAACGACTCCCCTTGCTGGACCAACTGGAGGTAATACGACTCCAGAAACGCAGCTTGGGGGCGCAGGTACATGATCACCATGGCGTCGTGATCGCGCAGGATGCCGGCGAGGGCGGCGACGCGCGTCGCCGCCTCGGGATACAAATGGTCGCCTGATGCAAGGTGCGGTCGGCCGAGGGTGTTCTCGTGGGATGCGACGACGTATCGGGCCGTCGGATCGGCGCTCTCCTCGGCGATCCGGTCCGAGAGGAGGGCGGGGTGTTCGATGAGGACCTCACCCCATCCAATCAACGTGTTGGTTTGACCGCGGCTTATCGGGCGCACGCCGAACGGAGTCAGCTGCCTTGGCTTGTCCCGCATGTACTTCTGAATCAACGAGGTGCCGGTCTTGTGCGCGCCGACATGCACGACGATCTTCGGAGACACTGACTTCCTCGTGATGGGACCGTGGCGATGATAGAGGAGGCAGGCACTTCGCTGAGTGCCCCGGCGAGTCCCGGGCCGCCGTGCCGCTGCCGAACGCCCTCGCCGGACCACGACGGTGGGCCATGCGGAGCGCCGGCACATCGCCGACCCTGAGGCGCACCCCCTGAATCCTGCCACAGGTTCCGGATCGACGCCGGCTCGAGTCTCCTAGCCTCATGCCGTGGCGGAGAACGATCGTCGATCGGTGGAAGTGGCCGTGGTGCTGTGCGCCGGCCGCGGCATGCGCCTCGGTGATCTCACCACGACGATCCCCAAGACGATGCTAGAAGTCGACGGCGGGTGGACCATCCTCGACCGCTCCCTGGCGGCCCTGGCGAAGGCGGGGGCCGCCCGGGTGTCCCTGGTGGTGGGTCATGGCGCCGACGCGCTGGAGCGACGGGCCGCCGAGATGGAGTCCCGGCACTCGGTGACGCTCACGCTCGTCCACAACTCGCACCACGCCTCGCGCAACAATGCCTACTCACTCGCCCTCGGGCTCGAGGGAAGGCGGGAGGATCTCTTCGTGGTCAACGGCGACACGTTGTTCGAGGCAGAGGCGCTCGAGCGGCTCGCAGACGCGCCGCCGGCCCCGGTGACCCTGGCGATCGATCGGGTCAAACTCCTCGGCGAGGAGGAGATGAAGACCCATTTCGGCGCCGACGGGCACCTACAGGCGATCTCGAAGCGTCTCGACCCTGCGACGGCTCACGGCGAGTACATCGGCCTCGCCCGGGTGGACGGCTCACATGTCTCCGATCTCGTGACTGCCCTCGATGGCGTGTGGACCCGGGATCCGAGCCTGTTCTACGAGGACGCGTTCGGCGATCTCGCCGTCACCGGCGTCGCCATCTCGATGGTCGACGTCGGTGATCTGCCGTGGATCGAGGTGGACACCCCGGGCGATCTCGAGCGAGCCAGGATGATGTCGTGGCACTCGTAGCCCGCTCGTTGACCGGCCCCCTCGTCGTCGAGGTGAAGCCGAACGCGCTCGCGGCGCTCGGGGACATCCTCTCCGACCGCCGGATCGTCACCACCGGAGCGGTTGTCGCGGCGATCGGCTCTGGGGTGGCTGCGGGCGTGCGCGATCTCGTAGAGACGGCGGTGCCGGGCGCCCCGATCTTCGAGGTCGATGGCGGGAGCCTTGCGGCCGCCCGGGCGCTCGCCGACGCATTGCGGGGGCGCCGGCCGGACGCACTCGTGGGGATCGGCGGGGGCGG
>DATECY010000183.1:0-5095 GCA_035286665.1 Acidimicrobiia bacterium
CACCACCGTCCCGGCCACCACCACCACAACCACCACCACCATCCCGGCCACCACCACCACAACCACCACCACCATCCCGGCCACCACTGGATCGCTTCGGGTCGCGGTGATCGGCGATTGGGGAGGACAGCCCGCTCGGCAGTTGGCCGTCAGGAACATGATCGACGCCTGGGGTCCGGACGCGGTCGTCACCGTGGGAGACAACGTGTACTGGGCAGGCGGCTATGACCAGATCGTCGGCCAGTTCTACCACCATTACATCGGTGGTTACGCGGGGAACTACGGCGCGGGATCGGCCGTCAACCGGTTCTTCCCGGCGCTCGGCAACCACGACTACTCCGATGGAGGGCTGGCCAACTACCTGGAATTCTTCGACCTCCCCGGCTCCGACGCGGCCAGCACTGCAACCTCCGGCAACGAGCGCTACTACGACGTCCGCATCGGCAGGATCCACGTCTTCGTGGTCAACAGCAATCCCCAAGAGCCCGACGGCCTCACCCCGATTACCGCTCAGGGACAATGGCTGCAGGGTGCCCTCCGAGGCTCGGATGCGGAGTGGAAGCTCGTGGTGTTCCACCATCCGCCTTACACCTCCCTCCCCGGGAAGACGGCGGCTTGGATGCGGTGGCCGTTCCGTGACTGGGGGGCCGACCTCGTTCTGAGTGGAGACGCTCATGTCTACGAGCGGCTCCACGCCAATGGGCTCGACTACGTGATCAGCGGGCTCGGGGTGAACAACACACCTCTCGACAACCCGACGATCCCGGAGAGTCGGGCATTCTGGAGCGAGGACGCACCTGGCGCCCTGTTCATCGTGGCGTGCCCCGGTGCGCTCGAGTTGGAATTCCGGCCGGTTGGCTACGGCATCGTCGACAGCTACACGATCGGGTCGGGTTCGTGCCCCTGAGCAGCGGCCTCACGTCTCCCGGAACAAGTCCACCAGCACGTCGAAGTCGAAGTCGAGTGCCGTGCCCTGGGTAATCGCCAGTGTGATCACCCACTGGGTGTCGTCGGTCAGCACGAGCGCACCGATCCCTCGCACACCATATGCCGGCACCGCGTACTCCATCCGGACGACCTCGTACCCCTGGAGTGAGGTGTCCAGCTTCGACGACGGCTGCGTTCCGAACATCGAAGCGAGCTGCTGAGCGTTCAGTTCTTGCAGGGCCTCCGCCGACATGCCGCCCCTGGGGGCTTTGATGACGTTGATGTTGTTGATGAATCCCGTCTGAGGGTCGTCGAAGTCGAAGGCCCAGAACACGACGCCCTGGTCGATAGCACCACGCAGCTCCTCCTCCATCCCGGCGAGCTCGGGCATCGAGCCCACGGTCTCGGCGATGAAGTCATCGGCGTCGATGTCGTCTGCGTCGAGGATGGCCCACTCCGCCGGGACCACCATCGAGAATCCCTCGCTCGAATTCTCTACACGCTGATATCCGTCGGGTGCATTCCCGGCGAGCACCGTGCCGGACTCGGAGCCGCATGCCCCGACGACGACGGCGAACGCGGCCACGACGCCGAGCGACTGAAGTCTGCTGAGCCTCATCGCACAACCTCCCGGGCAGATCCTGGGAGAACATCGGCTGCGATACGCCGGTTCTGAACCGCCACGACGCTTGACTTTGCCCCGTGGGAAAGGTTCATCATGCCCACCGTGACACGACGTCCGATCCGCATCGCCGCCCAGATCCATCCCCAGCAGGGCGCGTTCTCCGCATTGCGCGCCGCCGCCACCGCGGCGGACGGGATGGGCTACGACATCGTCTACGCCTGGGATCACTTCTATCCCCTGTACGGCAACCCGGACGGCGCCCACTTCGAGTGCCTCACCACCCTGGCCTGCCTCGCCGAGGCGACGACTCATGCCGAGATCGGCCCGCTCGTGCTGTGCAACTCGTACCGCAACCCCCACCTCGTTGCCGACATGGCCAGGACCATCGACCACATCTCCGGGGGACGGTTCATTCTCGGGCTCGGCGCCGGCTGGTTCAGGCGTGACTACGACGAGTACGGGTACGAGTTCATCACCAGAGGGCGCCGCATCCGGGCGCTGGGACGGGCGATCCCGGAGATGCTCCGCCGACTCGAGGCGCTCAATCCCCCGCCGGTCAGGAAGATGCCGATCCTGATCGCCGGTACCGGAGAGACGCTCACCCTCCCGCTCGTCGCCCGATACGCCGATTCTTGGCACGCCCGCTTTCCCGACCGACCCGCCGACGAGGAGCCTGCCGTCGCCGCGCTGCGCAAGTGGTGCGACGAGTTCGGGCGGAACCCCGACGACATCGAGTGGGGCCTGGGCGTCGATCCCGTGGACCTAGACCGATTCCTCCGCGACGATGCTCCGGTCTACATGGAGATGGGATTCACCCAGTTCACGCTCGGATTCAACGGACCCGACTGGGACGTGTCGCGAGGCGCAGACTGGCTGGCCTGGCGAGATGAGATGAACGTCACCCACCAGCCAGGTGGGTGACGACCGCATCGGCCACGAAGGCAGCGTCGTCCTCGACGCCGGCGATGATCGCAGACTTGCGCATCCGCATCCATGCGAGCCCGATGAAACACAGCCCGGGCACGGGCGAGACTCCCTCCTGGTGGAGCGGTTCGCCCCGCTCGTCGACCACGGGGAGATGGATCCACGAGAAGTCGGCGTCGAACCCGGTGCACCACACGATCGACGTGATCCCGGCGGCGTCGAGGTCGAGCTCGCCCGGGCCGGCGAGAGCCTCTGGATGGGGGCACGGAACGTCCGCGGGATCGTGCTCCGGGGGCGGCGCTTGGATCCCTGTCTCTAGGAGATACCCGTCGATCATCCCCTTGATCATCGCCGACCCGGCGTCCCCCGACCGAATAGCGGCGGCGACCGAATCCTCGAAGGTCATCGTCCGGCCCGACACGGCCCGCACCCGGCCGACCAGGATCGCCCCTCGCCCGGCAAGCCATTGCAGCCCCACCGTGTGCCCCCGGGAACCGACCCCCGACACCTGCGGCCAGGCCGCCCGCTGCATGGCGGGATCAGGAAGGTCGGTGGGACGCATGCCCATGAAGCCGGCGTCTGTGAGCCACCCGGTGATGTCCCGACCCCGGTACCGCCGAGGGGCGCGCGCGACCGCACTGGCACTCAAGTAGACGGGCCGACCCGCTTCGAGGAGTTCCTCGGCGATCTGGCATCCCGACTGAGCCGTCCCGACGACCAGCACGCCGCCCGCAGGCAGGGACTGGGGATTGCGGTAAGCGGCGGCATGGACCTGGGCGACGTCCTTGGGCACGGCGGCGGCCACCGCAGGGATCTTGGGTCGGCGCATGGGTCCGGAGGCGATCACCACCGAACGGGTGGCGATAGTCGAGGCGTCGGGATGATCGGTCCGCACCACGAACCCATCGTCGGAGCCCTCCACCGCGGTGACCGTCACACCGGTTGACACGGGCAGTTTGAATGCGGCGGCATACCGCTCGAACGACTCGGCCAACTCGGCCGCGGTGGGAAAGGCGTCGGGATCACCGTCGAAATCGAGGTCGGGCAATCCGTTCATGCGATTGGGGGTGTTGACCCGGAACGAGTCCCATCGCTGGGACCGCCAGGTCTCGCCGATCCGCGCCCGCTCCAGCACGACGTGGTCGATCCCGCGCTCGATCAGGCTCCGGCTCACGCCGAGCCCGGCCTGGCCGGCCCCAACGACCACGCAGTCGACCGTCCCCCTCATGCAGGTCACCTTAGAGCACGGCCGGCGCGCGCCCCCAACTGCCGCGACGTCCCTCCCAGGGACCACCGTCCTAGAATCTGGCGAACTTTCCGGAGGGGGGTGCATCGCGTGGGATGGGATGACGAAGGACGCAAGGTCGGCTGGGGCGAAGAAGACCGCAGGAAGGTGGATGAGCCGCCTCCGGAGCACGCCGGACCGATCTGGATGAACCCGAAGTTCATAATCCCCGCGCTGGTGATCGCTGCGGTGGCGATCGTCATCGGCTCGATCGTCATCCGAGAGGACCCAGCCGATCCGGCGGATCCCGGCCAATCGGCGAGCACCCCGACCGTTGTCGGGGGATCCACCTCCACGTCGCAGGCGGTGACCACCACGACCGCCACCCCTGCCAGCACCGTCGTGGTGACCTCGACCACTCTTCCTGATCCGCTCGTCGGGATTCCCCAGGAGTTCGTGGACTTTGGCGTGGCGAGCGGGCTCGCCCCCGATGAGATCGCCACGAAATACAACGTCGGGATGATCCCCTACGACGGGCCGTGGTATCCGACTCCGACCGACAACCCGCCCGACGACCACGGGCCGGGGATCGATCGGTACGGGTTCTTCACCATCGATCCCACGGACCTGAACTTCGGTGAGGTGGGAGCCACTCCCGAACTGCACACGGCGGTGTACTTCCTGCTTTCGGTTCCCGACTGGAGTGGTGGTCCCCCCGGCTCGGGCACCCAACTCGGGGTCGGCATCGCCTGCGGCGACGAACAGCCGGAGCGGGCCGGCCTCGACGGGTTCGGCGGCGACGGGTGGTCGACACTGCAGTTCTTCGGCGGCGAGGGTTACTCGGCATTCTCGGTCGAGTCGGGCAGCTTCGAGCCGGTCGACACCGGGTTCGGGTACCAGTCCGGGAGGCTCGTGGTGATCGGCTTCCCGACCGACCCGGACTGCCCGACACGGGCGATCGGCAACTTCTTCCGTTTCACCGAGGGTTCGACCCCGTCGGCCGCCGACCCGGCGGAATATCAGTGGGTCTCCGACCTGATCATCAGCTTCGACCCCTGGGACTGAGCCGCGGTCCGCACGAGGTTGCCCGCCACCCGTCACCCGTCACCCGGGAGAAACGACGCCCGAGAAGACGCGGCCCGCTGCCCGCGGCCCGCGGCCCGCAAGAGGTTGCCCGCCACACGCTCTCTCTCCCCCTCCCATTCCGATGGGAGGGGGCTGGGGGGTGGGCAACGACCCGGGACCCCACACCGCCCGCCCCCTTCCGACGGATGAAGCGTCCGGCCGATGGGAGGGGGCTGGGGGGTGGGCAACGACCCGGGACCCCACACCGCCCGCCCCCTTCCCACGGAAGAAGCGTCCGGCCGATGGGAGGGGGCTGGGGGGGAGAGGCT
>DATECY010000184.1:0-4751 GCA_035286665.1 Acidimicrobiia bacterium
GGCGGGGATCAACAGCCGGGCCGAAAGGGGACGGTGAAGTCTCCACAGGGGTGCCGAGGGGCTCCTGACCTCTCCCTACCCGGAGATCCCGCCCTCGGTCATGGCGCGCAGGTCCAGCGCCCGGTCGAGCTCGTCGGCGGGGAGCACCTTCATCTCCAGGGCGATCTCCCTGACCCCCTTGCCGGTGGCGAAAGCCTTCTTGGCGATCTCGGCCGCCTTGTCGTAGCCGATCAACGGGGCCAGGGCGGTGACGATGATGATGTTCTGCCCGAGCAGCGTGGCGGCGCGGTCCTCGTTGGCGGTGATGCCCTCGACGCACTTGGTGCGGAAGGCGTCGCACACCGATCCGATCAACTCGGCCGACTCGATCAGGTTGTGGGCGAGCACCGGCATCATCACGTTGAGTTCGAGGTTGCCGTTGGCGGCGGCCCACGCCACCGAGGCGTCGTTGCCGATGACCTGGGCGACCACCTGCATCACCGACTCGGCCATCACCGGGTTGACCTTGCCAGGCATGATCGACGATCCCGGCTGGTTCTCCGGCAGCTTGATCTCCCCGATGGCGGTGCGAGGGCCCGAGCTCAACCAGCGGATGTCGTTGGCCACCTTGAACAGGGACACCGCCACCGTCTTCAGCGCCCCACTCGCCGCCACCGCGGCGTCCTTGGCGGCCTGGGCCTCGAAGTGGTTGTCGGCCTCGCGGAATGGCGAGCCGGTCCGCTTCGCAATCAGGGCGATGACGTCGGCGGCGAACCCCGGAGGGGCGTTGATCCCGGTGCCCACCGCGGTACCACCGAGGGCGAGCTCCTCCAGGCCGGGCAGCGACGCCCGCACCCGCTCGGCGCCCTTGCGCACCTGGGCGGCGTACCCGCTGAACTCCTGGCCGAGTCGGATCGGGGTGGCATCCATGAGGTGGGTGCGGCCCGACTTGACGATGTGATCGAATTCGACGGCCTTGGCGGCAAGCGCCTCGGCGAGATGATCGAGCGCGGGAATGGTGTCCTCACGGAGCGCGGCGACGGCGGCGACGTGGATCGCGGTGGGGATCACGTCGTTGGAGGACTGGCCGGCGTTGACGTGGTCGTTGGGATGGACCAGCTTGCTTCCCCGCTTTCCGCCGAGCAGCTCGGTGGCGCGGTTGGAGATCACCTCGTTGGCGTTCATGTTCGACGAGGTGCCCGACCCGGTCTGGAACAGGTCGACCACGAACTGGGCGTCGTGGACGCCGACCACTACTTCCTCGGAGGCGGTGACGATCGCCTCCGCCTTGTCGGCGGGGACCAGTCCCGACACCGAGTTCACCGTCGCCGCCGACGACTTGATCAGGCCCAGCGCCTGGATGAGCCGCCTGCCGAACCGCAGGTCGGAGATCGGGAAGTTGTCGACGGCACGCTGGGTGGAGGCGCCGTAGTAGGCGTCGTCCGGTACCGCAACCTCGCCCATCGAATCGCGCTCGGTCCTCATCGCTCGGCTCCTTGATCGCTCGCTCACCGAAGCGTAGGCAGCAGGGCCAGGCCCTCCGTCAGGGTCTTGCGATAGGTTTCGTAGGCATCGGAGTCCCGATGTGCCGAGTGGCTCGAACCCGGAATCGTCTCGTAGAAGATCAGCGGATTGGCCTCCGCCAGCCATCGGCCGATGGTCACCGGGAGCAACCCGCCGGTGGCCGGGTCCGACCCGATGATCACCGTCGGCACCGCCAGGGCCGCGACCTCCTCCAGCAGCATCCACGGCCAGTTCACCCGAATGGTCTCCTCGACCATCTCCGGCGGGGCGGAAAGCAACGCCGCCGCCTTGGCCTCGGCGTCGCCGCGGTCCCACCGCGGGCTCTCCACGGCGAGTCGCTCGGCCGTGATCGGCCGCTGGTAGTCGTCGAGCAGCCAGCGGATGGCCTCGTCGACGTCCGACGGCATGACGATCGCGGGATCCTGGAGGATCAGCCCGTCGGTCCACCCCGGGCGGGCGAAGGCGGCAACCGTGGCGATCGCGCCGCCCATCGAATGACCGAGCACCGCGTCCCAGTGGTCTCCGAGGGCGAACACGTCGTCGGCATGATCGGCGAACAGGTAGGACGGCGCAGGCCCGGTGTCGCCGTGACCGCGCAGGTCGGGCGCCACGACGCGCCATCCGTCGGCGGCGAGGTCCTCACCGACGCGCCACCACCCCGCGGCGTTCGAGGTGATCCCGTGGAGCAGGAGGACGTTGCGATCGTCCGCCCCGAAGGTCAGGGTGGCGAGGCGCACCTACAGGCCCGCGAGGAAGTCGCCGCCGGACGCACCCTCCGCAGTGATGCCGAGCTCCCGACGCAGGACGTCGTAGCCCCCGGCGTCGAGGCGATCGGCCAGTTCGCGGCCACCGGTGGCGACGATGGCGCCCTGCATGAGGACGTGGACCTTGTCCACGGTCAGGTACCGCAGGATCCGGGTGTAGTGGGTGATCACGAGGACGCCCAACTCGGGGCCGCGCATCGCCTCCACCGCCTCGGCGACCTCACGCACCGCGTCGACGTCGAGGCCCGAGTCGATCTCGTCGAGGATGGCGACGTGCGGTGCCAGGGCGGCGAGTTGCAGCATCTCCGAGCGCTTCTTCTCGCCGCCGGACAGGCCGACGTTGACCATGCGCGGCAGGAACTCCGCGGCGTCCAGAGACCGCACCGCCTCGGCGGCCCGCTCGGCCACGCCGGGGCTGCCGACGAGGGCCATCTCCGAAATCAACTCGTCGAGGGTCACCCCGGGCACCTCGACCGGGTACTGGAACCCTTCGAACAATCCGGCCCGGGCGCGCTCGTGCACCGGGAGGGAAAGCACGTCCGCGCCACCGACGAGGGCGGAGCCGGTGGTCTCGTAGCCGGGCCGCCCCATGAGGGCATGGCAGAACGTGGACTTGCCCGAGCCGTTGGGTCCCATGAGCACGTGGAGCTCGCCGAAGGGCACATCGAGATCGACGCCCTTGAGGATCTCCCGGGTGCCGAAGGTCACCCGGAGGCCGGCGACGGAGAGGGCGTTCACGATTCCTCCTCGATCGGCTCCAGGTCGGCGAACACGATGCCGCCGACCACGGTGATCTCGTAGACCGGCACCGGCTGGGTGGCCGGGAAGGTATGGGGTTCGCCGGTCTGCAGGTCGAACGACGACCCGTGGCGGGGGCACTCGACCTCGAGGTCGAACACCTCGCCCTCGGACAGCGACGCCTCGGCGTGCGAGCACCGGTCACCGATCGCGTAGACGTCGTCCTCGATGCGGAACAGGGCGATGCGATGACCCAGGGCCTCCACCTTGGTGCCCCCCTGGGGGAGATCGGCGAGCGCAGCGAGACGGACGTTCATGCCGTCACCCGGGCGTACTTGGCCATGGCGATGCCGCGCAGCATGGCATCGAGCTCGCGATGCGGGAAGCGCACCAGGGCATCCTCGAAGAAGCCCTTCACCTGGAGACGGTCGGCCCGATCCGGGTCGAGGCCGCGGCTCATCAGGTAGTAACGCTGTTCCTCGTCGAGGGGACCGACCGCGGAGCCGTGCCCACAGCGGACGTCATTGGCGAGGATCTCCAGATTGGGCACCGAGTGGGCCTCGGCGCCGTCCGACAACACCAGGTTGCGGTTGGTCTGGTGGGCGTTGGACTTCTGACCCTCGGGCTCGATCCTGATGAGACCGGAGAACACCGAGCGGGCGTGGTCGGCCACCGCGCCCTTGAGGAACATCTCCGAGGTGGTGCTCAGCGCCCCGTGACGCATGAAGTAGCGATAGTCGAGGGTCTGCTCACGATCGCCGAAGTAGGCGCCGACGATCGAGGCACCCGCCCCGTTGCCGACCAGCTCCACCCCGAGGTGCAGCCGGGAGAACCGCCCGCCGAAGCCGGCCTCGGCGAGACCGACCGAGGCGTCCCGACCGGCGCGCATCCGGTGGCGGGCCACGGCGATGGTCTCGTCACCCCAGGTCTGGACGACGGTCAGTGAGATCCGGGCGGCGGCCTCCGCGCTCACCTCGAACGACGGGACCATCAGGGCGGCCATCCCGTCCGGGGAGTGCTGGAGCACGATGACCGACAGCGAAGCGCCCTCGGCAGCCGAAACCACTACTCGGGGCGAGGCCGCCACGCCGGGTGTGACCGCCTGCAGGTCGACGAGGACGGTCCCCGCGGCGGCTCGGGCGGCGGAGACGGTGACGCCGTCGCAGGCGAAGGCGTCGTGGAGGGCGTCGATCCGATCGGAAGGGGCCCCCAGTTCGAGTTCGGCCTGGTCGTCGCGGAAGGCGGTGACACCGATGCCGTCGCCTCCCTCCGCCAGGATGGTGTGGCCGTCCACGTTGACCGCCCGGCCGACGACGCCGGGCACGCCGCCGTCCATCGCCGCCATGGGTTCACCGGGCGTCTCGACGACGGCGTACTCGGCGAGGTCGAGCGAGAGGTCGACGTACCGCCACGCCTCCTCCTTCTCCCCCGGCATCGCCATGGCGGAGAAGTCGGCGAGGCCGGCGTCGGCGCGGCGACGCGCCGGGCCCGCCAGGCCGGCGGTCACGCGTTGCTGGGTCGTCGGGTCGAGTGGAAGCACCGGATCCAGGGGTCGGGGGAGTCGAACTGTATTGCCCCCGGGGGGGCTATCCAAGATCGGCGCAGCAATTCTCAATACGCAATGCGCAATTCGCACTTCGCAATTCGCCAGACGCGCTGGGGGCCCTCGTCCGGGTCACACACGGGTCTGTCGTGCGCATCGCGCATCGCGCTACCGCAACAAGTCCCGCGCCTTGGTGAACACCC
>DATECY010000185.1:0-11677 GCA_035286665.1 Acidimicrobiia bacterium
GACGGCTCCTATGCCTATCTCATCGGGGTGTATACCCCCGGACAGCAGATCGCCGAGATGTGCGGTTCGGGTGAGGTGACCCTGGCAGGGCCCACCGAGGTGACCCTGTCGCAATCCGACTTCAGCACGTCCTGCTGATCGCCTCCGACCTCGAACGAGAAGGGGCGCCCCGATCGGGGCGCCCCTTCATTCTCACCCTGATGTCCTCGCGGCCTACTCACCGCCCGGATTGAGCGTCACCTCGACGGGTGCATAGCCCGCGCCGGTGGTGTCGAGGCCGGCGGCCTCGAGGTCGGCCGCAGCCTGCGCCGCCAGGTCACTGCGGTACGAGCCCTCCGGCGGAGCAGCCTGGATGACTCCCTGGCCGGTGGCCACGGTCACCGTCTGTGCCCACGACAGGGGATCCATCACTCCGATGCCGTTGGCGGACGGCCAGATCAGCTTGTTGATCTCGTTCAGCTGCCATGCCTGGTGGCTGGCGCCGAGCGTCGGGCCGTTGTCGAGCACGATCTGCACGCACGCGTCGAAATTGTCGCGGCAGTAGATCCAGCCCTTGAACGAAGCGCGCAGGAACTTGAGCGCGACGTCCTCATTGCCGGGCTGGGCGAGCCAGTCTGCATTCACCCATACCGCGTCCTGCAACATCGCCGTGCCGATGTCGTTGAAGTCGATGACGTTCAGGTCGGCCGGCGTGTAGAGCTGTCCGGTGGCCGGGTTGGTCTGTTCGAGTACCTGGGCGTACTCGTTGTACGTCATCGCCTCGGCGGCATCGATCTCGCGATTGAGCAGCAGTGACATGTCGAACGGTTGCTGGACGATCTCACCGACGTTCACGTTGAACAGCTCGATCGCCGCCGTCAGCTCGAACTCGTTGCCGAAGCCCCACGTCCCGACCTTCTTGCCTTCCCAGTCGGTCGGCGCGGTGATCCCCGAGTCGGCCCAGGACACCTCGAGTGTGCCCGACCGCTGGAACACCTGGCCGATGTCGACGAGATTGGCGCCCTCCTCGTTGGAGACGAGAGCCTTGGGCACCCAGGCGAGACCGAACTCGGCCTGACCCGACGCCACCACCTGCTGCGGCACGATGTCCACCGCGCCCTGCAGGATCGTCACGTCGAGACCTTCATCCGCGTAGAAGCCCTGATCCACCGCGGCGAAGTACCCGGCGAACTGTGCCTGTGTCACCCACTGGAGCTGCAATTTGACGGGGGTCAGCTGTGCCGTCGTGGTGTCGGTGCTGTCGTCGCCGCACGCCGCGGCGACGAGTGCAAACGCCAGTACCAACGACGCCAGCGCAGCGAACCGCCTCCTCCTCGTTTTCACCTTGATATACCTCCCTGAGAACCGGAACCCGGTTCGATGGATCTGGAGGGTACGCGAACGGAGTCGAACGCGCCGGGGAAGCGCATCGTGCGCCCCTCCCATTCCGATGGGCGGCGCTGGGGAGGCGTAGCTCTTTCCCCTCCCCCGATGGGAGGGGCTGGGGGAGAGCAGCGACCCGGGAGCCGCGCCGCCCTACTCCCCGGCCACCGCCCGGATCGAGGCGTGCCACGGGATGAAGAAGTGCTCGACGACGACGATCACCAGGTAGAAGACGATCCCGGAGAACGAGGCCACGAGGATCGCCGCCCACGCCTCGGCGAAGTGGAACAGGGCGGCCTGCTGGCTGATGTACACGCCGAGCGCGTCGCGAGATCCACCGAAGTACTCCGAGACGATGGCGGCGATCACGCTCAATGTCGTCCCCACCTTGAACGCCCCGAACACATAGGGAAGCGAATTGGGGATGCGCACCTTCATCAGGATGTGGCGCGGCGTCGCCCCGTAGGAGTCCATCAACTCGATGAAGCCGGGTTGCACCTCGCTGAGGCCCCGCACCATGTTGATCATCACCGGGAAGAAGACGATCACGCCGACGATGCTCATCTTCGCCATCGGATTGGTGATTCCGAACCAGTTGTTCATGATCGGGGCAAGGGCGATGATGGGCGTGGCGTTGATCGCAATGGCGAACGGCATCATGCCGTCCCGGATGACCGTCCATCGTGCGGTGATCAACGCGATGACGATGCCGGCGCTGGCGCCGAGGACAAACCCTCCCATCGCCTCGCGCATCGTGAACCAGCCGGCGGCGGTGACGGTGGGGAACTCGCGGCCGAAGGCGGCGATGATCGCCGTCGGCCGGGGGAGCAGGAAGCGCTTGATGTGGAAGACCTGGACGACCAGTTCCCACAGGACGAGCCCGCCGATGAAGATCAGTGTCGCCGGAACGTAGCGCCGGATGCCGGTACGAACCCACCCCTTCGTGTGGTCGGGTGGGGATAGATCCGGGGGCAACGGGAAGCGGCCCGGCGTCGCTTCGATCACGCCGCCTGTACCCCGCGCAATGCTTCGCGAACCTCGGTCATCTTCTCGTAGAAGTGGGGGCTCTCCCGGGTCTGGTCGCTGCGAGGCTGCGGCAGGTCGATGTCGATGAGGCCGGCGATACGGCCCGGCCGAGGAGACATCACCACCACTCGACTGGAGAGGAAGACGGCCTCGGGTATCGAGTGGGTGACGAACACCACCGTCGTGCCGGTCTGTGACCAGATGCGGAGCACCTCGGCCTGCATGCGCTCCCGGGTCATCTCGTCGAGGGCTCCGAACGGCTCATCCATCAGCAGGATCGACGGTTCGAACGACAGCGCCCTGGCAATCGCCACCCGCTGCTGCATGCCACCGGAGAGCTGATACGGGTAGTGGCCGGCGAACTCGGTGAGCTGGACCAGGTCCAGCATCGCCCGGGCGGTTTGGGTGCGCTCGGCCTTGTCACGACCCATCACCTCGAGCGGCAGCTCCACGTTGTCGAGCACGGACCGCCATTCGAAGAGCGTCGCCTGCTGGAACACCATCCCGTATTCGCGGTCCAGTCGTGCCTGATGCGCCGTCTTTCCGTTCACGTGCACCGTGCCGGAACTCGGTTCGAGAAGGTCGCCGATCAATCGGAGCAGCGTGCTCTTCCCGCAGCCGGACGACCCGATCAGCGAGATGAACTCGCCCTTGGCGACGTCGAGGGTGATGCCCCGCAGTGCATCGACCCGGCCCGCCGTGCTCTCGAACACCTTGGAAGCTCCAGAGATCGCAACGGCGGGGGAGGTGGTCATCGCCGGGAGGTTATCCGAGCGCCGTAGCGGTTGCTCTTGCCCTCGCTACATTTCCGGGATGGCGCTTGCCGCGTGCCCAGCCTGCGGTCACCGCTTCTCGTCGGGCGCGTTCTTCTGCCCGGAGTGCGGCCGCTCGCTCCGCCGTGAGGAACATGCACCGCGTCGTCTCGAACCTCACTCGAAGCGGCGGGGCCGTTCGGCCATCGTCGCTCTCGGCGTCACCCCCGATGGTGAGCCGATCCGTCCCCGGCCGGCCGCGCAGGTGGCGCACCGGCCGCTGTCGTTCCCGAGTCCGATCGGTGTGGCCATGACCCTCGGCGGATCCCTGCTCGTCCTGGTCGGTGCGCTGATCCTGCGGCTTCCCGACAACCCGCTGACGGTGTTCGGTTACGCCGGTGGCCGCTGGCTCCCATTGGCGTGCGGAGTGCTCATAGTGGTGCTCGCCCTCGCCGGGGCATCGTCGCCGTCACGAGGACTGCGTTCCGGCATCGCCCTGACCGCTCTCACCGCCGCGGCCATCGCGTTCATCGACACGCGGCGCCTGGTAGGCGAGTCACGCGGCGCCGGACTGGGGCTCACCCTGGTCGGTGCCCTGGTGGCGTTGGGCGGAACCATGCTCCGGCAAGAGCGGTAGCCGCTCTTTCCTCCCCGTCAGAGGGAGGCGGCACGAGTGCCGGAGGGAGCCAGGGTGTGCACCGCGTCGGCGGTCATACCCTCGCCTCGGATGACTCCGACGATCAGCCCCGCCCACGCCGCCGATGCGCCGAGCACGATCAGGGGCAACGCACGACGGTAGGGGGCTCGCACCCCGGCGCCCCATGCCCTCACGTTGTGTCGGATGCGAGAGAGGCGGGCGGGCAGGTATCCCACGAGGTGTGGCCAGCGCTCGAGGACCAGGCGGCGGCGCGACCCGTGGCGGTTGAGCAGCAGCCGTGCCCAGGCGCGACCGCGCTCGTAGTGTCGCCGCGTCAAGGCGCCCGGTCCGTCGATGAGGCTGGTGTGGATCGCCGCCGCCCCTTCGGTGCGGTAGGCGGAGAATCCGCGGCGCCACAGTTCGTTGTTGACCGCGGTGTCCTCCCCGGCACGCAGGGTCTCGGGGAAGCCGCCCACCTGGTCGAGCAGGAAGCGGACGTACGAGCAGCGGGTCGGCGCCGCGGTCATCTCTCCGGCGGGCCGGTCGGGGAGCAGGGTCGAGTGGTCGAGGAAATAGCTCGCCCACCCCGCCCCGGTGGGGTTCCCGTTGATGACCGGGCCGGTGACCATTGCCCATCCGGCGAGGTGGGCGTCCAGCCTGGCCTGGAGCGCACCCTGGGGCAGTTCGATGTGGGAGGAGGGGAAGGCGATGATGTCCCCGCGGGCGCCGGCGATGCCGGCGTTGCGGGCCTCCCCGGGGAGTGCCGGGTGATCGAGTTGCACCACGGTCACACCGGGGAAGCGAGCGCGGACGATCTCGGCGGTGGCGTCGGAGCCGGAGACCACCACGATCACCTCGAACGGTTCCGAGACGACCTGGTCGACCACCGAGCGGACGCACCGTTCGATCCGGTCCTCGTCGTCACGGGAGATCACGATCGCCGAGAGGACCGGATGGTCGGGGTCGGGCCGATCGTGGATCGGCAGCACCACCGGTCCGGAGCGAGATGGGATCGGTTCCAGCGCCAGGGGAGGCTTCCCCAGGTGTTCGTAGGAGTCCTGCCACTCGCGCCGCGGGTCGGCGTCGTCGTACTTGGCGATCCGGTGCGCGCCGTCGGCGGGGTCGGTGGTGGCGACGTGGAGGAGGCGGATCGAGGTGCGCAGCCACCGCCGCCGCGGGATCGTTTCGGGGATCGGCACGAAGTGGAGCCGCCGCCCGGGGAGGGTCTGGCCATCTTCGAGGGCGAACATCCGGTAGATCCAGCGGCCCTCCGGCTCGTAGCGGTGGAGGTCGTCGGTGGCGCGGTGGATGCGGAAGCCGTAGGCGAAGCCGGGCACGGCTTCCCTCTGCACGAACGAGCGCAGGTCGTCCCCATCGGGAGCCGGGATCCGCTCGTCGGCGTCGAGGAAGAGCACCCAGTCCCCGTGGCCCGCCGCCGCCCTGAGCAGCTCGGTGCGGTTGGCGTGGTCGTCCCACCCCTCGAATCCGGTGCGCCGCGGATGGGTGAGCACCGCCGCCACCAGGGGATGCGATTCGAGGATGGCGGGGGTGTCGTCGGTGCTCCCGTCGTCGAGCGCCACCACCGCGTCGGCGAACGGGGCGACCGCGGCGAACCAGCCGTCGAGCAGGCCCGCCCCGTTGCGGACCGGGAGCAGGACGACGAGGCGGCGGCGCTCCACCGTCAGGGCACGGGTACCGGGTCGGCCGGGGGTGTGACCAGCGGCTCGGTCGGGTTGGCGCCGAGCACGTCGCCGCCGCGGGTGGAGACGGTGAACGCCCCGTCGTGGGCGAACGTCACCGGCCGCAGGGCACCGGGGAAGGCAGCGAGCTCGGCCTCAGGGACGAACCAGATGACCCAGTCACCCGAGATCACCACTCGAACCGCCGACGGCTGCGCCGGCACCGGCACCGTGTCGTCGCCCAGTTGGGTGGCGGTCAGCGCCCACTCACCGTTCTGGTGTGAATACACCGCCTGGTACCAGCGGTCCGAGCCGATGAAGAAGTCCCAGTCGAACGGCGGGTTGCCCACCCAGTCGTTGCCCGGGTCGCCGTTGGAGTCGAACACCAGCGAGTACACGTAGGACTTGTCGGTCGAGGCCGTGGGGATGTCGGCCGCGGTCTGGACCGCCACCACCAGCAGCGGCCCCTCGGCGACGTCGAGCGGATCGGTGACGCAGACCACGACCGGGTCGGTGTCCCCACACTCGAACGCCGAGTCGTTGAAGGCGGCGTCGGCCTGGGCGACGGTGAGGACCGCGCTGAACAGGTACGCCCTGGTGATGTCGATCTCCGGCCCCCGGTAGGCAGGCATCTGGGTGCTGATCGAGTCGATGAAGTCGTCGAGCAGGTCGGCGATCTCGTCGACTTCGGGCGAGTCGGGGTCGACCTCCACGCCGAGCAGGTTGAGGATCCCGGCGAGGATCGGATCGGAGAAGGAGCGGCGCGGCTGGGTGGTGCTGGTCGTGCTGCTGGTTCCCGTTGTCCCCGTCGTCCCCGATGTCCCCGTCGTCCCCGAAGTCGCACTGGTGGCGACGGTGTTGGAACCGATCTGACCGGTGGTGTCGTCGCCCTGGAACGGACCGCAGGTGAACATGTAGAGCACGACGATGACCAGCAGGATTGTGAGCACGATGCCGCGCAGGCATCCCGAGTAGCGGTTGGGGTCGAATTCGACCGGGCGGCCGTCCTCGTAGAAGTCGTCCCAGTTGGAGCTCGGTTGGCCGGCCTGGGAGGCTCGCACCGCCCGCCGCTGGCGCAGCCACCGGGCAAAGTCGTTGGGTCCGTATCCCGCCATCGCCCCTCCCCCTCAGTGAGCCGGTAACCCTAGCCAGCGGCGTCGGTTCCCGGCGTGCCTCTACGCTCCGGCCGATGTTCCAGCCGATCCGCACCGCCCGGCTCCTGATCCGGGGCATGGTGGCCACCGACGCCGAGGAGTTCTGGCGTCGCCGCAGTGACCCCGAGGTAGCCCGACATCAGAACTGGGCGCTGCCCTATCCGCGGGAGACCGCTGAGCGGATCGCCACCGAGGTGGGTGCGATGGACGGTCCGGAGAACGGCGAGTGGTGGATGGCGACGGTCGTCGACCCCGAGACCGGCGACCAGGTGGGCGAGCTGGCGCTGCATCTCTCCGAGGACGGCCACACCGCCGAGGTCGGGTACACCCTGGCCCGGCGCCATTGGGGGAGGGGCTACGCGGTGGAGGCCGTGGAGGCACTGGTGCGGTACCTCTTCGAGACCCTCGGCGTGACCCGGGCATTCGGCATGCTCCATCCCGACAACCGGGCGTCGGCGATGGTATTGGAACGCACCGGGTTCCTCTTCGAGGGGCACACCCGCAGTTCCTACTGGGTGGGCGACGAGGTGTCGGACGACTGGATCTACGGGATGACCCGCGAGGACTGGGAGGCCTGGCGCGACCGGCCCCGAATCCCGCCCGGGAAGGTGCGCCTCGTCGAGGTCACGCCCGACAATCTGATGACCGTGTTGGGCCTCGCCACCCACAAGACCCAGGAGTCGTTCGTGGCGCCGATGGGCAAGTCGCTCGCCCAGGCTCTGACCCCGCCGGTCGAGGACGGCCATCCGCTGCGACCCTGGTTCCGGGCGATCGAAGCCGACGGCGTCATCGTCGGTTTCGTGATGCTGGCGCTCAGCGACGAGCACGTGGCCGAGCCCTTCCTGTGGCGGTTGTTGATCGATCGGATGCACCAGCGCCGGGGCGTCGGCCGCCGGGCGCTCGACCTGGTCGAGGACGAGATGCGGACGCGGGGCACCCGTGCCGTGATGGTGAGTTGGGTGGACGGCAAGGGATCCCCGGGCCCGTTCTACGAGGGGCGCGGCTACGTCCGCACCGGCGAGAAGGACGGCGACGAGGCCGTGGCGCGCAAGGGGTTGTAGGGCGCGATGCCCTCTCAGGCAGGTGACCCCGTCACCCATCACCCTTCACCCGTGGTACCCCTTGGACCCTCTTGCGCATTGCGCCTTCTCGAATTGCGAATTGCGCCTTCGCCACCCTCCCCAGGTCTCCGGCGTAGTCTTGGGCTTCCGCGTATCGAAGGAGTCTTCGCGAAATGGCCAACATCGTGCGAGCGGCCCTCGTCCAGGCCGAGTGGACCGGCGACCAGGAGTCGATGATCACCAAGTCGATGGACCTGGCCCGCAAGGCGGCCAAGGACGGCGCTCAGGTCCTCTGCTTCCAGGAGCTCTTCTACGGCCCGTACTTCTGCCAGGTGCAGGAGAACGAGCACTTCTCCTACGCCGAGCCGATCCCCGACGGGCCCACCACCAAGCGCATGCAGAAGCTCGCCAAGGAGACCGGCATGGTGCTGGTGGTCCCGATGTTCGAGATCGAGCAGGAGGGCTTCTACTACAACACGGCGGCGGTGATCGACGCCGACGGCACCTACCTGGGCAAGTACCGCAAGACCCACATCCCCCACGTCAAGGGGTTCTGGGAGAAGTTCTACTTTCGTCCCGGCAACACCGGGTATCCGATCTTCGACACCGCGGTGGGTCGGATCGGCGTCTACATCTGTTACGACCGACACTTCCCCGAGGGGTGGCGGGCGCTGGGCCTGGCCGGGGCGAAGATCGTGTTCAACCCGTCGGCGACCAGCCGGGGGCTCTCCATGTACCTGTGGAACCTGGAGCAGCCGGCGGCGGCGGTGGCCAACGAGTACTTCATCGGGGCGATCAACCGGGTGGGTATCGAACCGCTCGGCGACGACGACTTCTACGGATCGACCTACTTCGTCAACCCGCGCGGGCAGAAGGTGGGCGACGCCGCCTCCGACAAGGAGGACGAGGTGATCGTGCGCGACCTGGACCTCGATCTGATCGAGGAGGTCCGTCAGCAGTGGGCCTTCTACCGGGACCGCCGCCCCGACGCCTACGGCTCGCTGGTCGAGGCGTAGCGCTCTACGACTCCAGCCTGACCTCCACTCCTACGGCCCGATAGAGAGGCGCCGCCCGCCGATCGCGGGTGACGAGGGTCGCCCCGTGTTCGAGCGCGGTCGCCGCCACCAGGGCGTCATACACGCCGCCGCCGTCGATACCGAGCCGGGCACAGTGCGCCGGGAACCCGGCCTGGAGGTCGGGGGAGGCGGCGATTCGCCGCTGCGGCGGGAACACCCGGTCGAGGTACGTGACCACGATGGCGCCGGGGACCCGATGGGGGGCGGGGAGCCGGGTGAGCACCGAGTAGGCCTCGAGGGCGACATGCGCCGGGATCACCGGATCCTCGGCGAGGAGGCGGATTGCGGTGTCGTGCGCCTCGTGCCACGAGGCGAAGGCCGGCACCACGACGCTGGTGTCGACGGCGATCACCGCCGGACCCGCTCCAGGGTGTCTCGGACCATGTCGTCGGTGAGCGGGGGAAGGTCCCCATCGGCGACCGCCACCAGTCCGTGCGTGGTCTCGGTCAGCGTGATCCGTGTCGGCTTCGGCTCGATCAGGATCGTCCCGTCCCGGACGGTGACCTCGAGTTCCTCACCACCTGCCAGCCCGAGGGCGTCACGCAGAGCCTTGGGGATCACGATTCGGCCAGCGGCATCGATGGTGGTCTGCATGGTAGAGCACTACCATAGCGGTGCCATCGCTATGGTAGCGATCCGTGCCCGTGTGTCCGGAACGGTCCCCATGCCCGCTTCACGGCCGGTAGTTGCCTCGGTTGATCGCACCGACGAGTGCCGCCACCTCGGCGATCGACCTGGGCTCGGGAAGGGTCACGACCTCGTCGACCGGCTCGCCGCGGTGGTTGATGCCGAACACCCTCACTTTGAGGATGGTCTCGTGGTCGACGGCGTCGAGTATCTCGAAACGGATGTCAGGTTTCGGCACGCCCCCCGCTGTCCGTCCTCCCTCCAAGGAACGACCCGACGAGTCCCTCGAGCGATGTCCGGTCGCCATCGAGAAACCTCTGGGCGAGCTCCTGCTCCGCAGGGGTGAGGCCCCGCTCGGGGTTCAATCCGAACCGGCGGTGGTACTCAGCCATCGACCCCAGGGAGATCTCGTTGCTCGACGGCGACTCCGGTCCCAGGTCACCGCGCGCCTGCCACCAGGGCCCTCCCTCCGCCTTGACCAGCTTCGCCAGGTCGGGGCCAGACCGATGTCCGAATTCTCGAATGATCTGGTCGATCACCCAGAGCAACCGGTCCTTGAGTCGATTGGAGCGGCCTCGCGCCGCCGTCTGGATCGGCGCGGTGTCAAACTCCATGTAGATGCCCGCGACCCGTCGCACGACAGGACCGTATTGCCACGCCTCGATCCGTTCGGCGAAGGCAGGCTCACCGAACCAGGCGAGATTGGCTGCCTGGATGCAGTACAGGAGCTTGTGTAGCTGCATCTGGTCCAGCCCCGGCTGTCGCTCGATGAGCGCCGCGGCTACGTCGATGCCTGAAGGAGTCCCGGGCGGTGCGTCACCGGCGAGCAAACCAGTGGACGCTGCATCGGTGGGGTCGAGGTCGTGGTGGCGCATCGGTGGTCTCCGAAGGTGTGCGGGCACTGTACCCCGGGGTCACGACACGATGACAGGCTTCTGTTTCACGACGCAGCGACCGTTGCGCGACGCGTACTGCGCGCGAGCCGGGACGGCCGGAGGGCTCACACCTCCACGACGGTGACGCCCGTGTGGGCCCGGGCGGCCGCTGCCAGCCTGCGGTCCTTCGTGGCGAGAGGCTCACGGAGGTGCTCGGCCAGCGCGACGAACAGAGCGTCGGCGACGGTGAGGTTGTCACGCAGTTCCCATGCTCGAGTACGAAGCGGGAGAGTCGGGAACAGGCTGATCCGGAGATTGGCAAGATGGGTGATCGCTCTGTCGGCCTGGTGCAACGGCACCCTCCCGGCTGTCACATGGCGCCGCAGTACTGCCATGACCTCGAAGATCAGGATCTCCGGAGCGGCCAACCATGCTTCGTTCTCGAACAGGGTCTGAACGTGACCGGCTGCTGGTCCACCCACGAGGTGATCGATGGCTGCCGACGTGTCCAGAACGGTCACTCGCCCCAATCGCGCAGGCGCCGCACGGTCACCTCGCTCGGTTCAGGCAGGTGCACCGGCCCACGGGCCTTGATGCGCGCCGAGAGCTCGGCCACGGTTGGCTTGGTCGCCGCCTCGGCCAGCACGCGCCGCGCGTATTCCGCCGGTTCGACCCCTGCCACGGCGGCACGTCGCTCCATCATGCGACGCGCTTCGGCGGGGAGGTCGTCGAGTTCGAGGGGCACGGTCATGGGGCGAAGGTATCAGGACGAGGCCTCAAAGGGAACACCTGTGCCGCTACGCGCCTGTCCGCTTCATCCGCCCGATCACCCCCAGGTGGGTGTGCGCGAAGCCCTCTCGCAGCTTGAGGCCGTAGCCGAGGGCGCGGTCCGTCCCGATGTGGGCCAGCCAGATGGCGCCACCGGCCAAGGCCCCTGAGGGCGCCCCGGCGAACCAGAAGGAGATCATCGCCGCCGGCCCCACCAGGGTGTGGCCCAGGTTGTAGGCGGCGGCGCCGAGACGGGGACCGCCCAGGTAGCCGACCATCGACAGGTCGGGGGCGAGGAGCAGGGCGGCGAACCACCACCACGACCAGGTGGTGTGGTCGAAGGCGAAGACCGCCAGGACCAGTAGGGCGAGGCCCTCGAGGCGCTGGATCCGGATCGGGTGGAACATCGGCGAAGGCTATCCGCCGTCAGCCCCCCAGGCCGATCAGCTGGGCCGACCAGGGGCAGTAGCGGTCGCCCTGTGACGCCACCCAGGCGTCGTATCCGACGGCGTCCACATGAGCGGCGGTGCCGTCGCACACCTCGATCGTCATGTCGGCGAACTCGACCTCCTCGAGGTGCCAGCCGTGGCCGGTGTTGACGCCGCCGTCTCCAGGCAGGATCCGCCCGTTGGGGATCCCCGGCTGGGTGCCGTTGGCGAA
>DATECY010000186.1:0-4046 GCA_035286665.1 Acidimicrobiia bacterium
CTGGGGATCCCAACCGCACCGCGATGAGGCCTCCGGCCGAAGAGCCATCAGCATCGCGCAAGAGCGCCCGCCCATTGGCGGGCGCTCTCAAGGGAAACGCGAGGAGCAACAGCCGACACGCGATACGCCCGGGCACCAGGCGACTCAGAGGCCCACCGATGCCGAGGTGAGGGCATCGACCACGACGGCGCCGGCCGCGACGAGGGCCACGGGATCGGCGCCCAGCCTGATCACGGCGATCACCCGCATGCCGGCTGCGATCGCCGCGGTCACCCCCGCCGGGGTGTCCTCGACGGCGACACAGGTCGTCGGGTCCACCTCCAACCGGGCGGAGGCAGCCAGATACACGTCTGGCGCCGGCTTGCCGCGCGCAACCTCGTCGCCGGCCACGGACACGGCGAACCTTCCCCCGAGCCCTGCCGTCGCCAGTGTCAGGTCGAGCCGAGCACGCGGGCTGGCCGAGGCGACGGCGATGGGCAGCCCTCCGGCGGCACAGGCCTCGAGTACCGCCACCGCGTCGGGGAACACGACGAGGCCCCGGCGAAACGAGCGGTCGAGGGCGGCCAGCAACTCCGGCCACACCAGATCGGGTGCGGGGAGCGGCGACACCGCGGACAAGGCCTGATGGGTAGGGCCGAACCCCAGGCCGGTGCACGCCTGGATGTCCGACGCGGTCGCCGGATGATGGATGCGCCCGAGGACGTCGAGCCAGGCTGCGATCGAATGGGGTTCGGAGTCGACCAACACGCCGTCGCAGTCGAAGACCACCGCGGACGGCGTCACGCCCCAGCACGCTCCCTGATCATGCCGTCGACCGCCGTGGGATCGGCCTTCCCGCCGGTGGCCTTCATGACCCGACCGACCAGGAAGCCGACGAGGCGGGCCTCGCCGCCCCGGATGCGGGCGACCTCGTCGGGATGAGCCGCGATCACCTCGTCGACCGCAGACTCGAGCGCCCCGGTATCGGTGATCTGCAAGAGATCGCGGGCCTCCGCGACCGTACGCGGGGACCCCTCGCCGCCGAGCACGCCGGCAAGTACGTCCTTGGCTGCGGTTGCCGACAGCTCGCCGCCTTCGATCATCGCCACCAGCTCCGCCAGCTGTCCACCGTCCAGCGGCAACGCCGCCTGATCGACCCCCGCTCGATTCAGATGAGCGGTGATCTCCCCGGTCAGCCAGTTGGCGGCCAACCTGGGGTCGGCGCCTGCGATGACCGCCTCGTCGAACAGCCCGGTGAGACCGCTCACCACGAGGGTCCGCGCCGCCGCCTCGTCGAGTCCAGACACCACGTAGCGGGCGCGACGCGCCGCCGGAAGCTCGGGGACCGCCGCCTGGAGCAGCGCCAGCTTCTCGGGACCGACCGACAGCGGCACGAGATCGGGCTCCGCAAAGTAGCGATAGTCGCTCGACTCCTCCTTGCTCCGCCCCGACTCGGTACGGCCGGCGGCCTCGTCCCAATGGCGAGTCTCCTGGGGGATCCGATCGCCGCGGTCCAACACCAGCGTCTGCCGGTCGATCTCGAAGGCCAGTGCCCGCTGCAGTGACCGGAGCGAGTTCATGTTCTTCACCTCGACCTTGCTGCCGAGGGTCGCCGCGCCGACGGGACGCAGCGAGATGTTGGCGTCGAACCGAAAACTGCCCTCCTCGAGGCGGGCGTCGGACACGCCGAGGGCGAGGACGATCGCCCTCAGTTCCTGGGCATACGCCCGCGCCTCCTCGGGGGTGTGCATGTCCGGCTCGCTGACCACCTCCATGAGCGGAATCCCCGAACGGTTGAAGTCGATGAGCGCGCCTCGGGCGTCATGGATCCGGCCGCTCCCCCCGAGGTGCGTGCTCTTGCCGGTGTCCTCCTCGAGGTGCACACGGGTGATGCCCACCCGCCGCACACCCGCCCCGGCGTCGATGTCGAGATGACCACCGACGCAGAGTGGCAGGTCGAACTGGGAGATCTGATAGTTCTTGGGAAGGTCGGCGTAGAAGTAGTTCTTGCGGTGGAAGATCGAGTGCCCTGCGATGGCGCAGTCCAGAGCCAGGCCGAGTGACATCGTCCATTCGATGGCACGCTCGTTGGGCACCGGCAACGCCCCGGGGAGGCCGAGGCACACGGGGCACACGTTCGTGTTCGGCTCGGAACCGAACTCGGTCGGGCACCCGCAGAACATCTTGGAACGGGTCAGCAACTCGACGTGGGTCTCAATGCCGATGACCACCTCGTAGGTCATGCCGCCCCCTCGGAATCCGCCAGAGCCGGCCGAGCATCGAACCCGACGAGACGCTCCACCGCCTCGGCCACCCGGAACATGACCGCCTCGCCGAGAGCGGGGGCAAGCACCTGGAATCCCACGGGGAGACCGGCCTCGTCGAGGGCGACCGGCACCGAGATCGCCGGGTCGCCGGAGAGGTTGCTGGGGATGGTGAAAATGTCGCTGAGGTACATCGAGAGCGGGTCGGCCGTCTTCTCCCCGACACGAAACGCGGTGGTGGGGGTGGTCGGGGTGACGAGCACGTCGACGGTGCCGTACGCCCGCTTGAAGTCCTCGATCACCAGGGTCCTGACCTTCTGTGCCTGGCCGTAGAACGCGTCGTAGTAACCGGCGGAGAGGGCGTACGTGCCGAGCAGGATGCGGCGAGTCACCTCGGGGCCGAATCCGTCGCGCCGCGACGCCGACATCATCTGCTCGACCGAATCGCCCGGCAGCCGCAACCCGTACCGGACCCCATCGAACCGCGCCAGGTTGGCCGAGCACTCCGCCGGTGCGATGAGGTAATACGCGCTCAGGGCGTAGGCGGTGGAAGGCAGGGAGAGCTCGACGATCTCGGCACCCTCCGCGGAGAGGGTGTCGAGAGTTGCCCTGAACGCCGCGGTGACGCCGGGCTCGACGCCGTCTCCGGACAGCTCGGTCACCACCCCGATCTTGAGGCCGGCGACACCCCGGCCGAGCTCGGCTCGAGGATCGGGGAACCCCCCGCGATACGAGGTGGCATCCGACGGATCGTGTCCTCCAATGGCCTCGAACACGGTCACGGCGTCACCGACGGTCCGCGTGATCGGGCCGATCTGATCGAGCGAAGAGGCGAAGGCAATGAGGCCGTATCGGCTCACCAACCCGTAGGTGGGCTTCATTCCGACCACGCCGCAGAGCGCAGCGGGCTGGCGAATCGAGCCACCGGTGTCCGATCCGAGGGCGGCGAATGCCGAGCCGACCGCGACCGACGCGGCAGATCCGCCGCTCGACCCCCCGGGCACCCGGTCGGGATTCCACGGGTTGCGAGTCGGGCCGTATGCGGAATTCTCGGTGGACGAACCCATGGCGAACTCGTCGAGGTTCGTCTTCCCCAGGATCACCGCTCCTGCGGCCTTGAGCCGCTCGACGACGGTGGCGTCGTAGGGAGGCACCCATCCGGCGAGGATGCGCGACGAACACGTGGTCTCCACGCCGCGGGTCACCATGTTGTCCTTCAGCGCGAGCGGAATGCCGTGGAGAGGTCCGAGGTCTTCCCCTCGGGCGAGCGATGCGTCGGCATTCTCGGCGGCAGCCATCGCGCCGTCGTGATCGAGGGTCAGGTAGGCATGGAGGATCGCCTCGGTCATCGATGCCCGACGGCGCACGGCGCCGAGCAGGTCGACCGCGGTGAGATCCCCCGACCGGAGACGCGCCCCCGCTTGTGCGATGGAGAGGTCCGCGGCGTCCATCACTCCTCCAGGTACGGCGGGGTGCGGAAGTAGGGGCCCTCACGGTCCGGAGCCTGAGAGAGCACCTCTTCACGGTCGAGGGTCGGCTCCACCTCATCGGGACGGACCGCGTTGACCATCGGCAGGGGATGCGCCGTCGGCACCACCCCTTCGGTGGGGAGGCCCTGCACCAGGGCGGCGTGCTCGAGGATCCCCAGCAGCTGCTCACCGTAGTGGGCGAGTTCGTCCTCGCTCAACCCGATACGGGCGAGGCGCGCCACCTTGGCGATGTCGATCTCGACGGGCATGGGACCGGATGGTACCCAGCCTCCGGCCGGAGGCCCGCAGGCTGCCTACTTCGTGGCCGCCCGGT
>DATECY010000187.1:0-52485 GCA_035286665.1 Acidimicrobiia bacterium
CGCTTCTCCACCCCCTGGTGGAACAACTGGGCCTGGATGCGCTGCTGCCACGCCCGGCGCTGGTCCATCACCGCCACATAGACCCTTCCCCGGGTACGGACCTCGAGCACGTGACCAGGCGGAATCCACGACTCAGGCAGACGGTTCTCCACCAGCAACGAGCGGAGGTGACGGGCGTCGGCGCGGTCGGTCTTCGCTCGTTTCTTGCGACCCCGCAACGTGGCGGTATCCGCCGGCTCCGCCAAATGCGCCTCCACCCCAGCCCGGCGCAGCTCCTCGACCACGAACCGCCATCCGGTGCACCCCTCGGTAGCGAACGCCGCCTCCAGCCCATCAAAGCGGGACAGCCAATCCCGCAACACGGTTCGGGTCGCCGGCACGATCCGACCCGTCTCCACCTCACCGGTATCCACATCCAAGTAGTCGTATGTGATCTGCGCCCGATGCACGTCCAAGCCGCCTACGATCGACATCAGGGACCTCCTTCGAAAGCTCCGCCCCTTGAGGGCCTATTCAGCACACGAGTGTGCTTGAGCCGGAGGGGGTCCCGCTACATGTCATCTCTCAGATGGTGAAGGGGAACCCGATCGCGACGTAGAGCAGGCCGGCGACCGCGAACCAGAACGCCGTCGGGTTGGGCGGGGGCCGCAAGCCCTTGCGGAGTCGCTCCATCGGATCGCGCCGCTTCATGACGTTGCCGTGGCGAATGTCCGCATCTTCTTCGGGATCGTCGCCGGCCCGATTACGCCCCCCCATCAGCGCCTCCACCGCACCGACGCTCAAGTTGGAATAGCCGCCTCCCTTGGAGCCGCCCATGAGCAGCAGGAGCGTTCCCACCAAGATCGCCGTGTATCCGATGGCGTGTTCGAGTCGTGCAGAGGACAGCCAGACCACGATGAGAGCCACGAGCCCGATGAAGGCGCACCCGATCAGGAACAGCTTGACATACACCCCAAACCGCTCGCTGAGGGGCTCCGCGACGAACTGGCCGGTGCGGCGGTCGTAGCGACGCCGATCCAGGAAGTTGAGCTCGCGATATTCCGACACGGCGGGCAGCGTATACATGCCCCGCACTCCACGACATGAGCGTCGTGTGGAACAAGTCCATCGGCGCACGCCCTAACCTCGCCGGGCCGTGCGCCGACCGTCCATCGCCTACCTCGCCCTCGCCGTTGCCTCGCTGCTCTTCGGGGCAACCTTCGTGGTGGTCAAGGACGCCGTCGCGATCATGCCACCGCTCGGTTTCGTCGGGTGGCGCTTCATCCTCGGCGCTGCCGTCCTCTTCGCACTCGGACGCCCGCGTTCGCCGGCCACCTGGCGGGAGGGGTCGATCGCCGGGCTCTTCCTCTTCGCCGGATACGCGCTCCAGACCGAGGGGCTCACCACGTCCACCGCGTCCAATTCCGGCCTGATCACCGGGCTGTACGTCGTCCTCACACCGCTGATCGCCGCGGCGATCGGACGGCACGCTCCCCGGATCCTGGTGATCACCGGTGCGTGCCTGGCCATCGGTGGATTCGCCATCCTCACCAGCGGCGACGGACTCCGGCTGGCTCCCGGAGACCTGTACACCGTCGGATGTGCGGTGGCCTTCGCCGGCCACATCGTCTACCTCTCCCGATGCGCCCATCGCCATCCGGTGATGGCCTTCACCGCCGTCCAGCTTCTCGTGACCGGTGTTCTTGGGTTGATGGGGTCGGCGGCGATCGAGGGCCTGCACACGCCGGGAGTCGACACCTGGGTGGCCGTCGTCGTGACCGGAGTCGCGGTGAGCGCCGGCGCGTTTTCCCTCCAGGTGTGGAGCCAAACGGTGGTCGGTCCCTCCCGCACCGCGATCGTGCTCGCCCTCGAGCCGGCGTTCGCCGCCGCCACCGGTGCCGTCGTTCTCGGTGAGCGACTCGGCGCACGGGGATGGCTCGGAGCGGCGGCCATCCTTGGAGGAATCCATGTGGTGCTTGCCGGAACTGGGCCCGAAGACGACCTACCCACTGCCGAAGCGGTCTCCCCCGCCCACTGACGTTTCGACGGACTCGACGTCACGGCGTGCCTGAATGAGCGATCGAACGTGAAACGCCGCCCGAAGGAGCATGAGGAGCAGGAAGAGCACGAAGGCGAGCATGCCCAGCAGCTCCGGGCCGTCGAAGTAGGACGTGTGACACGAGGCGAGTCCGCCGTGACACAGTCCAAGCCCGTCGCCGCCACCGGCGAGATCCAGCAACGCGAACATCGGCACCAGCGCCACGGCGACGATGGCCGTGATCACCAGTCCGATCACGATGCGCACGGATGTCACGAGGGGAACGCTATCAGGGGTAGGGAGCTTGCAGCGTGCAGCTCGCAGTCCTGGGAACAGGTGACGGGCAACACGCAAGATCTGCCGGTACATTCACGCGACATGCCGGGACTCGATCGCCTGCCGCTGCTTCCGAGCTACTTCCAAGAGCCGTTCACTGCCGACGAGACGAAGGTGCTCGAGCGCTTTTTCACGAACACGACCGAGCCGGTGTTCGCTCTCGTGAACCTCCCCGAGGTGGTCAAAGGGGCGCTCTTCGCCCGCTACAGCCGGTCACCCAAGTCGTTGCGACGTCTGTTCCTCGACGAGTTCTACGAAGCGTCCGGGGTGGGCATCTCGCTCATCTCCGCCGGAACCGCAGGGGCCGAGGAGGGCGTTCGCCTGCAGCGGGCGGAGGATCTCTACGAGCGGGTGTTCACCCAGTACGGCGACGATTCAGTCGCCCAGCTCGGCGGTGTCCACCTCGCCTGTGAGCAGGCATCCAATGTGCTCACCAAGGTCCTGGAGTGGGGGCGGATCGCCTCATACCTCGAGCAGAGCACTCGGTACATGTTCTACGACCAGCGGCTGGGAGATCGCTACCGGTACGCCGTGCCACCCGAAGTCGCCGACTCGGTGCTTGCCGCCGAGTTCGCCGCCACGATGGACTCGCTGTTCGGGGCGTACGGAGACCTCACCGGTCGGCTGACCGCCTATTACCGGGATCTCCACCCGCAGACCCCCGGCGACTCCGACTTCGTGTACCGCGCGACGCTGCGCGCCAGGGTCTGCGACGACCTCAGAGGCCTGCTCCCCGCAGCCACCGTCTCCAACGTCGGCATCTACGCCTCCGGCCAGGCCTACGAAGCGCTCCTCCTGCGAATGCGCGCCCATCCCCTGGCCGAGGTTCGCGGGTACTCCGATCTCATGCTCGCCGAGTTGAACAAGGTGATCCCGGCATTTCTCAAGCGGGTCGAACGCCCTGAACGGGGCGGCGTCTGGAGCCGATACCTGGCTTCCACCGCCGCAGCCATGCAAGACATCGCCGCCGGCCACACCCAGGCCGCCGCGGAGCGGGGACAGGTCACGCTCATCGAGTGGGATCCGGAGGCGGAGCTGAAGATCGCCGCCGCGGCGCTCTACCGGTACACCGATCTTCCCGATGACGCTCTCCTGCAGTGGGCTCGGGACCTCGACGGCGCGGCCCTCGACACGGTGTTCCGCGCCTATGTGGGCGACCGTTCCAACCGCCGCCACAAGCCGGGTCGAGCGATGGAGCGGACCGGGTACCGATTCGACATCCTCTGTGACTACGGCATCTTCCGTGACCTGCAGCGGCATCGGATGCTCACGACGGAATGGCAGCGTCTGGGCACGAGCCACGGCTACCTGACGCCTGAGGCGATCGTCGACATCGGGGGGCGCGCTGCGTGGGACGAAGCGATGGGAGCCGCTGCCGCCCTCCACGGACGCCTCTCCGACGAACTCGGCCCCGAGGTCGCCCAGTACGCGGTGCCGCTCGCATATCGCATCCGGTTCTTCATGCAACTCGACGCCCGCGAAGCCCTCCACCTGCTCGAGTTGAGAACCGGTGAGGGGGGCCACTCCGGCTATCGCCGCGTGTGCCAGGAGATGCATCGCTTGATCCGAGACGTTGCCGGGCACACCCGTATCGCCGATGCAATGCGGTTCGTGGATCACAACGACTACGGACTGGGCCGTCTCGGAACCGAGCGAAGAGCGGCAGCCAAGCGAGCGGCCGCGGGAGTGGTGGAACCCGAGGAGTGAGGGCAGAGGGCGAGTCGCAGTAGGCAATCGGCAGTTGGCTGGCAGGGCGTGGCGTGTCGGCCGTCTTGCCTATAGCTACCGCCTCGAGGCCTCCCTACCCCAACGGGACCCGCAGTACCAGCGCCCCGTCCTCGACCACCATCTTGGCGTCGGCGATGAGCGAGTAGTCCACGAAGTCCAGCTGGGCCGACGCCATGAACCGTCTCCGGGCATCGCCTTCGAGCGGTGGGATCCCTCGTTCCTTCACGGCTGCGGCACGCTCACGGAACCTCTGTTGAAACGCTGCGACATCGAACTCGGCCATGTTTCCTCCGCTCCGGCTGGTACCCAGGGTAGGAGGGGTGGCGGCGTCGCTACGCTCGAAGGCGTGCTCGACCGGCGCCTCCTCATCGTGACCGGCAAGGGTGGGACGGGGAGGAGCGCTCTCGCCGCCTCCCTCGCCATCCGTGCAGCTCGTGAGGGCCGCCGGGTCCTTGCGGTCGCCATGGCCGATCCTCACGGTCTGGCGGGCCATCTGCGCACCGGCGGGCTCGGCGCCCTTCCGGTCGAGCCCCACCCCGGGCTCTCGGTCGTGGCGATCGAGCCGGCGGCCGCCCTCGACGAGTACCTGCGGCTCCGCCTCAAGGTTCCCCGTCTTGGGGTGATGACCCGGGCGTTCCGGGTGCTTGCCGACACGGTCCCCGGCATCCGCGACACGGTCGTCATCGGCAAGCTCCTCTGGGAGGCCACACGCCCCGAGTGGGATCTCGTCGTCGCCGACGCCCCGCCCACCGGTCAGATCATGTCATTTCTACGCGCCCCCTCGACCATCGAAGGGTTGGTCCCCGCCAGCCGGGTGCAAGACCAGGCAGCGTGGATGCGCCGCATGCTCTCGGATTCGGAAGTGGCCGCGGTGGTCGTTGCCGCCACACCCGAGGATCTCCCGGTGACGGAGGCCCTGGAGACGATCGCGGCGCTCACCGAGGAACGACTTGTTGCAGTGGCTGCCGTGGTGGCGAACCGCGTCTTGCCAGATCTCCTGCTGGACCGTGCCCGCCTCGACCGGGAACCGCCCGGCCCGAGGCACGATGCTGCGCTCCTCCACCTCGAGGTGGCGACGCGGCAGCGAGACCGACTCGGCGAGTTGGGCGCCGACCAGTCATTTCCCCTTCTGTTCGGCATTCGGACCCCGGGCGAGGTGGCAAGTCGCCTCGCCGACTACTGGAGCCTGTCGTGACCGGCGTCGTCCTCGTGGTCGGCTCGGGAGGCGTCGGCAAGACGACGCTCTCCGCAGCAATTGCCGCCGACATCGCCCGGAACGGCAGGCGGGTACTGGTGCTCACCGTCGACCCCGCCCGGAGCCTTGCCCGGGCTCTGGGAATCCATCTGGGAAACACCCCCTCTGCCGTCCCCGGGTTCCCGAGACTGGACGCTGCGATGATCGACGCCTCTGAATCCTGGGAGGGCCTCGTCCGCACCCACGCCGACCCGGCGACGGCCCAACGGCTGGTAGCGAACCGCTTCTTCCGTGCCGTCGCCGATCGCTTCCCCTCAGGACAGGCCTACGCGGCGGCGGAGGAGATGACCCGTCATGCCGACTCTGATCAATGGGACGCCGTGGTGGTCGACACGCCCCCATCCGGGGGTGGTATCGACGTGTTGGCCTCGCCGCGGCGAATCCGTGGACTGGTCGGGGGCCGGGCTCTACGGTGGCTGACCGGGCCGGCCATCCCCGGGCGCCGGGCGTTGTACACCGTCACCGCGCGACCGGCCCTGCGACTCGCCGACACCGTGCTCGGAGGACCCCTCCTCGAGGACGTTGCCGAGTTCCTCATGGACCTTCGCGTCACCTACGACGGCATTTCCAAGCGATCCCGCCATGTCGAGTCCCGATTCAAGACCGCAGCCACGGTCCTTGTCACCACCGCCGATCCCGGACCGATGCGGGAGACCGCCCGCTTCTTCAGCGAGCTTCCCGAGTGGGCGTCACGGCCTCGTGCCGTCGTCTTCAACCGAGCACTCCCGGCCGAGTGGTGGCGCGCCGGCGGCAACGGCGGCGACCTTCTCGATGCCAACCTCGAGCGCTGGGGCGCCGAGGCCCACCGCCAGACCGAGGCCCGCGCCGAACTGGCCGCCCGTTACGGCATGATCCCTCTGGTGGTGCCGTGGATGGCGGAGGCTCCAACCACGCCCGCCGGCCTGGCCGACCTTGCCGGAGCGACGGAACGGCTCGATCTGAAGTCGCTCGGCCTGGACTAGTGGAGCACCGAGTCACTCCCGAGCAGTTCGCGTAGCTCGGCGTAGAGGGAGGTCCGGGGTTCCACGGTGTGGCTGGCTCCGAGTCGGACCACCGTGTCCTTCGCCCCACCCACCAGGTGAAGGAACACCGGAGTCGTTCCCGGGTGATTCGACAGAATCGCCTTGAGTCGATCGACCAGGTCGACAGACATCGTCGGCGCGGGCACTCGCAACCGGACGGCGCGTTCGGTGTCGAGCGATGGCTCCGTGACTCGCTGCACGATCAGCTTCACACCGTCGCCGCGCTGGTCCACCCTTCCCGCCACGACGATGATGGCGTCCTCGCGGATGACCGGGCCCACCTCGGCGACGGTACGCGGGAAGGCGACTGCCTCGACGCTTCCCTCGAGGTCCTCGAGTTGGAAGTAGAGCATCAGCTTGCCATCGCGGGTGTAGCGGCGGCTCACCCCACTCACGATGCCTCCCACGGTCACAGCCGACCCGTCGGCCATGTCGACGAGCCCGGCGACCGACGCCGACGCCATCGCCCGCAGCATCTGCGCCACACCGAACAGCGGGTGGTCCGAAACGTACAGCCCGAGCATCTCCTTCTCGAAGGTGAGGCGAATCTTCTTGTCCCACTCCTCTTCGGGGATCGCCACCGCGCCGGACTGCACCGACGGCTCGTCGGCACGGAACAGTGAGAACTGCCCCATGTCCTCGGCGCGCCTGCGAACGATCACGGCATCGATCATCTGCTCGTGCACGGCCATCAGGCCGCGCCGGGTCGAGCCGGTCGAGTCGAAGCCCCCGGCCTTGATCAGGGACTCCACGGTTCTCTTGTTGAGCACGCTGAGATCGACACGGTCGACGAAGTCCTGGAACGACCCGAAGGTCCCGTTCTTCGTGCGTTCGTCGGTGATCAACTCGACGACCCCCTCACCCACGTTGCGCACCGCAGACAGTCCGAAGGTGATCGCGTCATCCTTCGCCGCGAAGTCCGACTCCGAGGAATTCACGTCGGGCACCAACACCCGCACACCCATTGCCCGGCACTCGTTGAGGTAGACGGCCGTCCGCTCCTTGTCCCGCTTGGCCGAGGTGAGGAGTGCCGCCATGTACTCGGCCGGGTAGTGGGCCTTGAGCCAGGCCGTCTGATAGGCGACGAGTGCGTACCCGGCGGCGTGGGACTTGTTGAAGCCGTATCCGGAGAAGTGCGACATCAGCGCGAACAACTCACGCCCCAGTTCGCGGGGATGCCCCTGTGCGACGCAGCCCTCGACGAACTTCTCTTCCTGTTCGTCCATGACCGATGCGATCTTCTTACCCATCGCCTTGCGGAGCAGGTCGGCCTCCGCCATCGAGAAACCGGCCATGACTTCGGCCGCCTTCATGACCTGCTCCTGGTACACCATGATCCCGTAGGTGTCGCGCAGCACCGGCTGCAACGCAGGATGCGGGTATTCGAGAGGAACCCGTCCGTTCTTGCGGTCGGCGTAGAGGTTGTGCGTCCCGGCGCCGAGTGGACCGGGCCGGTACAGGGAGATCAGGGCGATGATGTCCTCGAACCGGTCGGGGCGGAGGCTTCGCATGAGCGCCCGCATCCCCGACCCTTCCATCTGGAAGACGCCCATCGAATCTCCCCGGGACAACATGTCGTACACGGCCGGGTCGTCCAGTGCCACGGCGTCGATGTCGGGCTTGGTGCCGGTCGTGCCCTCGACCAATTCGAGGCACCGCTCGATCGTCGACAAGTTGCGCAGGCCGAGGAAATCCATCTTGAGCAGTCCGAGCCGTTCGATCGCGTGCATCTCGAACTGGGTGACAATCTCGGCGTCCTCGCCCTTCTGCTGGATGGGGACGATGTCCACGAGTGGCTCCGGCGAAATGACCACTGCGGCGGCGTGGATCGAGTCCTGGCGTCGCAATCCCTCGAGGCCCAGGGCCGTGTCGATGACCCGCCGCGCCTCCGGATCGGACTGATACATCTCCCGCAACCCCGCGGCGCTGTTGTGGAAGTCGCGCAACTCGGGGGCACTTTCGTCGGCGGTCGCCGCGATGCACTGGGCGAGAGTCGCCTCACGGCCCAGGATCGCCGGAGGCATCGCCTTCGCCGCCCGGTCCCCCACCCCGTAGGGGAATCCGAGCACCCGGGCAGCGTCGCGCAATGCCTGGCGCCCCTTGATCGTCGAGAACGTGATGATCTGAGCGACGTGGTCCGATCCATACCGCTCTGCGGCGTAGCGGATCATCTCGGAGCGGTAGCGCTCGTCGAAGTCCATGTCGATGTCGGGCATCTCGCGGCGCCCGACGTTCAAGAAGCGCTCGAAGATCAGCCCGTAGGCGAGCGGATCGAGCTCGGTGATGCGCAGGCAATACGAAACGATCGATCCCCCGGCCGAGCCGCGCGCCGGGCCCGTCCTGATCCCCTCGTCCCTGGCGTGACGGATGAGGTCCCACACGATGAGGAAGTACGCCGGGAAGCCCATCTCCTCGATGACGCGCAACTCGTGGTCGATCCGATCGAGGACCTCGCTGCGAAGCTGGTTGCCATACCGCAAGCGAGCACCGTCGAGTACGAGCGTGCGCAGGTACGAGGCCTCGGTCTCCCCGTCGGGAACCTTGAAGTGCGGCAGCAGGATGTTGCCGAAGTCCATCCGCACCTGGGCGCGCTCGGCGATGAGCAGTGTGTTGTCACACGCACCGGGGAACTGGTCGTCGGGAAAGAGTGCACGCATCTCTGCGGCCGACTTGACGTAGTAGCCCTGGCCCTCGAATGCGAACCGTCCCGGATCGCTCATCTGGGCACCGGTCTGGATGCAGAGGAGCGCATCGTGCGCTTCTGCCTCTGCGGCGTGGGTGTAGTGGCAGTCGTTGGTTGCGAGCACCGGCGCTCCGATGGCACTCGCTATCGACACGAGGTCCGGAAGCACCTTCCGCTGTGCTGCCGCGCCGTGATCCATGATCTCGACGAAGAAGTTCTCCTTGCCGAAGATGTCCTGGTACATCGCGGCGGCTTCGACGGCACCGTCGTAGTCACGATGCACCCCGACGTTGCCCTCTTCGCCTGACGCCTCGGGAGCGAGCAACTGGGGAACGTGGCCACCGAGGCACCCGGTGGTAGCAACCAGTCCGCCTGCGTATTCGGACAGCAGTTCGATGTCCATGCGCGGCTTGTAGTAGAAACCCTCGAGGAAGGCCCGGCTGGCGAGTTTCGTCAGGTTGCGGTACCCCTCCTGGGTGACGGCAAGCAGCGTGATGTGGTACCGCACGTCGTCGCGACGGGGTGGACGGTCGAACCGTGAGCCGGGTGTGAGATACCCCTCCATGCCGATGACCGGGGTGATGCCCGCACCGGTGGCCTGGGTGTAGAAGTCGACTGCTCCGTAGAGGACGCCGTGATCGGTCAATCCGATCGCCGGCTGCCCGTCGGCGACGGCGGCTTGGACCACGTCTGCGACCCGGGCGGCACCATCGAGCATCGAGTACTCCGTGTGGAGATGGAGATGCGCAAAGCTGCGGGCGGACAACGAGGCTCCTCGACGAATTACAGGCGTGTGACCCGACGATACCAGGGTCCCCGATCGCGGCCGGGGGCAGCGAGGCAGTGGTCTTCTGGACCCCCGTCACCCCGCCGTACAATGGCCCTGCGTCTCAGCGACGGGAGTTGCACGATGAAGCTCGGCTACGACCGCAGGTTGTTCCTGCTCGCCTTTGATCACCGCGGAAGCTTCAAGCAGAAGATGTTCGGCATATCTCCGGGCAAGGAAACCCCGCAGGACATCGAGCGACTCACGGCGGCGAAACGGCTCGTCTTCGACGGATTCACGGCCGCCGTCGGCGCCGGTGCCCCCGACGGGGTGGGGGTGCTCGTGGACGAGGAGATGGGCGGCGACGTCGCCCGCGACGCCAAGGCGATGGGTGTCCCCCTGGCGATGCCCGTCGAGACGTCGGGCCAGCCCACCTTCGACTTCGAATACGGCGACGACTTCGCCGCTCACATCGAAGCCTTCGATCCCGACTTCTCCAAGGTGCTCGTCCGATGGAATCCGGACGACGACGAGGCGACCAAGGCCCTCCAGGGTGAACGGCTCCGTCGCCTCGGTGAGTGGCTCCACGCCAACGATCGCAAGTTCCTGTTCGAGCTGCTCGTGCCCGCCAGCACGCGCCAGCTCGATCTCGTGGGCGGATCGGGCGCGGACTACGACAGCCATGTCCGCCCGTATCTCATGCTCGAGTCCATTGCCGAGATACAGGCCGCCGGCGTCGAGCCGGACATCTGGAAGATCGAGGGCATCGACACTCGTGAGGACTGCGAGCTCATCGCCCGCCTCACCCGTTCGGCCGGTCGCGACGGCGTCATGTCGGTGGTGCTCGGCCGGGGCGCCGACGACGACAAGGTCGATCATTGGCTCCGAATGGGCGCCCCGGTGTCGGGGTACGGCGGCTTCGCCATCGGACGGTCGATCTGGTGGACGGGCGTCGAAGGATGGAAGGACGGAACGATGACCCCTGACGTCGCGGTCGGCTCCATCGCTGCTGCCTTCCGGCGGTTCATCGACGTGTACGTAGCCGCGGCGGGCTGAGGAGGTCGAGGTGCGCATCGGAATCCTCACCGGCGGCGGCGACGTCCCCGGACTCAATCCGTGCATCAAGGCCGTCGTCGAACGGGTGGCCGATCACGGACACGAAGTGGTCGGCATTCGTGGGGGATGGGCCGGGGTGCTGAACGTGAATCCCGACGACCCGTCTACGGTCGATCGGTGGCTCCTGCCGCTCGATCGCGCTCGGGTGCGCACCGTCGACCGCACCGGAGGCACCTTCCTCCACACGTCGCGCACCAATCCATCCAAGGTCGGACGGGACCGGGTGCCCGACTTCCTTGCCGATCGCGCCCAAGGTGATGGCCCGTTCGACTTCACCGACCACGCCAAGCGGGTGATCGAGTCGCAGCGACTCGACGTGCTCATCGCCATTGGCGGGGATGACACGCTGTCATACGCGATGCGTCTCCACGACGAAGGCGTCCCTGTCATCGCCATCCCCAAGACGATGGACAACGACGTACACGGGACGGACTACTGCATCGGCTTCTCGACCGCAGTGAGCCGTGGGGTCGAGTTCATCCACGATCTCCGCACCAGCACCGGATCTCACGAGCGCATCGCGGTCGTCGAGCTCTTCGGCCGCTACAGCGGGGAGACCTCGCTGATCACGGGCTACCTCGCCGGAGTGGACAGGGCCATCATTCCCGAGGTGCCATTCGACATCGATCGTCTTGCCGAACTCATCATGGCGGACAAGGCGAGGAATCCGTCCAACTACGCCATGATGACGATCTCCGAGGGGGCGATCATCGAAGGCGGGGAGATGTCGCTCTCGGGAGAGGCCGATGCCTACGGGCACCGCAAGCTGGGCGGGGTCGGCGCCGACGTCGCCGGGCTGCTCAAGCGGATCACCGGGCAGGGAATCATTCTGCAGTCGATCGCCTACCTGATGCGCTCCGGCGCACCGGATTCGCTCGACCTGATGGTGGCGACCAACTACGCATCCATGGCTGCCGACCTCGCCATGGAGGGAGCTTCGGGCCGCATGGTGGCGCTGCGCGGCGGTACGTACACCAACGTCCCGCTCAGCGTGACCAAGGAGGGCGTCAAGCGAGTCGACGTCGACGAGCTCTACGACGCCGAGCAGCTGCGCCCCAAGGTTCGACACGTCAGCGGCAAGCCGATGTTCCTGTACTAGGGGGATCCAATGACGGTGATCGGGCTCATCACGGCCGGCGGCGACTGCCCCGGTCTCAATGCCGCCATTCGGGCGGTGACGACCCGGGCCGTCGAAGCGGGCGCCCGCGTCGTCGGGTTCCGCGACGGCTGGACCGGAGTGATGACGAACGACTTCGTGCTGCTCGACCGCGATGCCGTACGCGGAATTCTCGCTCGCGGGGGCACGATCCTGGGAACGTCGCGAAGCGACCCCTATGTCCACGGCAGCGGTGTTGCGTCCTTGACGCCGACGCTGGACGAGCATGGGGTCGACGTCGTCGTCGTCGTCGGCGGGGACGGCACGCTCCGCAGCGCGGCGCGTCTTGCCGATGAGGGACTCGCCGTGGTCGGAGTCCCCAAGACGATCGACAACGACATACCGACCACCGACGTGACCTTTGGTTTCGACACGGCGGTGCAGATCGCCTCCGACGCCATCGACCGGCTCACCACCACCGCCGAAGCACACAACCGAGTGATGATCGTCGAGGTGATGGGGCGCACCCAGGGTTGGATCGCGCTCTACGCGGGACTCTCCGCAGGCGCCGACGTCATCCTCATTCCCGAGGTGCCGATGTCGCTCGACGAGGCGGCACACGTCATCGCCGAGCGCCACGCCGCCGGGCACCACTACTCGGTCGTCGTCGTCGCCGAGGGTTTCCCATCCCCCGACGCCACCGAGCTGGCCAGGGATGCCTTCGGCTTCGAGCGCCTTGGCGGGGTTGCCTACAGCATCGCTCCGGTGCTGGAGCGGCTCACCGGGTTCGAGACCCGGGTCACGGTCCTCGGCCACCTCCAGCGGGGCGGAACCCCGACCGCCTTCGACCGGGTGCTGGCCACTCGTCTCGGCGCGGCAGCGGGTGATGCCGCGGTGACCGGGAACACCGGGGTGATGGTGGCGGCACGGGGGACGGACATCGTGACGGTGCCGCTCAGCGAAGCCGGTGCGGCGATTCGAGGAGTCGACCCCGCGCTCTACGACATCGCCCGCTCCTTCTTCGGCTGAGAGGGCCAAGCGTCCGCGCCCCCCTCAGGCCTCGTCGGGAGCGCCGAGATCCGCAAGGGCGCGGGCGAGATCCGCCGGAAGAGGACTTTCGATCTCGATTCGTTCACCAGAGATCGGGTGGTCAAACCCGAGGTGGCAGGCATGGAGAAACACGCGAGGGCTCCCTCCCGGCCGTCCGTAGGTCCGATCACCGGCGATGGGGAGGCCGATCGAACCGAGGTGGACTCGAATCTGATGGGTCCGCCCCGTTTCGAGCGTCACACCGAGCAAGGTGAAGCGGCCCCACGACTTCTCGACGCGGTAATGCGTGCGCGCCGGCCGGCCGGTGGACTGAAGACGCATCCTCGTGGGACGCATCGGGTCCCTGGCGATGGGTGCGTCGATGGTTCCGGTGGGTGCCGGCGGCGTCCCGTGAACGAGTGCGAGGTACTTCCTGGTGACGGAGCGCGCCGCAATCGCTTGACGCAGTCCGTCGTACGCCCCCCGGTCCAGGGCCACCACCATCAGACCGGAGGTGTCCCGATCCAACCGATGGACGATTCCCCACCTTCCATCGTCCCCGACCCCCCGCACCGACGGCCACCGATGGAGGATTCCTGCCGCCAATGTGCCCGAAGCACGCCCCGCCCCAGGATGGACCACGACTCCTGCCGGCTTGTCCACGACCGCAAGGTGGGCATCCTCGAAACGCACCCCGAATGCCACGTCCTCGGCGACGAGCACCTCAGGAGGTGTCGGGATCTCGAACTCGATGACGCTGCCGGCGCCCACCCGCAGCTTTCCCCATGCCACCTCGCCGTCCACCACCACGCCACCGGAGTCGGCGACCTGTCCGGCGACGGCCCGGCTCACCCCGCCCAGCACGGCGACGATGCGGTCGAGACGGGCCCCGTCGAGATCCTGCGGTACTTTGGCCTTCATTCGCGCACGAAGGCGACGATCAGCGCCATCGCCGCGCCGATCGTGATCGCCGAGTCGGCGACGTTGAAGGCCGGGAAGAATGAGAAGTCGACCCAATCGACGACCCTCCCGTCGAGGAGTCCCGTGCCCCGGAACAGACGGTCGGCGACGTTGCCGAGCGCGCCTCCGAGCACGAGGCCGAGGGCCAGCGCCTCGATCCGCAACTCGACGCTGCGGACCACGACGAAGATGAAGATCGCCAGAGCGACCGCGATGAGTGCGATGAACGCCCCGGCGCCCTGGAGCATCGAGAACGCCGCCCCGGGGTTCGTCACGTAGTGGAGTTCGAGAAGATCTCCGAACAGCCGGATTGGATGCACTCGCAACGATGAGACCGCCCACCACTTGGTGAGCTGATCGGCCAGCACGACGGACCCTGCGGCACAGAGGGCGACGGCCCTCGCGCTCAGCGGCGCGTCGCGGCGCAGTCCACGCACAGCTTGGTGTACGGAAGGGCGTCGAGGCGCGCCACCGGAATCGCCGCGCCACACTGGTCGCATCTCCCGTAGGTCCCGTCCTTGATTCTGGAGAGGGACTCCTCGACCATGGCAAGGATGTCCTGGGTGTTCTGGGCGAGGGAGAGCTCCTTCTCCATCTCGAACGCCAGCGACCCGCCTTCGGCGGTGTTGGGGTCGGGGCTGCGGTCCGAGGAGGTCTCGGTCAGCCGCGACTCCTCCCGTTCATCCTCGATGTCGCGGATGATTTCAGACAGTCGCACCTGCTCTTCTTCGAGACGTTTCCGAAAGCGGTCGAGCGTGGATGCGGCGAGATCGCGTGCCATGTGTGGCCCTCCTCGGCGGCGGGACGATACCACGAGCGACACGGCCGGCGCCCATCACGCCGCCTGTCGGGCCGAATCAGGCGTCGTGCAAGGGAGCCAACGCCGCGACGGCTCGTTCCCAGGAGACACCAACCACCAGGACGCGCTTCCGCCGCCCTCCATGGCCGCCGATGACGGCACCCCGGCGGCCGCCAGCGGCCGCGGCGACGAGCCGCGCCACGGCCCGGTTCGCCTCCCCACCGACCGGGGCCGCGGAGGTGCGAACTCGCAGGGCACCGTCGTGGTCGCCGCCCACCACGTCGCGGCTCGAACCGGGCACGACCCAGACATCGACCACGACGCCTTCGGGGTGCGACACGATCATGGACCGACGATAGGAGATGATGACATCGCATCCCTCCACCTGGTATCTTCCGCCGCCACGGCGTTGAAGAGGACGCGCCCGACCGATACGGAACCCAGCGAGCCGGCGATTGGTGTGAGGCCGGCGTTCACGGTCGAGCGGGACATCACCTCCGAGCTGCGGGAAGATCGGGCTCAGGCCCGGGTAGACCCCGCCGGCAGCCCCCCGAGACGGGGCCCACGAGCGGCCGTCCCCGCGGACGGCAAGCCGGGTGGCACCGCGGGCCCCAGGCTCGTCCCGGCGGCAGGACCCGCCGACCGAGGACGACCATGACGAGCCCGACACCGTCCACCCAACGGCCCTTCGTGCCTGTCTCGCACGAGGTGTCGTTCCCTCAGCAGGAACGCCGCATCCTCGACCTGTGGGATCGCATCGACGCGTTCAACGAATCGGTACGGAGCCGGCCGGCGGACAACGAGTTCACCTTCTACGACGGCCCTCCCTTTCCAACCGGGACACCCCATTACGGCAATCTGCTCGCCGGCGTGCTCAAGGACATCGTCCCCCGCTACTGGACGATGCGCGGCCATCGGGTCGAGCGCCGGTTCGGCTGGGACACCCACGGCCTTCCCATCGAACTCGAGGTGCAGAAGGAGCTCGGTCTCTCGGGGCCGCAAGACATCAAGGACTACGGGGTGGCCCGTTTCAACGAGGCCTGCCGCGAGCGGGTGATGGCGAACACCGAGGCCTGGGAAGCGATCACCACGCGCATCGGACGCTGGGTGGACTTCGAGCACGACTACAAGACCATGGACGTCGACTTCATGGAGTCGGTGTGGTGGGTGTTCAAGCGGCTCTGGGACGAAGGGCTGGTGTACAAGGCATTCAAGGTGCTCCCCTATTCGTTCGGCGCGGCCACGCCGCTCTCGAACTTCGAGGTGAACCTCGGGGGCTACCGCGACGTGGACGACCCGTCGCTCACCCTGCGACTCGTCGTCACCGAGGGGATGCCACCGGCGGCGACCGGCGACGTGCTGCTCGTGTGGACGACGACGCCGTGGACCCTGCCCTCCAACCTCGGCGTGCAGGTCGGGAGCGACATTCGCTATGTGAGGGTGACGACCACGCTGGACGACCATCCCGGCCCGTACTGGGTCGCCGCCGATCGGGTGCCGTCCTACTGGCCCGGCGGAGCCGAGATCGATGCCGAGGCCGTGGGGGCCGAGCTGGTCGGCACCCGCTATGCACCGATCCTCCCCTACTACGCGGAGCTCGCCGAGCGGGGCGCCTTCGTCGTGGTCCCCGGCCCCAACGTCTCCACCGAGGAGGGCACCGGGCTCGTACACACCTCCCCCGCCCACGGCGAGGACGACTTCACGGCGTTTGCCGACGCCGGCCTCGCCGACCTGCTGGTCGATCCCGTCGACGACGAAGGGAAGTTCACCGACGCCGTGCCCGATTTCGTCGGCGTGAATGTGAAGGCGGCGGATCCCGGCATCGTGAAGAAACTGAAGACTGCTGGAGCGCTCGCCCGCAGTGAGCGAATCGTGCACTCCTACCCGTTCTGCTGGCGGACGTCCACACCCATCATCTACAAGGCCATCCCCACTTGGTTCGTGGCCGTCGAGCGGATCAGGGATCGGATGGCGGAGCTCAACGACACGATCCACTGGGTCCCCGAGCACGTGGGCACCCGTCGATTCGGCAACTGGATCTCCCAGGCGAGGGACTGGGCCATCAGCCGCAACCGCTTCTGGGGCTCCTGCATCCCGATCTGGACCTGCGGCGAACATGAAGTGTGTGTCGGGAGCCGGGACGAGTTGGAGCGCCTCTCCGGAGTCCGACCCGACGACCTCCACAAGCACATCGTCGACGAGATCGCCTTCCCCTGTCCGCAATGTGGCGAGCCGATGCACCGGGTGCCAGAAGTCCTCGACGTCTGGTTCGAATCGGGTGCCATGCCCTACGGACAGAACCACTATCCCTTCGAGAACAAAGAGCGATTCGAGCGGGGATTTCCGGCCAGCTACATCGCCGAGGGCCTCGATCAGACCCGGGGGTGGTTCTACACACTGCTGGTGCACGCGACGGCGCTGTTCGACCGCGCCCCATTCCGCAACTGCGTGGTGAACGGCCTCATCCTCGCCGAGGACGGGCACAAGATGTCCAAGTCGCTCAAGAACTACCCCGACCCTGCGCTCTTGATCGAGGTCACCGGCGCGGATGCGTTGCGGGCCTACCTGATCAATTCGCCGGTGGTCAGGGCCGAGCCCCTGCGCTTCTCCGAGCGCGGCGTTCGCGAGGTGGTGCGGACGGTGATGCTTCCGTATTGGAATGCCCATTCGTTCTTCACGACGTACGCCGCCGCCGAGCATCTGACGGTCGAAGACCTGCGCGGCGCTCCTGCTCCCGCGGACCGACCGGAAATCGATCGATGGATCCTGTCGGTGCTGCAGAGCCTCATCCACACCGTGAACCGCGAGATGGAGGGCTACTACCTCTACAACGTCATCCCCCCGCTCATCGAGTTCGTCGACGGCCTGACGAACTGGTACATCCGGAGGTCACGCCGCCGCTTCTGGACCGGTCGCGGGGGAGCAGCCACGCTCGGCGACCCCGACAGCCTGTCGGCGTTCGCGACGCTCTACGAGGTCCTCGTCACCTTCGCAGAGCTGATGGCCCCGGTGCTCCCCTTCATCACCGAGGCGATGTACCAGGATCTCGTCGTCGACCGGCGCGTCGAGCGCACCGCCGGGCCGCTCAGCGTCCACCTGGAGGATTACCCGGAGGCCGACTCCGACCTCATCGACACCTCCCTCGAGACCGCAATGCGGGCGGTACGCGAGGCCGTCACCCTGGGAAGGAGTCTGCGAGTGTCGGCATCGATCCGGGTGCGCCAACCGCTCGCCCGGTTCACGGTCGTCAGCCACGACGACGCCATCCGAGCCGCCGTCGGCGTCCACGCCGACCTCATCGCGGAGGAACTCAATGTGAAGGAGGTGGTCACCTCCGACGACGAGACGAGCCTCGCCACCATCGGCGCCAAGCCCAACTACCGCTCACTCGGGCCGAGATTGGGCGCCCGAATGCAGACGATGGCCGACGCGATCAATGCACTGGACGCAGACGCGGTCGCCCGATTGCTCCATGCCGGCTCGGCCGAGGTGGGCGGCGAGACCATCACCGTGCAAGACGTGGTGGTCACTCGCCAGCCGCGGTCGGGGCTCGCCGTCGCCTCTGGCGACCGGCTCTCGGTTGCCCTCGACACGACGATCACGGCCGACCTCGCCGTGGAGGGTCTTGCCAGGGAGATCGTCAAGATGATCCAGGGGCTTCGCAAAGAGGCCGGGCTCGCCGTGTCGGACCGGATCACCGTCTCGTGGGCGTCGCCGTCGGTTGCAGTGCACCAGGCCATAGACCGTCATCGGGAATGGATGGCAGCAGAGGTCCTCGCGGTGGCGTTCGCGGACGGTGAGCCGGACGGCGAGGCAGTGGACGCCGCCGGAGAACCCGTCTCGATCTCGATCGCCAGAGCCTGATCACCGGGGCGTCCCCCTCAGAGGGCCCCCGCAATCAGGAACAGCACGAACATCAGGATCATCGGCGAGAGGTCCAGCGCCATGCCCCCGCCCGTGCGCAGCGGTGGGATGATCGAGCGAAGCGGGATGAGAACCGGATCGGTCACGGCTCGCAGCACCGACCGAACCCGTGCCAAGGGGTGGTCGTACGACACCGGGATCCACTCCAAGATGACCCGGGCAAGCACGACATAGGCGTACGCGAGGACGATCACGCGCAGCACGTTCACCGCTCAGGACTCTTCTGGAGCCTGGTAGTACCCAAGGTCCTTGAGGCGGCGTTTCTCATCCCGGCTGATGTTGACGTTCGCCGGGTTCACCAGGACGACTCCTTGGCCGACCTTGCGCATCGACCCGCCGAGGGCGTACGTCAGGCCGCTGGCGAAGTCGACCAGTCGACGAACCATGGCGGGCTCCACCTTGCGCAGGTCGAGTACGACGGGGATGTTCGCCCGAATGTGGTCGGCGAGGATCTGAGCGTCGGTGTAGGACCGAGCCACGATCACTTCCGATTCGAGATCGGCATCGCTGACGGTCCTCACCAACGGGCGGTTCCCCGACGTGACGACCACCCCGGAGTCCGACAGGGCTCGGTCGGCGCTGGGACGGCGACGCACTGCCATCGGAGGCTCGACCCTGCGACCCTGGACGCCGGAGCGCTGCGGCATGACCGGCTCTCCGGGGCGCCTGTCTGCGGCAAATCGCTCGCCCGTGGTGAGCGACGGCGACACCGCCGACCGATCCTCACCGCCCTGCGACCTCATCGGCTGGCGGGAGCGCTGCTGCTGACGGGTCGGCGCCTGCTGCTCAGGTCCGCCGCGGGTCGGGGGGGCATAGGAACGCTGGACTCCCATGCCCGGGTCGACCGACGGTTGGTCGGAGTACGGCGCGTCGTACTCGGGGGCATCCTCATCGACGAGCCCGAGGTAGAACAGCGTCTTCTGCCACACACCCATGCGGGCCTCAATCCCCGTCGCGGAACACCCCAAAGATAGCCCGTCCGACTCGCAACATCGTGGCACCTTCGGCGACGGCGACGCCGAAATCGTCCGTCATGCCCATGGACAGCTCGACGACACTCGGAAACGACTCCCTGATCTCATCGCGCAGTCGGCGCAGCGCAGCGAAGTACGGGCGCGAAGCGTCCGACGTGTTGCCGACCGGCGGAACCGTCATCAACCCGCGCACCGCGATGCCAAGGCCCACCGCGGCGCCCACCAGTTCGAGCGCATTGCCTTCGTCCACACCGCCCTTCTGCGGTTCGTGGCCCAGGTTCACCTGCACGAGTGCCGGCGGGGGGGACCCCGGCCCTTTCATCCAGTACCCGGCCAGGTCGGGACGATCGAGTGAGTGGAGAAGGTGGGTGATGGGGCGCACCCGCCGTACCTTGTTGCCCTGAAGGCTGCCCACGAAGTGCCACCGGACGTCACCGGGAAGCACTGCGGCCCGAGCGACGAGGCCCTCGGCGCGGTTCTCGCCGAAGTCGCGGAGTCCTTCGTCGTATGCGGCGAGCACCTCATGGTCGGACGCGTACTTGCTCACACCGATGATCGTGATCGCCTCTGGGTCGCGCCCGACCCGCTCCGCGGCAGCGGCAACGGCGGCGCGCACTGCCTTCAGCCCGGTAGCCATGCCACCGCCACCTGGCGTCGGCGGGTCCCATCCCGTCGATGGGAGTGATACCCGACACCCGACATGGTGCAGGTGTCGGCCACCCACGTCTCGAGTCCACCCAGAGCGGCCACGATCGCAGCTCGCAGGTCGACGCTTGGCGTGCCCCAGCTCGTCATGGCTCCATGGCCGGGGAACCGTTCGGTCACTTCGGGACCGACCTCGAAACAACATGCCCCTATCCCCGGCCCAACCGCGGCACGGATCGGAGTGATCCCGTGTACCACCATCGCACCGAGCAGCGAGGTGATCACACCCGCCGCCGCCCCCCGCCACCCGGCGTGGGCAATGCCGACGCCGCCAACACCCTCGACGATCACCGGGAAGCAGTCCGCGGTGGCGACGACGATCGGCAGCCCCGGCTCGGTCGTGAACGCAGCGTCGGCTTCGCCGAGGGGTCCCGGATGGGTGGCATGCAGCACCTCGGTCCCATGTACCTGATGGAGCCACGCCCACCCCTCTGGTATCCCCAGGCTTCCCGCCATGGCGAGCCGTGCGGCGTCATCCGTGCGGGGATCTCCGTCGGCAGCACCACCAAAGGCGGCGCCACCGAATTCGGGTGGGCGGATCATCCTTTGAGGAAGTCGGGGATCTCCAGGTCGTCGAACGGGCTCTCCTCGGGCTCCGGCTCGTAGCGGGTCGGGCGTTGCGGGCGGGGAGTGCCGATCTCGGCCGAGGGCGCCTGGAACCGGGGCCGCTCCTGGCTGACCCCGCCGAATCCGGCGGCGATCACGGTGACCCGCATCTCGTCGCCCATCGAGTCGTCGATCGTCGCCCCGAAGATGACATTGGCGTCGGGCGTGCAATGCTCCGCAATCTTGGTGGCCGCCTGATTCACCTCGTGGAGGGTCATGGATGCCGGCCCCGACACCGACAGCAGCACGCCGCTGGCGCCCTCCATCGACGACTCGAGCATCGGACTGGCGATCGCCTTGGCCGCCGCCTGCTCGGCGCGGTTCTCCCCGGTAGCCCGTCCAATGCCCATGACCGCCGAACCGGCACCCCACATCACGGACTTCACGTCGGCGAAGTCCACGTTGATCAGGCCGGGCGTCGTGATCAGGTCCGTGATCCCGCCGACACCGTGGAGGAGCACTTCATCGGCGAGGCGGAACGCGTCGACGATCGGCAGGTTCTGGTCGGCAAACTCCAGCAGGCGCTGGTTGGGGATGACGATCACCGTGTCGACCGCACCGCGAAGGTTGGCGATGCCTTGTTCTGCTTGCACCGAACGGCGCCTGCCTTCGAATCCGAACGGCCTGGTGACCACGGCCACGGTCAGGGCACCAAGGCTGCGCGACACCTCGGCGACGATGGGGGCGGCACCGGTCCCAGTGCCGCCGCCTTCACCCGCGGTGATGAAGACCATGTCCGCGCCCCGCAAGGCATCCTCGATGTCATCGCGATGTGCCTCGGCGGCAGCCCGGCCGACTTCGGGATCTGCACCGGCTCCGAGGCCACGCGTCAGCTCGCGCCCGATATCGAGTTTCACGTCGGCATCGGACATCAAGAGGGCCTGGGCGTCGGTGTTCACGCCGACGAACTCGACACCGCGCAATCCGGCCTCGATCATCCGGTTGACGGCATTGACGCCACCCCCACCGACCCCAACGACTTTGATGACCGCCAGATAGCTCTGCAGTCCGTCGCCGGCCATCATGCTCATCTGTTCACGCCCATGTGGATTCCCTTACGGGTAGCGGGAAACGGCCGTCGCCCGACCTGGATGCAAAAGAGGATACTCCACCCTCGACCCGGACATGATGTTTGGCATCGACGAGCCTCCACTCAGGGTGCAGGGTCCTCCGCGACGATGGCCGGGCGGCGCGGAGACGTGACGTCGATCATCGCCCCCGTTGGAACGTCGCCCCCGAGGAGCGCCAGCAGAGTCCGCGCCTTGTCGGCGAGGTCGATCGGGAACCCGAGACGGACTTCATGACCGAGCGCGGACGTCCACATCTCCGACCCCCGCATCTCCAGCACCATGGTCGGACCGATGTCGGCCTCGAGGACGAGGGCCATTTCGACGATCTCCTTCCAGGTCGGGTCGGCGGGCCGATCGCCGGGGTCGCGGTCGGGGAACGCCACTGTGGCCTGCATCAGACCGGGTGGCGGGTGATCCGCTCTGGCCACCACGGTCCCGTCTTCGGCGACCTCCATCCAACCGAGCACGCCTTCGATCCACACCACCGGGCGACGCTCGAGCACCTCCACGACGACCCGGTCCGGCCAGACCCGCCGCACTCGCACGTCGCTGACCCAGGGATCGCCGCGCACCGCCTGATCGATCACCCCCGTGTCCACCCACAGCAGGAGTGCCCCTTCGCCGATTCCCGTGCCGGCGACACGTGCTGCGGCCTCCGAGCGGTCGACGCCGTCGATCTCCACGGTCCGCACAGAGAACAGCGGGGAGTTGAGGGCGAGCGCGGCGCCACCGGTCAAGGTGAGGAACGCGAGCATCGGCCAGCGCCGTCGAGTCGGTGGCGCCTCGGAGGTCACTCGAACTCACCGGCGAATCGGATCTCGGCGACCAGATCCACGCCGCTGGCCTCACAGACCCGACGGCGAACCTCGGCGACCAGCCGATACACATCGTCTGCGGTGGTTCCGGGATGCGCGATGAAGAAATTGGCGTGCCTCGCGCTCACCTCGGCACCGCCGATCCGAAGGCCCTTCAACCCGGTTGCATCGATGAGCCGCCCCGCGTGGTCTCCGGGAGGATTCTTGAACACGCTTCCCGCGTTCAGCGTGCCGCCCGGCTGGTTGTCGCGACGCCAACGGGTGATCTCTCGGATCGCCTCTTCGCCCACCGCGCGTTCGACCGGAACCGTCCGCAGGCGTGCGCTGGTGACGAACTCAACGTCGGACAAGTTGCTGTGCCGATATGCCAGTTCGAGGTCGCGCGGGGTGCGCGCCGTGGCGACACCCGTCTCCAGGTGGACCACCCTCGCCTCGATGAGCCATTCCGCGGTCTCCGATCCGTGGCACCCGGCGTTCATGCGCACCGCACCTCCGACACTCCCAGGCACACCCGTGTAGAACTCGAGCCCGCCGAGCCCGCGGCGCACGGTCTCGCGTGCCAGAAGCGGGAGCGGATGGCCTGCACCGACGGTGACGACCCCGTCGGCGGACACCTCGATCCCTGCCAGTCCCACACCGGTGTGGATGACGACACCGTCGAATCCACGATCGGCGAACACCAGGTTGCTTCCCCGGCCGAGCGCCACCACCTCCACGCCCTCATCGGCCGCCAGGCGGCCGGCGTCCACGACGTCCTCCTCGGACTCGGCCTCGACGAAGAACCGAGCAGGGCCACCGAAGCGGTAGGTGGTGAACCCGGAAAGCGGGACACGCTCGGACAACCGCCCACGGCCGAGGAGGTCCTGGTACGCCCCCATCAGCCGTCGGCCAGGAGCGGAGACAACTCGTCGGCCACCAGCGTCACATCGCCGGCCCCCATGAGCAGCACGAGGTCGCCGGGACGAGCCTCCGCCGCGACGACCGCAGCCAGGTCGACCCTGCGCGCCACGTAGGTGACGTCGGCACCAGCGGCGGTCGCAGTCTCCGCCACCACCCGGCCGGTGACCCCAGGGATCGGTGCCTCTCCGGCCGCGTACACGTCGGTGACGAAGACACGATCCGCCCCGACCAGGGCGCGACCGAGGTCGCCACCGTGCTCGGCGGTGCGGCTGAAACGGTGGGGCTGGAACACGGCCAGGATCCGGCCGGGATGCCCCTTCCCCGCAGCTTCGATCGTGGCACGCACCTCGGTCGGGTGGTGGGCATAGTCGTCGACGATGGTGATGCCCCCGATGTGTCCTCGCACGTCGAACCGCCGTCGTACCCCACCGAACACCGCGAGCCCGGCCGCAGCCGCGACGACATCGAACCCGAGTTCTCCCAGCAACGCGAGCACGCCTGCGGCGTTTCTGGCGACATGGATTCCGGGTTTGGGCACCGTCACCGCCACCACGACGCCGGGACCGACCAGCGTGAAAGACACCGAGCCCGCGGCGTGGGAAACGTCTGATATGCGCCATGCCGCGTCCTCGGCTGTCCCGTAACCGACCACGCCGTCGACTTCAGCGGCAAGCGCCGCCGATCCGGCGTCGTCGAGGCACGCCACCACGGGACCGTCCACCCCGCGGGCAACGGCGAGAAACGCCGCGCGCAGGACTTCAGGGGTCTTGTAGTGGTCGAGGTGGTCGACTTCGACATTGGTGATGACCAGCCCGTGGAGCGCCAGCCCCACGAATGTCCCAAATGCCTCGTCGGCTTCGAGGACGAACAGGCTCTCCTCACCGAGGTGAGCATTGGTGTTGAGGTCGACCAGTTCTCCTCCGACCATGAAGGACGGATTGCGCCCAATGGCGCGAAGCGCGGTGACCATCATTGCGGTGCTGGTCGTCTTCCCGTGGGTGCCGGTGACCCCGATCGTCGCTAGGCGCCTGGTGATGGCGTCGAGAAGGAGCGGCCGCTCCCACACCTCGATCCCCCGATCCCGGGCGGCGACGACCTCGGGGTCCGTGGCGGGCACGGCGCTCGAGGCGACGACGAGGTCCCAGTCGGATGCTCGTTCGGGTCGATGTCCCACCCAGACCTCCACTCCGGCGGCCTCGAGAGCGAACAGAGGAGGGCCGGGTTTGAGGTCGGATCCACTGACCTGGTGCCCAGATTGGGCCAGCAACTTGGCGAGCCCCGACATTCCCACCCCGCCGGCGCCGACGAGATGAATCCGGCCGAACGGGACGAGGTCAGCCACCGGCAACCTCGACGAGACGGTCGGCGATGACGCCGGCTGCGTCGATACGGGCGGCGCCGCGTGCCGCCGTCGCCATGACCGCCAACCGGCCCGGGGTGGCGAGGAGGTCGGCGACGCGTGCCGCGAGGGTGGCGGCATCGCTCTGGCGGACGATCACACCCGCTCCCATCCTTTCGAGCACCCGGGCATTGTCCATCTGGCCGACCCGCTCCAGCGGCACGAGGATCGAGGGAGTCCCGGTGGCAGCGAGCTCGCTCACCGTCATCGCGCCCGCGCGGCACACGACGAGGTCGACCGCGGCGTAGAAGTGCTCCATCTCCGTCTCGTAGAGGCGCCTGACCCACGGTAGTGGCGAGGCGACCTGCTCGGGAACCCCGGCCGCCGCAGGCCCGGTGAGGTGAACGACGGCCGCGGCGGAGCCCGCACCGACGATGGACACCACCGCCTCGTTGAGAACCTGCGCCCCCAGTGAGCCCCCGATGACGCCGACCACGGGACCGACGACGTCGAGGCCGTATCTGCGCCGGCTCTGCGGTCGGAGAGCATCGCGATCGAACACGGTCAGCGCGTGCCGCAACGGGTTGCCGACGACCTCCGACCGCGGCAGACGCTCCGCAGCCCCCGGCAGGCCGAGGAGGGTGAGGCGGGCACGCCGCGCCCCGAACCGCGCCGCCAAGGTGGGAGCGGCATTCTGCTCCTGCACCACGAAGGGCGCACCGATGCGCCGCGCCGCCATCGCCGCGGGGACGGTCACGTATCCGCTCATCCCGAGGACGACGCTCGCCTTCACCTCCGTCATTGCAGCCGCCATCGCCCGACTCGTGGCGCGCAGCACGAAGGGGACTGCGAGGTTGCTCGGAGCGAGGCTGCGCCGCAGTTTGGTCTGGCGAAAACCACGAAACGGATACCCGGCTTGGGGAATCGCCGTCGCCTCGAATCGGTCGCCGCCGATGAACAACACCGAGCCGTGATCGATGCCTCGTTCACACAGGGCGTCCGCGATTGCCAGCGCAGGAAGCACGTGCCCACCCGTCCCGGCGGCGGCGATCACGAACGTCACCGGTGGTACGCCTCGATCAGGTCGACGTCGCGAGCGACCGAAACGAGGACTCCGACGCCGACGAGAGACACGACGAGTGCCGTGCCGCCGAAGGACACGAACGGCAGCGGAACCCCGGTGATCGGCAGCACGCCGACGACACCGCCGATGTTGACGACGGCCTGCACGGCCAGCCAGGTGGTGATGCCGACGGCCACCAGCCTGCCGAACCGATCCGTCGATCGTTGCGCGATCAACGTCCCGGCGATCGTGAGCGAGGTGAAGAGCGCGACGACGGCAAGTGATCCCGCCAGGCCGGTCTCCTCGCCGAGAATGGCGAACACGAAGTCCGTGTGCGCGTTTGGCAGGAACGACCACCTCGCCCGACTGGCTCCGAGGCCGACGCCCCACAGGCCTCCGGTGCCGAGGGCGACGAGACCCTGCACCGCCTGATATGACGAGCCGAGCGGGTCGCTCTGCAGATCGAGGAACGCAGTCACCCGGGCCCACCGGTACGGCGACGATACCGCCAGCAGGAATGCCCCGCCGGTGCTGGCCACGGCGCTCCCGACGACGAACCGCAGCGGCACCGCGCTCGCCAGAAGGACGGCGAAGGCGCCGGCCGAGATCAGCAGCGTGGTCCCCAGGTCCGGCTGCGCCATCACGAGGATCGCCACCAGCCCCACCGACCCGGCGACGGGGAAGAAGAAGTCGCGGAGGCGGATCATCTCGTACTCGCGGCGGCTTACGACCGCGGCCAGGAACAAGACGGTGGTGAGCTTGGCGATCTCCGAGGGTTGGATGGAGATCGGGCCAACGATGAGCCACCGGGTCGCGCCGTTCGCCCTGGTGCCGAACACCATGACTGCGCCAAGCAGTCCGATGGTCATCGTGAACAGCGGGAACGCCATGCGCCGCCACCAGCGCAGCGGGATGAACGCCGCGGTCACCATCCCGAACACGCCGATCACCAGCCAGACGATCTGCCGCTTGAAGTAGTAGAGCCCGTCGCCCGTCTCGCGCAGGCCGAGCACTGAGGATGCCGAGAGGATCGCCCCCAGCCCGATCACGACGAGGAGGCTCACCGGGACCAGGAGGAACATCACCGAGCGGGAGACGCCGCGCGCCTGGGCGCGTACCCGGCGCAGGGCCGCTCTCGTCGGAACCGCTACGACACCGGCCATGTCACATCCCCCTTGATCTTGAGGACGGATGCGGAGAACCGCGCGCCCCTGTCGGCATACGACCGGAACATGTCGAAGCTTGCGCACCCGGGCGCGAGGAGGACGGTGTCGCCGGGCACGGCGATCCGATCCGCGAGCTCGACCGCTTCGTCGAGATCGTCGACGACGGTGACCCGCTCGAACGCGGCGAGTTCCGCTGCCGCCTCGCCGATCGCCACGACGTGGCGCACGTTCGGCTCCCTCGGGATCACGGTCACATCGAGACCCTTGTTGCGGCCACCGGCGATGACCACAACGGATTCATATGAGCGGATGGCCGCCACCGCGGCATGGGGGTTGGTCGCCTTGGAGTCGTTCACCCAGGTGACTCCGCCCCAGGTGCCCACCACCTCACGACGATGGTGACCGGGGTGGTAGCTGGTGGCCACCTGCGTCACTCCTTCGGGAGTTGCTCCGACATGCATCGCGGCTGCCGCAGCCGCGGCGAGATCCACCACCATCACGTCATCACTGCGGACCAACCCCTCGAGAGGGATCACCGCGCCACCGACCACCAGGCAATCCCTCTCCCGCCCCCAACCCCCCTCTGGGCGGCGGGCGCCACTGACCGGAACCCGCCTGCCGACCGCTCCCGCCACCGCCGCAACCGCGCCGGGGTCGTCGCCGTCGAACACCACGACGTCTCCGGCTTCCTGCCGCTCGAGGATCCTTTGCTTGGCGGCGAGGTAGGCGTCGAACGTGCCGTGCCAGTCGAGATGATCGGGGGCGACGTTGAGCAACACCGCCGCGCGAGCGTGGAACGTCTCTACGAACCGAAGCTGGAACGACGATGCCTCGACGACGAGGACGTCGACGGCCATGTCGACTGCCCCCGAGAGTGGATCGCCGATGTTTCCCACGGCCAATGCCCGGACGCCGGAGGCGGTGAGCATCTCCGCGGCCAATTCGGTGATCGTCGTCTTGCCGTTCGTGGCCGTCACGCCGACGACCGGCACGGTGAGGTGGCGGTACCCGAGCTCGAGCTCGCTCCACAGCGGAAGCCCCGACGCGATGGCATCGACGATCGGAGCAGCATGCTCAGGGATGCCGGGGCTGACCACGACGAGGTCGACGCCGTCGAGATACCGGCGATCCCATGCCCCGGCGTGAGCCTCGTCGGCTTCGATGCCCGCGACCGCCGCCGGATCCCGGTCGTACACGACGACCTTCTCGCCGTCGGCATGCAGGAGGTGTGCCGCGGCGCGTCCGCTGACGGCGGCACCGATGACGAGTGCAGTCATCCGATGCCTCCCGACATGATGAAGTCGCCGTAGAACAGGCCGAGGCCGACGGCGGCGAAGAGAGCGGCGAGGATCCAGAACCGGATGATGATCGTGGTCTCCGGCCATCCCTTGAGCTCGAAGTGGTGGTGGATCGGCGCCATGCGGAAGATCCGTCGGCCGAAGCCACGGAACGAGACGACCTGGAGGACGACCGAGGCCATCTCCATCGCGTAGAGGCCGCCGAAGACCACCAACAAGAGCTGGGTATTGGTCAGCAGCGCGAGAGCAGCCATGGCTCCGCCGAGCGCCTGGGACCCGGTGTCGCCCATGATGATCTTGGCCGGAGCAGCGTTCCACCACAGGAAACCCAGTGTGGAAGCGGTGAGGCCGGCGGCGAGTATCGCCAGCTCCTGGGTGCCCACCACCTCGTAGAACTCGGGATGGCGGAATTGCCAGAAGGACACGATGACGAAGGCGCCGAACACCAGCGCACCGGACCCCGAGGCGAGGCCGTCGAGCCCGTCGGTGAAATTCACCGCATTGGAGAAGGCGGTGAGCATCAGCAGCACCCAGATCACGTAGAACCATCCGAGGTCGAGCCCGAGTGGGCGGGTGAACGACAGCTGGGTGTTGACTCCATACTGCACGGCGGCCCAGGCGAACAGGCCGGCTATCGCCAACTGCCCGAGGAACTTCCAACGCTTGTTGAGCCCGAGGTTGCGAGCCTTGGAGACCTTGGCGAGGTCGTCCAAGAACCCGATCAGCCCCATTCCGACGAAGGCGAGCAGTACCAGGAGGCCCGGCGTCTGGAACTCACGAAGGCGCAGGCTCCAATCGCCCCCCGGCGTGCGGGCATCGATGTGGCCGACCAGGTAGCCCGCGACGACCGCGAGGATCATCACCAGGCCGCCCATCGTCGGGGTGCCTTGCTTGTGTTCGTGGGCCACCTCGTCCTGGATGAACTGGCCGATCTCATTGGCGCGAAAGAACCGGATCGCCACCGGCGTCAGCACCATGGTCACGACGAACGCCACGGCACCCGATGCGAGCATGGCGATCATGCGGCCACCCCTCCCCCGATGCCATCGGCGACACCCTCCAGGCCGGCGGCGCGCGACGCCTTGACGAGTACCACGTCGCCGGCCCGCAGGATGACTTCGAGGGCGGCGAGGGCTGCCGGGACGTCGCCGACCGTCACCGCGACCGCTCCGGCTCCTGCTGCGATCCCGGGATCGTCGCCGACGATCACGATGACCTCGAAACCACTCTCCACCGCGGCCAGCCCGACCTGGCGGTGCAGGTCCGCCTCCGCATCACCCAACTCGTGCATCTTGCCGAGCACCGCGACATGGCGTCCCGGCATCGCCGCCACCGTGGCGAAGGCGGCGGCCATCGAATCGGGATTGGCGTTGTAGGCGTCGTTGACGACGACGACGACACCCCCAGCCACAGGACGCCGCTGGACCTCCATCCGCCACGGAGACACGGTGGCACCGGCGGTGCGGGTGGCTGCCTCTTCGAAATCGATCCCCACCGCCACGGCTGCGGCGACCGCGGCGGCGGCATTGAGGGGCTGGTGGCGACCGGCGAGCGACATCGACAGCGCAACGGTGCCGCCCGCGTGGTGCATCCGAAACGAGGCACGGCCGTAGCGATCCACCACCACCTCGTCGACGAAGACGTCCGCGTCCGCCTCCTCGGCGAAGGTGACCAGGGCGCCGTCACGACGTCGGGTGAGTCGCTCGTCGGCCGCAGGGAGCACGGCCACTCCCGACGGCCCGAGTGTGTCGATCAGCTCCCACTTGGCCTCGAGCACGGTGTCGAGGTCTCCGAACATCTCGAGATGGGCCTTGCCGATGTTGGTGATCACGGCCACGTCGGGTCGCACGATCCGAGCGAGCGCGGCGATGTGACCGATGCCGCGACTGCCCACCTCGACGACGACCGCGATGGCGTCGTCCGGGGTGGCGAGCACCGTGATCGGCACGCCGACTTCGTTGTTGTAGGAATGTGGCGCCGCGTGCGTGCCGGGGCCGATCGCGGCCGCAGTGAGATCCTTGGTCGTGGTCTTTCCGCTGCTTCCGGTGATCGCCACCACCGGCGCGGTGATCTCATCGCGGCGACAGGCGGCGATGGTGGCGAGGGCGGCGAGGGTGTCGGGCACCTCCACGCCCGGCACCCCGGCGGGCACCCGTCCGGCCTCCACCATCACCGAGGCGCCAGACTGGGCGGCCGACTCGGAGAAGGCGTGGCCGTCGAACCGTTCTCCCCGAATCGCGACGAACAGGTCGCCGGGGCGAGCGACCCGCGAGTCGGTGACCACCCGGGTGACCGGCGTGTTGCCGACGGCCCTGCCGCCGGTCGCCGCCGCAATGAAGGCGAGGTCCCATTTCACAGGGCCGCCGCCTCCTCTCGTGCCACCACACGGTCGTCGAAGGCAAGCACGGCACTCCCGAAGTCCTGGCCGAGCTCGTGGCCCTTGCCGAGCACGAGGACCACGTCGCCGGGATGCGCCTCGGCAAGGGCGATGCGGATCGCGGCGCGGCGGTCCACCTCACACACGACCCGGCCGGGTCCGGTGGCCCCCGCGGCCACCTCGTCGAGGATTGCCTGAGGGGACTCACTGCGCGGGTTGTCCGTGGTGAGCACGGCGAGATCGGCGTCGCTGGCGGCTCGGCCCATCATCGGGCGCTTCTGCCGGTCCCGGTCTCCCCCGGCACCGACCACCACGATCACCCGACCGGATTCCCCGAGGATGTCTCTGGCCGCGCCGACGGCGGCAATCACGCCGTCGGGCGTATGGGCATAGTCGACCACCACGGTGAATGACCTCCCGGTGTCCACGAGCTCGAAACGCCCCGGCACCGAAGGGGCGGCGGCCATGCCGGCGGCGATGCTATCCCAGCCGACCCCGAGCGCCGTTGCGCAGGCGGCGGCGACCAGGGCGTTGGCGACGTTGAACCTGCCGGCGAGGGGCAGAAGGACCGGCATCCCACCGCCCGGCCCACGGAGGTCGAACGACGACCCTCCGAAGCCGACGACGACCTCACGAGCGGTCACATCTGCCTCGTCGCCCATGCCGACCTTCAGCACGGGTATGTCGAGCGACCGGGCCAGGCGGCGCCCGGCCGGATCGTCGATCCACACGACCGCCAGTTCGGCTTGGGAGAACAGCGAGGCCTTGGCGGCGAAGTAGGACGCCATGTCGCCGTGGAAGTCCAGGTGATCGCGAGACAGGTTGGTGAACGCGGCGACCCGAAAGGCGGCACCGGCGACACGCCCCAGGGCAAGGGCGTGCGAAGACACCTCCACCGCGGCGACATCGACGCCCTCGGCCACCATGTCCGCGAGCAGGCGCTGGAGGTCCGTTGCTTCCGGGGTGGTGCGAGCCAGCGGTACGGCCCGGCCGCCGATGCGTGCCCCGACGGTCCCCGCGATGCCGTGAGAGAGCCCGGCAGCTCCGGCGATCGACTCGAGGAGGTGGGTGACGGTGGTCTTGCCGTTCGTGCCCGTGATGCCGACGAGTCGGAGGTGGCGGGAGGGGTCACCGTGGACGAGCGATGCGATCGGTCCGAGCGACGCCCGAGAGTCGGCGACGACGATGGCCGGAGCCCCGGCCGCACTTTCGGGATCTTCGACGCACACGGCGGGTGATCCGGCTGCGATGGCCTGTGCCACGAAGCGATGACCATCGACCGAGAAGCCCCGTACGGCGGCAAACAGGACACCGGGCCCCGCGGCACGAGAGTCGTGCGTGACGTCGTCGACGGCGACCGTCCCATCGCCTACGACGCGCCCCCCGACGGCCGCAGCAATGGTGGTCAGCGAGACCGGCTCAATGCCCATCCGGCGGTACCCCCAACTGGTTGAGGGCAGCCAGCATCACGGCCGAGAACACCGGAGCGGCGCCCTGCCCGCCGCTGGCGTCGTTGACGGGCGAATCGAGGACGACCGCCACGACCACCTTGGGATCGGCGATCGGAGCCATCCCGATGAAGCTGGCGACGACCTGGTCGGTGCTGTACACCTGGGAGTCGGTCAGGTACTTCTCCGTAGTGCCGGTCTTCCCACCTACACGGTATCCGGTGACGGAGGCAAGCGAGCCTGTGCCCTGGTCGACCACCAGCGCGAGCATCTCCCGCATCTCGCTCGCGGTCGTCTCGGAGACGACCCGACGCTCTTGCGCGGTCATCGCGGTGCGGGTGCCCGCGCCATCGACGATCTCCCGAACGAGATGCGGCTGCACCCACACACCGTCATTGGCGATGGTGGCGTATACCGTCGCCATCTGCAGCGGCGTGACGGCGACGTGGTATCCAATCGACGTGCCGGCGAGGCAGGTCGTGAGACACCAATCTTCCGGGGGGCTCAGCGTGCCTGCAGCCTCACCCGGAAAGTCGATCCCGGTGGTGCTGCCCTCACCGAACGCCGACATGAATGTGTGGAGCAGGCGGGCCCCGAGGAGCTCCCCGACGAGGATCGTGCCCAGGTTGGACGAGTAGGCGACGATGTCGGCAATGGTGAGCGTGCCGGCGTGGACCGTCGAGTCCTTGAAGACCGTGTCCTGGATCTCGATCTTGTCGGGGATGTCGAATGTGGTACCCGGCGTGACCAGGCCCGCTTCGATCGCTGCGGAGATCGTGACGAGCTTCTGCGTGGATCCCGGCTCGAAGACGTCGGTCACCGCCCGGTTGCGAATCGCGTCCTCTTCGATGGCGGCACGATCGTTCGGGTCGTACGAGGGCAGCGTGACCATTGCCAGCACCTCACCCGTCTCCGGGTCGAGCACCACGACGCTTCCCGAGACCGCGCCCGTGCGAACCAGCGCAGCAGCGAGGGCTTGCTCGGCGGCGTACTGGATCTCGGTCTTGATGGTGAGGACGAGGTCGCTCCCGGGGTCCGCCGGCACCACCTGGTATTCGCCCTGGGGTATCGCCCGGCCGGAGGGGTCGCGCTCGACGAGCAGTTCGCCCGGCCGCCCCGTCAAAGCGGTGTCGTACTGCAGTTCGAGCCCTTCGAGTCCGACGTTGTCGCCTTCCCTGACGAACCCGACGATGTGAGCCGCCAGGTCGCCCGTGGGATAGACCCGCTTCGGCTCGGTGAGGAAGTAGATCCCGGGCAGGGCGGCATCCCTGATCGGCTGGGCCTCGGCGGGGTCCATCTGCCTCGTCACGTACACGAACGCGGAGCCGTCGCTGAAGTCTCCGAGGAGACTGCTCATGTCACGGCCGACGAGCGGTGCCAGCAGGGACGCCACCCGGGCGGGATCCTGCATCTCCAGCGGATTGGCATACACCGACACCGACTCCGCCGAAACCGCCAACTCTCGACCGTCACGGTCGAAGATGGTCCCGCGATCCGCCGGCAGCGTGCGCCGCTGCAGCCTTTGATCGAGACCCCTGGCGGCGAACTCCTCGGCGCGTGCCCCCTGCACCACGGTGAGGCGGAAGCCGACGGCGGTCCACGCCAGGACGAGGACGACCCCGACCGCCACCAGTCGGGCGTTCGACCCGCGACGCAGCCGCTCCTCCATCAGGTCTCCTCCTCGGCGCCGGCACGGCCGGCACCCCGCTCCTCGGTTCTCCACCCGGCAAGGGCGCCGGGCCCTCCTACGGCTGGGCGCCCAACAGCGCCTTGAGATCTGCCCAGCGCTCTTCGATCCCCGGCCCCGGATCACCCAGGCCGGGCACCTCGACGGTGCGCAACTCGATCGGGTACACCATTCCCATCTGCGTGGCCAACGCGGCTATCCGATCGGGTGACTGCAGGTCCGTCACCTGGAGGCGCAGGTCCCAGTACCTCGCCTCTTGGGTGGCGATGTCCCGCTCCACGTCCTCGAGCACGAAGGCGCTCCGGTCGAGGGCGATCCGCGACGAGATCAACAAGAAGAACGACGCCGCGATGGTGATCGCCAACCCGACCCATCCGCCGATCCTCTTGCGCCCTGCCCGGGGGGCGATGACGACGTGGAACTCACGCCGTCTCGGGACGGGAAGGACCAGGGGCTGGGTACGAGCCACCACGTCAGACTCGCTCCACGGCGCGTAGCCGAGCGCTGCGCGCTCTCGGGTTCTCGGTCACCTCGGCCTCTGACGGGCGCTCGGCATGCCGGGTGAGCAGTCGGATCGCGGCGACGTTGCCACACACACAGACCGGGAAGTCGGCGGGGCACACGCATCCGGCTGCTCCCGCGACGAAACGGCGCTTGGTGATGCGATCCTCGAGCGAGTGGTAGGAGATCACGACGATCCTGCCTCCGGGTCGCAACACCCGCAGGGCGACGTCGAGCGCATCTGCAAGTGCCGCCAACTCGTCGTTGACGGCGATGCGCAGCCCCTGGAAGGTTCGTCGAGCAGGATGTCCGTGGTCTCTGGCCCGAGCCGGCACGGCCCCTGCGACGACGTCGGCCAGTTGCGCCGTGTCCGCGATCGGACGAGTCCGGACGATCGCCGCGGCGATGCGGCCGGCGTGACGCTCCTCGCCGTGGCGGCGGATGACGTCTGCGACGTCGCGCTCGGACCACCGGTTGACGATGTCATCGGCCGTGAATGTGGCATCTGGCCCCATGCGCATGTCGAGAGGGCCGCGCCGCCGATAGGAGAACCCTCGCTCCCCCACGTCGAGCTGATGCGACGAGACGCCGAGGTCGAATACGGCTCCATCGAGATCATCGATCCCCTCCTCTGCGAGCACCATTGCGAGATGTCTGAAGTCCGACAGGTGAAACGCAAGCCTGGGGCCGAGCGCCGCCACGGCGGCCGCTGCGTCCGGATCCCGGTCGATTGCCACGATCCGGGAGTGAGGCAGGGCGTCGAGAATCGCCGCGCTGTGGCCCCCTCCCCCGAATGTGGCGTCCACGATGACCGAGCCGTCGAGTGGGCGTAGCCACTCCACGACCCGGTCCACCATGACCGGCAGGTGATACGGGGCATCGGCTCGGCCCACCGTCAGCCCCCCGGAACGCTGGCGCCAATATGGAAGCGGGCGGAGTAAGGGGCCTTCCACGTGGCATCCGGGGAGCTGACACTGGGTCGAGCGTCATGGTTCAAATCCCGTCCTCGCTGAGCGCCTCTTGGATGTCGGCGTAGAACTCGTCCGCCTTGTCCGAGAGGGCAGCCCAGGCCGTCGCGTTCCAGATCTCCACCCGGTCGGCGACTCCCACGACGACGACGTCCTTGTCGACGTCCGCGTAGGTCCGGAGCGCCTGCGGTATCTGCACGCGCCCCTGCTTGTCCATCTGCTGATCTGCAGCACCACCGAAGAAGGCCCGCGCGTAGTTGCGGTTCCGCCCGCTGGTGCGAGGCAGTCGGTTGACCGTGGCCACCTCCTCCTCCCAGCGGTCCAGCGGGAAGACGTACAAGCAATGCTCCTGACCCTTGGTCACCACGAGCCCGTCCTCCAGCCGGTCGCGGAACTTCGCGGGCATGACGACACGCCCCTTCTCGTCCACGTTGTGCTGGTACTCGCCGAGGAACACTCGATCGCTCCGTTCTCCGCACTGAATCGCCTCCGTCGAAGGCGCTTCTCGGGAAGCTCTCGCCTCCCCTGGTTCTCCACTTCACACCACTTTCGTCCACAATTCGCCACTTGTCAACCCCTTTGTCCCACTTCATGGCCTTGGGCGCCCCTGGTGGGAACCGGATCCCCCGGAGGAGACACTGCGGAATGCGTCCTGCGCAATGCGCACGACGGCGCAGACCGGCAAACGGCTGGAGGCCGGAGACTGGAGACCGGAGACTGCTGGCTCGGTACGCTCCCCCGCATGCTCGAAGGGCGCCGCATCGTTGTGACCGGAGGATCCAGTGGGATCGGGCGCTCCCTGTGCATCGCCTACGCCGAGGCGGGTGCGCTCGTCTGGGCGGTGGCCCGCCGTGAGCAGGCCCTCGCCGAGACCGTCGCCGCCGCCTCCCCCGGCCGGGTGATCCCGGTGGCGGCCGACCTGCTCACCGAGGCGGGTCGGCGGTCGGTGGCGACCGCGATCGACCACGCCGGCGACTCACTCGATGTCGCGGTCCACGCCGCGGGCGAGCTGGGCCCGGTCGGGGTCAGCCTCGCCGAGTATCCCGAGGCTGCGTGGCACCAGGTGTTCGCGGCCAACGTCACCGCGGTGCACCTGCTCCATCAGCGCCTCGCCGGGTTCCTCGACCTCGGCGACGCCCCGGCGGTCATCGGGATCTCGAGCACCGTCGGGCGTGTCGGCCGTGCCGGGTGGGGGATGTACGCCGTCTCCAAACACGCTCTCGAGGGATGGCTGGCGGTACTCGCCGACGAATGGGCCGGCCGGGTGTACTCAGTGAATCCGGGGGGCACTCGCACCCCGATGCGCGCCGAGGCGCGGCCCGACGAGGATCCGGCGACCGTCCCGGCCCCCGCCGAGATCGCCCCCCTCTTCCTGCGTCTCGCCCACCCCGATGCCCCGGAGCCCTCCGGCTCACTCTTCGAGGCGCGCGACTGGATCGGACTGGATCCATGGGCCGATCTCACCCGGCCGCCGCCGGGCCGGCTGCCTAGGCTTGGGCCATGACCGACAATCTCCACGCACCCCGCCCCGACCGACCCAACCGCTGGATCGGACCGACGATCCTCCTGGCCATGGTCACGATCGTGATCGTCGTCTTCGTCACCTCGAACACCGACAGGGTGAAGGTCGGCTTCGCCGGCTTCGACTGGGAAAACGTCCGGCTCTGGCTCGTGATCGTGGTGGCTCTCGTGGCCGGCGGGATCGGGAGCCGCCTCCTCGGCTGGGCATGGCACGGGTGGCGCCGTCGTCGCCGCCGGCTCGCCGACGAACTCGACACCCTCCGGCGGCATGCCGCCGACCCCGGCGACTGAGAGCGCCTCGCTGGTATCGTCCCGCGGGACATGGCTCAGGCGCTGGTCTTGAACGCGACGTACGAGCCCCTCTCGGTGGTGTCGACGCGGCGCGCCGTCGTCCTCCTCGTCCGTGAGAAAGCGGACCTCGTCCACGCCCGCGACCAGGTGTGGCGTTCGGAGCGCATGACGATCGAAGTGCCGACCGTGATCCGGCTCCGCCGCTTCGTTCGGGTCCCCTACCGGCGCCGCATCCCGCTGAATCGACGCGCCGTGTTCGCCCGTGACCTCCACGCCTGCCAGTACTGCGGCAAGCCGGCGGAGAACCTCGATCACGTCACCCCGCGTTCACGCGGCGGCACCCACACGTGGGAGAACGTCGTCGCCGCCTGCCGCCCGTGCAACACCCGCAAGGGAGACCGCACCCCCGCCGAGGCGGGCATGCACCTGGAGACCGACCCCGGCGTCCCCCGCGAACACGGCTGGCTGCTCATCGGCCTCGGTGCCCCACCCCACCCCTCCTGGCAGGAATACCTCGGCGTGGCGGTGTAGGGAAGTCATGAGTTGTGAGTCATGGGTCATGAGTAAGACGGGCTGATTACTCAGAACTCAGAACTCAGAACTCAAGACTCAGAATCTCCTGACCACCTAGCGCAGCCTGACCGCGCACTCTCCGTGCTGATACACTCGTCGGCCGAGGAGGTTTCCGTGCGTGTCGCCGGCTATGTGCGGGAGTCCGCGGATCAGGCCGCCGGCCGATCGGCGTACGCCCAGCAAGAGGAGATTCGGCGCCATGCCACCGAGCATGGCGACCACCTCGTCGCGATCTGCCAGGACACCCGCGTCCCCGGCGAGCCGCTCGCCCGTGACGGGTATCTCGGGCTGCTCGGCGTCATCGGGTCCGAAGCGGTCGAGGCCGTGGTGCTCCCCGGCTTGGGGACCCTGTCCTCGGACCAGATCGTCCAGGAGATCATGCTGTGGGACCTCAGGTCCCGCGGCGTGCACGTCATCTCGACCGATCCGGACGATCTGGTCCTGCTCGACACCGAAGCCGGACCGGGACCGACCCGCATGCTCATCCGCGACGTGCTCGAGCGCGTCGGCGAGCACGCCAAGGGCCTGGGTGCCCGTCGCATCGACCGTCCGACGATCCTCGCCGACGGCGACGTGCTCGTGCACATCATCCACGCAGATCGTGCCGAGGAGCAACGCGCCCGCCAGCCGGCGCTCTGAGTGCTCCGTCCGTTCAGCCGCGAAGGGCGGTCCAGGTGGCCCGAGCGACCGCGTAGGCCTTGGCGGCCCGCACCACCGCGGCCCCGGCCAGACGGGCTTTGTCGGCTCGCTCGACGAGAACGGTGACGACCTGGGTCCCGTCGATGGTCTCCGACGACACCCACAGCAGCCTCTGCGGCTTGCCCTCGGACAAGGCTCCCACGGCCGCGACCACCGCCTCGGAGAGTGCCTGGTCGCTGACGGCGGCGGCGCGCCGGCTGAATCGGCGTCCGTCTGCGGCGACGGCGGTGACCGTCACACCATCCGCCGATTCCTCGAACGCGAGCGAAGCGAGGACGGGTCGCTCCCCGCCCTCCGGCAGCGGGACGAATCTGGCGTCCGGATCGGGTATGGCCGGAGGCGGCGCCACTGCCGCCTCGGGCGCTGCCTGTGCGAGCGTCTCGGGCTCGGGAAGGGGAGGAGGGACAACCGGCCGCGGAGGAACCGGGGCGGGTTGCGGCGGAACACTCACCACCGGCGCAGGACTCGTGTCGTCGGAGGCGACTCGGGATCGCATGCCGTGAGATGCGAGGACCCGCTGCACCTCGAGCCCCACCCGCTGCGCGTCGGCGTCGGGAAGGAGTCGAACGCGAACACCCGACGGGGTGTCACCGTCGTCATCCACGTCCGCGGAAGCGACCCCGGCCACGGACAACAACTCGTCTCGCAGACTCTCGGCGATCACGCCCGCAGCTCCCTTCATCCCTCGAACCCGATGTCGAACTCCCAGTCACCCAGAGTAGTCACAGCTACCACAGATTGCATCTCCAGTTTATGCCTCGGAATCCCCGTGACCCGCATGGTTGACCCTCGGGTGCGAAGGTTTTGCGCACTGATAGGCTCGCATGGCTCGAACGAACGAGGAGGACCCGTGACGTCGCGACCGGTTGGCCAGGACGATCTCGCCTGGTTCGCGGGGCGGTTCCACGCCATCGCCGGAAACATGGAACGGGTCATCCAGGGCAAGCGCGAGGTGATCGACCTCGTGGTGATGGGCCTGCTGTCGGAAGGCCACGTCCTCATCGAGGACGTGCCCGGCGTCGGCAAGACCCTGCTCGCGAAATCGCTTGCTCGCAGCATCCACTGCGGGTTCCAACGCATCCAGTTCACACCCGACCTGCTCCCCTCCGACATCACCGGTGTGTCTGTCTGGGATCGTGAACGCGGCGCATTCGTGTTCCGCGCCGGCCCGGTGTTTGCCAACATCGTGCTTGGAGACGAGATCAACCGGGCCAGCCCGAAGACCCAGGCCGCGCTCCTCGAAGCGATGGAGGAAGGCCAGGTGACCGTCGACGGCACGACCCGCGAGCTCGGACGGCCCTTCATGGTGATCGCGACGCAGAACCCGATCGAACACGAGGGGACCTATCCCCTCCCCGAGGCGCAGCTCGACCGCTTCATGATGCGCCTCGTGATGGGCTATCCGTCTCGGTCCAAGGAACTGGAAATCCTCGAAACCCACGGCCAGCACTCCTCCTACTCAGAGCTGGAGGCGGTGGTGAGTGCCGAGGACGTGCAGCGGATGGTCATGGTGGCCAGGCGAATCTACGTGTCCGACGCCGTCAAGGAGTATCTGGTCGACACCGTGGAGGCGACGCGCCACGACCCCGATCTGCTGCTCGGCGCGTCGCCTCGCGCCACGCTGTTCCTGCAGCGGGCAGCCCGCACCCGGGCGGCGGTGGAAGGTCGGCACTACGTGACACCCGACGACGTCAAGTCGGCGCTGCGTCCGGTGCTCACCCACCGCATGATCCTCCGTCCCGAGGCACAGATGCGCGGCGCCAACCTCGCCGACATCGTCGACGGCATCGCCACCGGCGTCCCCGTGCCCAGGAGCGGGGTCAGGGCCTGATGCCCACCGGGCGCGGATGGGCCGCGCTGGGGGTTGCCTCAGCCCTCTTCGCCCTCTGGGTCGGGTTCGGCGAACTCGAACTGATGACCACCGGGGTGTTCCTCGTCGCCGCGGTCGTGGTCGGGGTGCTCTTCGTCCACTTCGCCTCGCCGAACGTCGCGGTCGCTCGCCGGCTCTACCCGGCCCAGGTGCACGAGGGCGACGAGGTGTCGGTGGAGGTCGACATCGTCGCCGACCACCGCCTTCGCAACGTGTTCGTCGAGGACACCGTCCACGGCCTCGGCACGGCCCGATTCGCCGCGGCCCGCACCGAAGCCGGGCAGCGCCTCATCGCCCGGTACGAGGTCATGTGCCGCTCGCGAGGGGTCTTCAGGGTGGGACCGGCCGAGTTGGCGATCACCGATCCGTTTGCGCTCGTCGAACGGCGCAGCCCCACGGGACAACCCGACCGCCTCACCGTCTACCCGAGGGTGGAGCGATTCACCGGCTTCCCTTCTGTGCGGGGGATCGATCCAGCCGTCCAGTCCGCCAGACCGACCTTCGCCCCCTACGGCGGCGAAGACTTCTTCACCCTTCGTGAGTACCAGGTGGGCGACGATCTGCGGAGGGTGCATTGGCCGTCGTCGGCCAAGCGCGATGCCCTCATGATCAAGCAGCTCGAGGTCCCGTGGCAGGCACGCGCCCTCGTGGTGCTCGATGCCAGAGCCGACCGCTATCCGACACCGGAGGCGTTCGAACACGCCGTCAGGGGTGCCGCCTCTGCGGTGACACACCTGCATCGAGGCGGGTTCAGCCCTGAGTTGTGGTCGAGCGAGCGCTCCCCCGGGTCACGTTCGGACAACCGGTATCAGCACGCCATGGAGATGCTGGCGTCGATCCAGCCGACACCAAATCTCGACCTCCGTCGCACCGTTGCCAGGCTGCGACGGCAGGGAGTGGGCGGCGGGGCGCTCATCCTGGTCACCGGTATCCCCGACGAGGGAGTGCTCGGGGCGTACCGGGTGCTTGCGAAGGACTTCACGAGGACGGTCGTGATGGTGGTCGCCGATCGTCCCGGCGAACCGATGGGAACCTTCCCGAGTGCCGGAGCCGTCACCGTGTATGCCGGGCCGTCGGGGGCGTGGGCGCCGGCGTGGCGCACGGCGATGGAGTTGTCATGGTCTACCGCATCAGCTGGATAGCCGGTATCGCCGGCATCGTCTTCGCCCTCGCCAGGGCCGAGCGTCTGCTCCGCTCGTCCATCGACGGCGTGCCCTGGGAAGTGATCCTGGTCGCCGCGGTGAGCCTGGGCGTCACGCTGACCTGGGTCGGACTGGTCTACAGGCTCTCGCCGAGGACGATCGCGGTCATGAACGCGGCGGCAATGACCCTCACCGCGATCCGGGTCGCGGTCCCCCAGACCACCTGGCTCATCTTCCCCACACAGAGCACCTTCCCGGCGCTGGCCACAGAGATGTCTTTTGCGCGCGATGTCATCCGCAGCGGCGTCGCCCCCGTCATCCCCCTTGCCGGGATCATCGCGATCCTCGCCGCGGTCTTCTGGGGAATGGGCGCCGTCCTCGCCTGGGGACTGCTCACCGCCCGTCCCTACGTGGCCGTTCTCACCCCGCTCGTCGTATATCTGGAGTTCGCCGTCATGGACCGCCGACCCAGCGGGATGTGGACGACTGCGTTCATGCTGGTGCTCGGCTTCGCCCTCCTCACCGTCGCCTTCGACAGGAGGCGGGATGGAACCGGGTTACTCACCTCAGGCGCGACCAAGATGGCGCTCGTCCGCTCGCTCCCCTCGCTCGGGGTGGTCACCCTCCTCGTCACCATGCTCCTGGCAGTCTCCACCAGCGGAGCGATGGCGACGCTCATCCCTCACAACGGGTACCTCGACTGGCGATCCTCGTCCAGCCTCGGCGGCGAATACTACGGCAGCGTCTCCTACAACCCCTTCGTGGGCATCCGCCAGAACCTCCTCTCCCAGACGAACGTGCCGGTGTTCGTCGCCACGGTTGCCGGCGACATCCCCGGCGATCGGCTCTACTGGCGCCTCGTCACCCTCGACTCCTACGACGGTGGCCAGTGGTTCGTCGGGAACGACCCCAAGGTGGTGGCTCCCGAGGACACCGACGGCTTCGAACGATCCGATGCCGCCTTCGCCGGTCCGATCGCCGGGGTGACGGCGCAGGTCACCGTGCTCGCCTTGCAGATGGATTGGCTGCCCGCCCCCTACTCTCCGACCGCGCTGACCGCCGACAACAGTGCGGTCGAGCACGGGTTTCGGGTCAAGGTCGACGACGGATCGCTCCGCTTCGACGCTCTCACCTATCGGGGGATGACCTACACCGTGGCGGCCGACATACCGATCCCCGACCTCGAGGTGCTCAGTCGCCTCGACGACGGGGCCCCTTCGGTGGTGTTCAAGGGAGCGATCGCCGGCGGTGACTTCGCGTTCCCCGACGCCCCCGCGCCCACGATCACCCAGAGGGAAGTCCCCGACGAGGAGGTCTACCTCGCACTGCCCGAAGACCTCGACACCGGCATCGCCTCGCTCGCCCGGGCCCAGACCCGCGGCCTGCAGACCGACTTCGAGCGGGCGCTCGCCCTGGAGACCTTCTTCCGCACGCCGGGGAACTTCCGGTACTCGACGTCGATCGTCCCCGGGCACGGAGCCACCGACCTGGCGGCCTGGCTGCTCGACCCGGAGAGCGACAACTACCGCACCGGGTACTGCGAGCAGTTCGCCACGTCGATGGCGGTGATGGCAAGGACCATCGGCATCCCGAGCCGGGTGGTTCTCGGGTTCGGCCCCGGCACCCAGATCGACGATGGCCGGATCGTCGTCAGGGATCGCAACGCCCACGCCTGGGTCGAGCTGTGGCTCCCCACGCAGGGATGGGTCCGCTTCGATCCGACCCCGCGCGGCGACAACCCGTCGACCTCCGACGAGATCCCGTTCGGACTCGCCGCCTACCTCGCCGTTCCTCCGGTGGACACCCCGGCGTTTCAGGGCGACCTGCCCGACCCGGCCATCGCCGACGACCCGGTGATCGACGTCCCCGACCCGGCCCCCGAAGGGTCCGGCACTTCGATCCCCGTACCGAACCTGCCCGGGTGGGTCTTGATCGCCACCCTCGCCGTCGCCGTCGCCTTCGGGCTGCTCCCCGGTGTCAAGTGGGTCAGGCGTCGCCGCCGCATCCGGCGCCTCGAACAGGGCGACGTCTCGGCGGCCTGGGCCGAGATCGTCGACCGCCTCGCCGATCTCGGCGACGGGCCGCCACCGACGGTCACCCCCGCCGAAATCGCCCTGGCCACGGACCCGGTGATGCGGCCCCTGGCGGAGATCTACGGCGAGTTCGTGTACGGAAAGGGCACGCCGCTGGCGAGCCAGCGCGTCGCCGCCGCCCTCCGGTCGCTCGAGGACACCGAAGACCGCCTCGAGAGCAGGTACTCCCTCCGACGGCGGGTCCTCTCCCGTTACCGGCTGCGCTCGGTCGTTCCCCGGTTGCGCCACCGACCCCGCTGAGGGCTTGCGCCCATGGGCTCGCGCCGGCCCAGAGTCGAGAGAACCTCCCCACCGGACGGACCGATGCCGCGCGTGGTGCGCGACCAGGCCGATCGCGCCGAGGTTCCTCTCCGATACCGCCGACGCTACGCGCCGCCGGCCTCGGCTTGCACGTCGTCTTCGACCCGGCGCAGCATGTCGAGGAACTGCTCGCGGTCCAGCTCGAAGCGGGAGACGTCCTCTTCGACCTCACGGGCGATCTGGTCGATGGCGACGAAGAACGCCAACTGACCCTCGCGCAAGGCATCGATCAGCTCGCCCTCGTCGGAGGCGATCCGGAAGATCGTCTGACCGTCGGTGACCAACTTCACTTCGGCGAGGTGACGGTCCATGTCGGCGGTGCGCCTGAGGTAGTCCCATGCCCGGCGCACCCTCTGCACGGACATGCCGTTGTCGAGCAGACTCCTGACCACCCGAAGGGCGATGAGGTCGCGGAAGCCGTACATACGGCGTTTCCCGGGTCTGCCCCCGGTCCCCTGAATCGAGGGCTCGACCAGCCCAACGCGGTCCCAGTAGCGAAGCTGATGGGGCGTGCACGCGGTGAGGCGGCAAGCCTGCTGTGACGTGAAGCCTTCCAAACCTTCCTCTCTCCCTCCAGGTCACCCGGCCGAATGTGATGCCGTGCGACTCAGTCTCCCCCGAGGTCGGCGACTCTAGCGATCGCGCCAGCGCCGACGCATCCGATCGACCACAGATCCCGGCGCCGCAGCGCCGACGCCCGACCGTCGCCTGAGGATGGCGACCATCCATGCCAGCGACATCACCATCGCCGCGAAGCCCAGCAGCGCGACGAGGGTCATCCTGGTGAAGAACCCGAGCATGATGGCAACACCTACGACGAACCCGAGCGACGCCCATTTCGCGTTGTGACCTGCCATCGACGCCAGCGTTGCGTCGCGGACGGTCTCGGCGAGCTTCGGATCCTCTTGATAGAACTGCCGCTCGATCTCCTCGAGGATCCGCTGTTCTCTGTCGTCGAGTGGCATGAGGTTCTCCGTCAGCGGTCGGCCATCCGAGTATACCGAGCGCGGCTCAGTCGTCACGAGGGTGATCGGGCGCCGGATCGACGAGCCGAGCTCGGGCGACAGCGTTCCGGCCGAAGCGGCCTCTCACCTCCTCGACCACCTCCTCGAGGTCGTCCCACGACCGGGGGGCAAGATCCAACTGCCGCGGGTCGACGGCGGCCACCAACCCGTCGGCACCGATGCCGAGGAGCCGCACCGGCCGGGCCCCCGCGGCGGTCCGATCGAGGAGAGCCACCGCGGCCCGATAGATGTCGCGCCCCGTCGACACCGGCGCGGTGAAGGTGCGGCTCCTGGTCACGGTCGTGAAGTCGTCGTAGCGAACCTTGAGCTGCACCCGCTCGGCCACGAATCCATTGCTGCGCAGGCGCGAGGCGAGACGATCGGCGTGGGCCAGCAACTCCCTGTGGAGTTGGTTCGTATCGGTGATGTCGACGTCGTAGGTCTGCTCCACCGAGACCGAGCGCGTCTCGCCCTGCCGGGTCACCTCGCGCTGGTCCCGTCCCGAGGCGAGGTCCCAGAGGTGACCGCCGAGCGCTCCACCCAGGCGTTTGACCAGGCCGGCCCGGGGAAAGTCGGCGAGGTCGCCCACGGTGCGCACCCCAAGTTCTTCGAGGCGCGCATACGTGGCCTCACCGACCCCCCAGAGGCTCCGCACCGCCTTGGGATGGAGATAGGCGCGTTCCGTCCCCGCCGCCACGAGGAACATCCCATCTGGTTTGGCGTCCCGCGACGCCATCTTCGCCAGGAGCTTCGTGGTCGCAAGCCCGATGGAGGCGGGGAGGCCGACCTCCTCCCGCAACGCCGCCCTGATCCTGGCCCCCACCTCGAGCGGACTGGGATGGAGCAGCCGGAGCCCGCCGATGTCGATGAACGCCTCGTCGACGGACACGACCTCGACGCGAGGCGTGAAACCCTCTATCACCTCGAAGACCTGCCGGGACACCGTCGTATAGGCAGCATGATCGGGAGGCACGACGACGGCGTGCGGGCAGAGGCGGCGCGCCTGGCCGATCGGCATCCCTGAGGTGACCCCTCGGCTCCTCGCCTCGTACGAGGCGGATGCCACCACCCCGCGCCGCCCCGCCCCGCCGACCACCACTGCCTTGCCGCGCAACTCCGGCCGCCTCAGCCGCTCGACCTCGACGAAGAACGCGTCCATGTCGACGTGAGCAATCCGCTCGGCAAAGGGCTCCACGCCGCCACGCTACCGGGCGGGTGCGCCAATCGGCTCGCCCCGGCTCGGGTCGGGACCCGCGACCTGCCGGCACCCTCGTACACTCATCCGCCGTGCTCCAGCGTCTCCATCTCGTCCGCCACGGTGAGGTCTACAACCCCGGCGAGGTGGTCTACGCAGCCCTACCGGGGTTCGGGCTCTCAACCCTCGGCATCGCCCAGGCTGCCGCGGCGGCCGACCACCTCAGTGACTCCCACGCCGTGCTCGTCGTTGCTTCGCCGCTGCAACGTGCCGTCGAGACGGCCACTCGGATCGCCGACCGGCTCGCCATTCGCCTCCGCCTCGACGACCGCCTCGTCGAGTGGGGCCTCGCCCAGCGATGGGCCGGGGTGGCATGGGCCGATCTCCCTGAACGGTTCCCCGGGGAGCTGGAGGCGTATCTGCGGTCACCAACCGATCTGCCCTTCGCCACCGAGTCGATCGCCGAGGTGGCGGAGCGGATGGTTGCGGTGGTGTCGGACCTCGATGCCGTCGAGACACCCGAAGCGATCCTGGTGTCCCACCAGGATCCGCTGCAGGCGCTGCGCCTGGCCTTGACCGACCGTGGCCTGATGATGCTCGCCGTCGACAGACCTGGGCATGCCGCCGTGATCACCCTCGACCGGATCGAAGACCGGTGGACCGAGCGCCGGTCGTGGTCCCCGCCCGGGCCCTCGTCGACCTTCCCGCCCAGCGGGCCTTGAAATGAGACCTAGAATCCCCGCACCATGCCAGGAGGGACAGCCCACGTGCGTCGTGTGATCGGCCTTGCCCTGGCGATGAGCACCCTCGTGGCGGCGTGCGGCAGCGGACCGTCGCCGGCGGCGATCGCCAACAACCAGCTTCCCTCCACGACCACCACGACCCAGCCGCCCCCCGAGGGTGTCATCGTGGTGCACATCTCCAACGGAGCGTTCTCCCCGGCGAACCTGGACCTCGACATCACCACCCACTGGATCGTCGAGTGGCGAAACGACGACCCGCCTCGCGAATACATCATCACGTCGCGCGATGCGGGCCTCTTCGAGAGCCCTCTCCTCAAGCCGGGCGACTCGTTCCAGGTCGACTTCAAAGACATGGCGCCGGCGATCTATCGCTACAACACCTTCCAGGGCAACCAAAGGATCCCCGGCCAGGTAGATACCCGCCCGAACCGCTGATCGCTCCGCGTTCGCGGCGATAATGCCGCCGTGCCAGCCGCCCCACTGACGGTCACCGCCTTCGTGGCGTTCGCCACGCTGCTCGGAGGGTTCCAGCTGGCGTTCGGTGACCTGCTCGACCCGGTGTCCGCCGCGGTGGCCGGAGCGGGCATGGTGATCCTCGCCATCGTCGCCGCCTCGGGGACCTTGCTCGCCCGAGGCCGGTGGGCCGCGCCGACCGACGCCGCCATCGGCGCGACCTGGATCGGGATCGCCGTCGCCGGCCCCCTGGACCCGCTGTCGATCGCCCTCCTCGCCGCCGGCGCCCTGGCACTCGCCGCCGCATCGGGCCCCTGGCTGCACGGGTGGCTTCGCCGCCTCCCCCGGGCCGACGGCCCGCCTCCGGCCGCCGTCGTCCTCCTGCTCGCCCTCCTGGCGACCCCGGTGGTCGCCGCCTTCGCCTCGCCCAGCGGCATGCCCGTCCTGTCGGTCGTGCTGGCGGCCTGGTCGGCCCTTCTCGCCATGGGCCTCGCCCGGATCCTTCCCGGTTCGCTCCTCGCGGCCCGGGTGCTGCATCCGGCGCTGTGCGCCGCGGCAGCCGTCGCCGCCGGTGTCCCCGGAGGCGCCCCCCTGGTGGCCGTCGGTGTGGTGGCGACGGCGGCGGCCTGGCGCCGGGACGTCGCGCTCGCCATCGCCCCGGCGGTGCCCCGCCGCAGCGACGCCGTGGCCATCCCGCCGGAGCTCGTGCCCCCCGAGATCCTCGAGGCGGCCGGTCTGGACGACCGCGGCCGACCGAAGCAGGCGCCATGAGGCGGCTCCCCAATCCGTGGGTGGCGGTGCCCGTCCTCGTGGCGGCACTCTCCGGAGGCGCCGTCGGCTACTTCGTCACCGACGCGTCGTGCGCACGTGGGAGTTGCACGCTGTCGGCGTCGATCGTCGCCGCCGTCGTAGCCGTCGGCGCCGGTGTCGGGATCGGCGTGATCGCGGTGCTCGCCCTCAAGTCGCTCGACGAGTTCCGCAGCCACCGGGAGCGGGAAATCCTCGTCGAGGAGTCGCCGAAGACGCTGCAACCGGGCCCGCCCAGAGATCGCCGTGATTCTCTGCCGTGACCGATCTAGCTGTGGGCGGTGAACACCAGGGAGACGTTGTGGCCGCCGAACCCGAACGAGTTCGTCATGGCGGTCTTCACCGCCACCGCACGCGCCTCATTGGGCACGTAGTCGAGGTCGCATGCGGGGTCGGGCGTTTCATAGTTGATGGTCGGGGGGACCACACCGTCGCGGATCGCCAGAATGCACACGAGGGATTCCAGGGCGCCGGCGCCACCGAGGAGGTGGCCGGTCATCGACTTCGTCGACGACACCGGCACCTCGTGGGCGTAATCGCCGAACACCGTCTTGATGGCGGCCGTCTCAGTGGAGTCGTTCGCCTGGGTCGAGGTGCCGTGGGCGTTGATGTAGTCGATGCCGGTCGGCCGGATGCCGGCATCGTCGAGGGCGTTCTGCATGGCGCGGGCGGCGCCGCCCCCGCCGGGGCGGGGGAGCGTGACGTGATACCCGTCGGCTGACATGCCGTAACCCGCGACCTCGGCGTAGATCTTGGCCCCACGCCCCAGGGCATGCTCGCGTTCCTCGAGGATGAGCGTTGCAGCCCCTTCCCCCATCACGAACCCATCCCGGTCGAGGTCGAACGGACGGGAGGCGTGTGCGGGGTCGTCGTTGCGGGTGGAGAGCGCCCGGGCCTGACTGAAGCCTGCCAACGCGAATTCGCAGACCGGGGCCTCGCCCCCGCCGGCAACCATCACGTCGGCGGCGTTCCGCTTGATGATCTCGGCCGCATCGCCGATGGCATTTGCCGACGCCGCGCAGGCGGTGACCACACAGCTGTTGGGGCCGTAGAGGTGGTATCGGATCGACACCAGTCCGGCAGCCATGTTGGAGATGATCTGCGTGATCGCCAGCGGACTGACCCGATCCGGCCCCCGCTGGCGCATCGTGTCGATCCCCTCCTGGAACGAGATCATCCCCCCGATCCCCGAACCCACGACGACACCCGCCCTCAGTGCCGCAGGGTCGTCTTCCTCGTAGTGGATGCCGGCGTCGGCGAGTGCCTGGTGGGTCGATGCCCAGAAGAACTGGTCGTACCGATCGAGACGGCGCGCCTCCTTGCGCTCGATGTACTGCTCGGGATCGAAGTCGGGCACCTCGGCGGCGATCGTGGCCCGCATGCCCGACGGGTCGAACGCGGTGATCCGGCCCACTCCCGAGCGCCCGGCCAGCGCCGCACTCCAAAAGGAGTCGACGTCGTGGCCGAGGGGGTTGACCGTGCCGAGACCGGTGACGACGACTCGCCGGCTCACGGTCAGCCTTCGAGCTTCTGCATCACCACGTCGACGGCTTGGCCGACCGTGCCGATCGACTCGGCTTCCTCGTCGGGGATGCTCACACCGAACGTGTCCTCGAGTGCCATGAGCAACTCGACCACGCCCAGCGAGTCCACTTCGAGATCCTCCTCGAAGCGCGCCCCCATGTTGATCTTGTCGCGATCGATTCCCAGCTCGTCCACGAGCAGATCGGTCATCTTCGCTTCGACTTCGGGTCTCTTCATTGTGGCTCCTTGGGTGTTTGGGTCCGCAGACCTAGAACCCCAGCCCCCCATCGACCACCAGCACCTGGCCGGTGACGTAGGACGCCTGGTCCGAGGCAAGATAGCCCACGACGGACGCGACCTCCGCGGGGGTCCCGAATCGCCCGAGGGAGATCGAGGGAAGCACCGCTTGGTGCACGTCATCGCCGAGGGCTCGCGTCATGTCGGTCTGGATGAAACCAGGCGCGACCGCATTCACGGTGATACCTCTCGATCCGACCTCCTTGGCGACGGACTTGGTGAAACCGATGAGCCCCGCCTTGGCCGCGGCGTAGTTCGCCTGCCCGGCGTTGCCGGTGATGCCCGCCACCGAGGTGACGGATACGATCCGGCCCCATTTGGCCTTGAGCATCCCGCGGAGCGCCGCCTTCGTGCACAAGTAGGCGGCAGTGAGATTGGTCTGGATCACCGACGCCCACGCCTCGGGCTTCATGCGCAGGAGCAGGTCGTCGGCGGTGATGCCGGCGTTGTTCACGAGGACCTCGACGGGGCCGAAGTAGCTCTCGACCGCAGCGAACATGGCTGCCACCGCATCGGGGTCCCCGACGTCGCCCTGGACGGCAAACCCGTTTCCTCCGGCGGCGGCGATTGCGGCCACGGCCTCATCGGCCGCATCGCTCCGAGTGTGATAGTTCACCGCCACGCGGTGGCCCGAGCCGGCGAGGTGTTCGGCGATCGCCCTGCCGATCCCCCGCGACCCTCCGGTGACGAGCGCGACGCGGTCCACTCAGATCCCCTTGCCGTGCACGGCGATGTTGGCGGCGAGCAGTTCGAGGGCGGTCGCCGTCGTCGGCGGCAACGCCGCGTCCGATGTGCCGAGCGGAGTGATCCGGCTGCCCCACTGCAGCAGCGCGGCAGCCCAGGTGAAGCCGCCGCCGAAGGCGGCGAGCAGAACCCGCGACCCGGGTTGGATGCGGCCCGCTTCGAGCGCCTCGGTGAGAGCGATGGGGATCGTCGCCGCCGACGTGTTGCCGTACGAGGCGATGTTGATGAACACCTTCGCCGGGTCGAGCGACAGGCGGCGCACGGTCGCGTCGATGATCCGCACGTTCGCCTGATGCGGGATGAGGAGATCGACGTCGTCCACGGACAGCCCCGCCTTCTCGATGACCCGCACCGAGGAGTCGCCCATCGCGATGACCGCCCGACGGAACACCTCCGGACCCTCCATGAGGATGGTCGGCAGGACCGTCCGGTCGGGATGCCCTTCGGTGCCGCTCGACGGCACGCACAGCAGATCGCCTGCCGTGCCGTCGGAGCCCAGTTCGAAGGCCAGCAGGCCTCCCTCCTCGTCGGACGCCTCCAGCACCACGGCACCGGCGCCGTCGCCGAAGAGCACGCTGGTGGAACGGTTGGAGAAGTCGAGCCAGTATGAGAGCTTCTCGGCGCCGACGACGAGCACCCGGCGCATCGACCCCGACCGGATCATCTGATCGGCGGTCGAAACGGCGAAGATGAACCCGGAGCACGCCGCGTTGAGGTCCATGGCCGCAGCCTTCGATGCGCCGAGCTTGGCCTGCACCGTGGCGGCGGCACTGGGGATCGCCCGATCCGGGGTGCACGTCGCCATGATGATGAGATCGAGGTCGGTCGCCTCGATGCCGGCGGCGGCGAGGGCATGGCGGGCGGCGACGGTGGACATGTCCGACACCTCGACGTGGCTGATCCGTCGCTCCTTGATCCCGGTGCGGCTGGTGATCCACTCGTCGCTCGTGTCGGTGACCGTCTCCAGGTCGGCGTTGCTCAGCACCGTCGGCGGGACACAGCGCCCCCACCCGGTGATCATGGCGTTCGGCACCGGCGGCTCCTCTCAGTCGATGGACGTTGACATGTCGGCGAGCGTCGCTACTGCGGCCGGGACGTCGGCAACCGAAGAGACGGTGATCGCTTCGGCACCCTGTACCGACCTCTTGGCGAGCCCAGCGGTTACATCACCCGGGCCGACGTGGACGAAGCGCCGCACCCCGGCGGCCGCCATGCCGGCGAGGGTGTCGGCGAACCGGACCGGCGACGTGAGCTGGGCGACGAGGGTGCCGGCGACGTCCCCGGTGTACGGGAGGGCGGTGGCATTCGCCCAGACCGGGAAGTCGGCTCGGGCGACCGATGCCCCGGCGAGCGCCTCCCCGAGCTGCGCCGCCGCGGTGGCCATGAACGGGGAGTGGAAGGCACCGGCGACCTTCAGCGGGATGACCCGCTTGATGTCGAACGCGGAGGCATGGGCCGACGCCCAGGCGAGGTCGTCGGTCCCGCCGGCGACGACCACCTGCCCGGGGGCATTGACGTTCGCCACCCACAGGCGGCCGCCGTCCTCCCTCCGGGCCGCCGCCATCGCTTCGGCATCGAAAG
>DATECY010000188.1:0-7824 GCA_035286665.1 Acidimicrobiia bacterium
CGACCTGACGCTGGCCATTGCGCTCTCCCGTCAGGAGGGAGAAGAGGTCAGGCGCGCCGCCGGTGTGGTGATCGACCCGAGGGACGGGTCGATCGTCGCCATGGCATCGATGCCGTCGTTCGACCCGTCGGTCTTCTCCGATGGCACGATCACCAGCGACGAGTGGGCGGCCCTGTCCAAGGAGGCGGTCCTCAACAACTTCGCGATTCAGGGCCTGTATCCCGCCGGCTCCTCGTTCAAGCCCGTCGTGGCCGCCCTGGCACTCGAGGAGAACATATCTCCGGTCCTGGAGGACGAGTTCAAGGACACCGTTGACCAGGACGCCGACCCCACCGCCTTCTTCTCTGATGGGCAGCTCCTGTTCCTCAACACGCCGCCGCTCAATGATTGGAAGCCCGGTGGTCACGGGTTGGTGAACCTGGACTCGGCAATCGCCGAATCGGTCAACACCTACTTCTGGTCGATCGCCCTCGCCATCTGGCAGGAACGCGATACTCGCTGGCCTGAGGACCTGCTCCAACAGTGGGCGACGAAGCTCGGGTTCGGTGATCGCACCGGCATCGACCTGCCCTTCGAGCAGAAGGGCCTGGTCCCCGATCGGGCGTGGTTCCAGTACAACCAGCAGAACGACACCGGCCTGGTTCGCTCCGAAGGTGGTTGGTCGGGCGGAGACGTGATGAACATCGCCACAGGTCAGGGTGCCCTGACGGTCACACCGTTGCAGATGGCTGTGGCCTACTCGGCGATCGTCAATGGCGGAACGGTATGGCAGCCCCGGGTGGTGAGCACGGTGCGCGACTCGCAGAACACCGTGATCTTCACGAACCCGCCCAGCGTGATTCGCAAGATCGACATGAAGCCCACGACCACCACCCGGATCCGTCGGGACCTCAACCTGGTGGTGAACAGTCCGCTCGGCACGGCCAGGACCGCCTTTGAGGGGTTCTGTGATCCCGGCGTGGCCGACGCCGACTGCGCCGCCCTCCAGGAAGTCGGCGGCAAGACCGGGACCGCCGAGATCCGCCAGGCCACAGACACGCTCGATTCGATCTCCACCGCCTGGTTCGTGGGAGCGGCGCCGTTGAGCAGTCCGCAGTACGTGGTGGCCATCGTCGTCGACCAGGGGGGGTCCGGCGGGAAGTTCGCGGCTCCTGCAGCCAGACGGATGTTCCAATACCTCCTCGGCGAACATCCCGACCCGCTCCGTCTCGGATCGGTGAGCGAGTGATGGCAGGGATCGCCGCCGTCGACCTCCGCCCTCGTCCGACCCGGTCGCGTCCGGACTACGTGCTCATCGGGATCGTCGGGGTGCTCAGTGTGCTCGGGCTCGTCATGATCCTCAGCGCTTCGGGCCCTCGACTGGAAGCCGCCGGCATCGCTCGGTCTCAGCAGATGGTTCGCCAGGCGTTCTTCGTCGCCATCGGGATCGGGGTGTTCATCGCCGGTTCGGTGATCAGCGACCGGAACTGGCGGATGCTTTCACCGGTCGCATACATCGGCTCAATGGTTCTGCTCGTGGCGGTGCTCAGCCCGCTCGGCGCGCTTCGCCAAGGTGCTCAGCGGTGGATCTCCCTTGGAGTGATCGACCTGCAGCCCTCCGAGGTGGCGAAGGTGGCGGTGATCCTGGCCGTGGCGTTGATCCTCTCACCGACGGAGGAGAACCGCATGCCGTGGCTGCAGATCGCCAAGGTGGCCGGCGTCGTCGTGGTGCCATCGTTCCTCATCTTCGTCCAACCCGACCTCGGGACGATGCTCGTATTCGGGTTCGTGACGATCGTGATGTTGTTTGTCGCCGGCACCACGTTGCGTCAGCTGATCCTGCTCCTGGTGCTGGCGATCATGGCGTTGTTGCTCGCGGTCGAGCTGGGAATCCTTCACGACTATCAGGTGGAGCGCCTCACCGGCTTCCTCAACCCGGGGGAGCAGACCCTCTCCATCAACTACAACCAGAACCAGAGCCAGATCGCCATCGCCAACGGGGGGATGTTCGGTCGCGGCATCGGTGAAGGCAGCCAAACGAACCTTTCGTTCGTGCCCTCGCAGAGCACCGATTTCATCTTCACCGCCATCGCCGAGCAATTGGGATTCGTCGGCGGATCCATCGTGATCGGGCTCTACGCGATCCTGATCTGGCGGATGCTGATGATCGCCGGGCTGGCCCGTAACCGATTCGGCCAGCTGACGGCAACCGGTGTGGCTGCCATGTTCGGATTCCATGTGTTCGTCAACATCGGCATGGCGGTGGGCCTCCTTCCCGTGACCGGGCTGCCCTTGCCGTTCCTCTCGTTCGGCGGCTCGTTCTACCTGGCGATGATGCTGAGCGTCGGCATCGTCAACTCGATTTGGACGACCCGGAACCGCATGCCGGGGGAGCGAGGATTGGCTCGTTGAGCCTCGCCTCGGCGGACCGAGGACCGGAACCCGTCCCCACTACAGTCACCCCATGGATCGGCGTGATGAGCGGGGCTGGGTCGAGGTCATCTGCGGTCCGATGTTCTCCGGCAAGAGCGAAGAGCTCATCCGACGGATCACTCGCTACACCATCGCCAGAGTCCCCACCCAGACGTTCAAGCCGGTGATCGATGACCGGTATGCCACCAACGCAGTCGTGTCGCACTCGTCGCTTTCGACTGCCGCGGAGCCTGTCGGCTCGAGCGACGAGCTGCTGCGTCGGGTCAAGCAGCAGACTGTGGTGGTCGGTATCGACGAGGCGCAGTTCTTCGACGATGGGCTGGTCGAGGTGGTCGCCCGGCTTGCCGAGTCCGGCAAGAAGGTCATCGTGGCCGGGCTCGACCTGGATTTCCTCGGTCGCCCATTCGAGCCGATCCCGACGCTCATGACCAGGGCCGAATACGTCACCAAGAGCCTCGCGGTGTGCCACCGATGTGGCGGGGCAGGCATGTTCACCCAGCGCGTCATCCAATCCGACGAGCTGGTCGTGCTCGGCGCCGAGGGCGCCTACGAGGCGCGATGTCGGCACTGCTTCGATCCCAACGAAGGCCAGCAGGTGAGCATCGAGGGATTGGGCATCGGGAACTAGGAACGAGGCGTCATTGCGCGGATGGGTCGCAGATCCCTTCACGTCATTGCTCGTCGACGAGCAGAAACGCGATCCCTGGGCGAGCCTTGCGCACCCTCTCATGGGGAAGAGCCTGGATAGGCGTTCTCGCTCAACAGCCCGATTTTCCAGACCTCCAGCTCCTCACTCCTTCTCGCCCCAATCACTCGGGCGTCCCGATCCCCGTGGTAACCTCCCTCTCCGGCGGGCGCTGTTCGACGGGTTCCGTCCGTCTCCGCCCGCTCCATCAAGACCGGAGCACCCGAGTGCGCACACCTCACCTCGTCGAACGCGAGCCCCGACCGACCTCGTCGGGGGTAGAGCGACGGGTGGGCGTCCCCGCGGTCCCGGTGGCAGCCGTGCACGAGAGCCGTCCGCAAACGCGGGCGCCGAAGGGACCTTTCCATGGGTTTGTTCCGCAAGAGTCGCGCCGAAGTGATCCGGCGCGGGGTGGGAGACACCGCAGTAGAGGAGCGCACCACCCGGCGCATCGGGGGTAGCACCGTCGAGATCACCCGGGTCCGCGAGGTCGCGCCCGAACCCACCAAGACACCGCGGCCCGAACGGGGATCCCGGACGCAGCGGGACTCGCGGCGCAGGGTGCGTCGGCCCGAGCCCGAGGTGATCCTTCTCCCGCCATCGACCGAACGCAAGCAGATGCTGGTGCGTCGCACCCCCTATCAGACTCAGATCGTCGTGCTGGAGGGCGCCCTACTCGTCGAGCACCACGTCGCCCGGTCGGATCGTCCGTCGCTCACCCACAACATCTACCTCGGTCGCGTCCGCAACGTGCTCCCGGGGATGGAGGCGGCGTTCGTGGACTTCGGTGAGCCGAAGAACGGTGTGCTCTACGCGGGCGACATCCAGGCCGATCCGAAGGACGGACGCCGCAGGACGAGGATCGAGAAGGCCTTGAAGGTGGGCGACGAGGTGTTGGTCCAGGTCGTCAAGGACGCCATGGGCCACAAGGGTGCTCGCCTCACCAACGAGATCAACCTCTCCGGCCGCTACGTCGTTCTCGACCCGAACGTCGAGAAGCCTTCGGTCAGCCGCCGGCTGGGTGACGCCGAGCGCGAGCGGCTGCGCGACATCGCCAGGGAGATCTCCGACGAGCTGGGGCTGGATCAGTTCGGAGTGATCGTTCGCACGGCGGCCGAGGGCGCCTCCAAGGAAGAGATCCGGGCAGACATCGATCGGCTGCTCATCGCCTGGAACGAGATCATGGAGTCCGTGCCCCGTGCCGGCGCACCCCGCCTCATCCACGAGGAGCCTCCGCTCGTGATTCGGGTGATAAGGGAGCATTTCACCCGTGACTTCCGTCGCCTTCTCATCGATGACACGGCGATCTTCGACCAGGTCGTCGCCTATCTCGCGGACGCCGATCCCGATCTGGTGTCGCGGGTGCAGCGGTATGACGAGGAGATTCCGATCTTCGAGCGCTTCCACGTCGAGGATCAGCTGCGCAAGGCACTCGATCGCAAGGTGTGGCTCCCCTCGGGTGGTCATGTCGTCGTCGACCGGACCGAGGCGTTGACGGTCATCGACGTCAACACCGGCCGATTCGTCGGCCACTCGAACCTCGAGGAGACCGTGCTGCAGAACAACCTCGAAGCCGCCGAGGAGATCGCCCACCAACTTCGCCTCCGAGACATCGGGGGAATCATCGTGATCGACTTCATCGACATGGAGATCGCCAAGAACCGCGATGCGGTGCTCCGTCGACTGCGGGAGTCGCTCGCCAAGGACAAGACGCGGACCCAGGTCTTCGAGGTGTCGAACCTCGGCCTCGTCGAGATGACCCGTAAGAACGAGTCGGAGGGCCTGCTCGAGTCGTTTTCCCACGTCTGTCCGACCTGCGCCGGTCGCGGGGTCGTCCTGTATGAGGAGGCGGCGACGACGGGGGCGGCGATGCCGCACCTGGACGACGAGGAGTGAGCCGGGAACCGAAAGAAGCCGGTGGCGAGGAGCAGGATCGTGCGATCTGCGCCCTGGTCCGAACCCCCTGCGGCATGCGTTATCATGACACCCCGCCCCCTCCCGAGGTCCTTACATGTACGCGATCATCCGCACCGGCGGCAAACAGGCAAAGGTCCATGAAGGTGACGTCATCGACGTCGAGCGCCTCCACGCCGACGGAGAACTGACCTTCACACCGTTGCTCGTCGTCGACGACAAGGGCAAGGTGTTCTCCGGGCGCGATGAGCTCAAGACTGCCCGGGTCACCGCCAAGGTCGTCGGCGAGACCTCGGGCGACAAGGTGGACATCTTCAAGTACAAGGCCAAGACCGGGTACCGGCGCCGCGGCGGGCACCGCCAGAAGTACACGACCATCGAGGTCACCAAGATCGAAGGCCCCAAGAAGGCGGCTGCCAAGGCCGCACCGGCTGCAACGACCGATGAGCCGGCTGCAGAGGTTCCGGCAGGCAAGCCCGCGGCCCGCAAGCCGGCAGCAAAGAAGGAGTCCTGACATGTCGAAGACCAAGGGCGGCGGTTCTACCAAGCTCGGCCGCGATTCGCATGCCAAGCGGCTCGGATCGAAGGTGTTCGGCGGCCAGACCGTGACCGCCGGGACGATCATCGTGCGCCAGCGCGGAACGGCGATCCACCCGGGCGAAAACGTCGGCAAGGGTAGCGACGACACGCTCTTCGCCACCGCCCAGGGCGTCGTCCGCTACGGAACCCGTCGCGGCCGCCGTGAGGTCAGCGTCCTCATCGAGGGCTGATGGGCATGGCGGCTCGAGGTGGGCCGTGTTCATAGACGAGGTCGTCGTCCATCTCCGTGCAGGTGACGGCGGTGCGGGTGTGGTGTCCTTCAAGCGGGAACGCGGGAAGCCGCGGGGCAAGGCCGAAGGCGGCTCCGGTGGTCCCGGTGGCGATGTCGTGGTCGAGGCCGATCAGGCCGTGTCGACCCTTCTCGGCTACGGACGCCGACCCCATCGCCGTGCCCCATCGGGTACCCACGGCAAGGGCGACCTCCAACACGGGCGCAAGGGCGACGATCTCGTCCTCGGGGTCCCCCCGGGGACGCTCGTGCGCGACAGGGACGGGACCGTGATTGCGGACCTCGCCCGACCCGGCCAGCGGGTGACCGTCCTCACCGGGGGTCGGTCGGGCCGCGGCAACGCCGCACTGGTTGGCCCCCGCCACGTGGCACCGAACTTTGCCGAACAGGGTGAATACGGGGCGGAGGGCGACTTCACCTTCGAGCTCAAGCTGATGGCCGACGCCGCCATCATCGGGTTTCCCAACGCCGGCAAGAGCACGCTCATCGCCCGAGTCTCTGCGGCACGACCGAAGATCGCCGATTATCCGTTCACCACCCTGGAGCCCAATCTCGGCGTCGTCGACATCGACGATCGTCAGTTCGTCCTTGCCGACATCCCTGGACTCATCGAGGGGGCCTCGGAGGGACGGGGTCTCGGGCATCGGTTCCTGCGGCACGTCGAGCGGGCCAGGGCACTGGTCGTTCTGCTCGACCCGTCACCGCTCCAGGAGCACTCGGTGGCCGAGCAGCTGGGGATCCTGCGCACCGAGTTGGCCCGCCACGAACCGGCGCTGGCGCTTCGCCCCGAGGTGGTCGTGGTGTCCAAGGCGGACATCGCAGAAGCCGGGCCGGCGCGCGCCGGCCTGGCCGCGGTGGGGATCGATGCCCTGGCCATGTCGGCGGTCACCGGGGCCGGGGTCGATCGGGTGATGCATGCCGTCGCCGACGCCGTCGCCGCGTCGGAGCGATCGCTGCCCGACGGTGAGGGCTTCGTCCTGTTCCGACCGGCCCCTGCGGGATTCGAGGTCGAACACGACGGGGAGCGCTGGGTGATCACCGGACGGATGGCGGAGCGAGCCGTGGCCTTCGACGACCTCACCAAACCCGAGGCAGCCGACGTCGCCGCCCGGCGCCTGGCCCGGGCCGGGGTGGACGATGCCCTGCGGAAGATGGGGGCTCGGGCGGGCGACGAGGTCCGGATCGGCGATCTCGTGTTCGTGTTCGCCGAGGACGACGCCGCCCACCCGGCCGATTGACCGACTAGTTGTTGCCGAGTCCGGCGAGTTCCTCAGGGGTCAGGCATTGCAGGAACACCGGCAGGATCGCTGCCACGACGGTGTCGCTCTGAAAGGTGCTGTCGCCCGAGACGAACGACTCCCCGACCGCGTCGCGGAACTCGTCGCTGGCCAGCATGCCGTCGATGACACACCGGGCCGAAGCTTCAGAGAGCGGCGATCCGCTCGCCGTCATCTCGGCCACGAGCGTGTCGGCGACGTCGACGCAGTCGAGCATCACGTCCACGACGGTGCGGCGCTCGCTCTGAGAGAGCGTGCCCATGAAGACATCGAAGCTCATGTCGATGCCGCCCTCGATCTTGGGGGCGCCGAGCTCGTCGATGAGTCCCTCGGCGAAGCACTGGGCTGCCTGATCGGTGATCGGGAGGTCTCCGCTCTGGGCCTGGGGGCTGGCGGAGATCTTGGAGGCCAAGGACGAAACGAGTTGCGCGTCGGCGGTCGTGGCCGAGGTGTCGTCGCCGCAGGCGGCCAAGAGAAGCATCAAGGCGAGTATCGCGGTCATCGAGCGGCGCATCGGTTCCTCCTGGTCTGGGTGCGGGCAGGCTATCAGCTGGAGGGGCGCCCACCTACACTCGGTCGGTGACCTGGCGATGCGTGCCGCGATCATGAGCCTCGACGGCCCCGATGCCGTGATCCGGGCCCTGGCGTCCCAGGGCTATCTCGCCGACGACCGGATCGCCCAGGTGGTCTTTCTCGCCGATCGGCTC
>DATECY010000189.1:0-3931 GCA_035286665.1 Acidimicrobiia bacterium
GCGCTCACGCTGACCGCCTGGTTCGCCTCGGGCCACGAGGCACCGCGCCGCCCGTTCGATCCGAAGATCCGGCGGCTGCTGGCACTCGGTGCGGTGGCCCTCGTCGTGGTCGGTGCTGCCGGGGCGGTCACCGCGCTGGGAGACACGCTGTTCCCGCCCGACAGCATCGCCGCCGGGCTCCACGAGGACTTCACCGGGGTGTTTCTGGTCAGGCTCCGGTGGATCCACCCGGTGTTGGCGGTGGCCACCGCCGGGTACCTGCTGTACCTGGTCGGTCGCGTGGCTGCACCGGAATGGGCGCTCTCCCTGCTGCGGGCGCTGGTGATCGTTCAGGTGGCCGCGGGAGCCATCAACGTCGGGTTGCTCGCCCCGGTGTGGATGCAGCTCGTCCATCTGCTGCTCGCCGACTCGGTGTGGATCGCCTTCGTGGTGGTTGGTGTGTCGGCCCTCAGTGAGCGGTCCCGGGTCGAGGTGGCGGCGTGACCGCCGAGGCGACCACGGCTCGCTGGCCGGCGGGCCGACCCCGCGCCTACTTCGCGCTGATCAAGCCGCGCATCATCGAACTGCTGCTGATCACGACGGTGCCGGCGATGGTGCTGGCGGCGGGAGGATGGCCCGACTCGTGGCTCGTGATCGCCACGCTCATCGGCGGGACCATGTCGGCAGGTGGAGCGAACGCCATCAACAACGTGGTCGATCGTGACATCGACGCCCGCATGGACCGCACCAGCCGCCGCCCGTTGCCGACGCACAGCCTGACCGTGCGCGAGGCCCTCGTGGTGGGACTCGTCCTTGGTGTCGGAGGGTTCGTCTGGCTGTGGCTGACCACCACGCTTCTCGCCGGAATCCTGGCGACGGCGGCATTGGTCTTCTACGTCCTCGTGTACACGATGTTCCTGAAGCGAACCACCCCGCAGAACATCGTGATCGGAGGAGCGGCGGGCGCGGTGCCGGCCCTCGTCGGATGGGCGGCGGTGACCGGATCGCTGGCCCTGCCGGCCTGGATCCTCTTCGCCATCGTGTTCTTTTGGACGCCGCCGCACTTCTGGGCGCTCGCCCTGAGGTTCGAGGCCGACTACGCCCGCGCCGGGGTGCCGATGCTGCCGGTGGTGAGTGGCGAGCGCCTGACCACCTTGAAGATCACGTTGTACGCCGCCGTGGTCGGCGTCGTCTCGCTGATGCTCGTCCCGACGGCCGATCTCGGCGGTTTGTACGTGTGGTCGGCGGTCGGCCTCGGCCTCGCCTTCGTTGCCGTGTCGGCGTCGCTCATCGCCCACCGAGAGCGTGCGATGGCCGCATTCCGCTTCTCCAACCTGTATCTGACGCTGCTGTTCGGCGCGGTCATGCTCGACGTGCTGTTGTAGGCGATGGGCGATGCGCTTGTTTCTCCCCGCGGAGGGGGAGCACGGCGGAGCCGCGAGGGAGGTGCGCCCCGTCGGACCCGACGCGTTCCCTCTTCGGGTTTGCACCCCCTCCGGCACCCCGCGGGTGTCTTCTCCCGCTGAGGGGGAGGAGTGCGTGCGGATACCGGGTGAGGGGGAATAGGGAACCGGCTCCGGTTACTGTTCCCCCTCGATGCTCGCCTCGATCTCCTATCCGCCGATCCCCATCTTCGAGATCGGGCCGCTGCGTCTGTCCCTGCATGGGTTGATGGCGGGGGTCGGCTTCGTCGTCGGCGCCATCGTCATGATCCGTGAGGCGCGGCGGCGCGGCTTCGACGAGGTGAAGCTCACCTCGATCCTCACGTGGGGATTGGTCGGATCGATCCTCGGCGCCAGGCTCTTCACGGTGCCGGCCCACCTCGATCAAGGGATCGTCGAGGCGCTCAAGCCCTTCGGAAGCTTCTCGATCATGGGTGGGTTCGCCGGTGGCATCATCGCCGGCGGCTGGCGCATGCGGATGCTGGGCGTGTCGGTGATCGCCCACATGGACATGGCGTCGTTCGGCCTGGCGATCGGCACGGTCGTGGGCCGGATCGGCGACCTCTTCATCGTCGAGCACCTCGGTGCCAAGACGACGTTCTTTCTGGGCTACCTGGTGAAGCCGGGCTACGACCTCGCCCCCCAGCACGACGGACTCGAAGTGCTGTGCAACAGTGGGGTCGACTGTGGGCCCTATCACCCTGCCGCCCTGTACGACCTGTTGGGGGCGGCGGTCCTGCTCGGTCTGCTCTACCTGGTAGCCCGCCGGTGGAGGACCATCCGCTACGGGGTGCTGATCTTCATGTGGTCCACCTGGTACGGGATGCAGCGCTTCCTCATCGACTTCGTGCGCAACACCGACCTTCCCGGGGCCGATGCGACACTCGGGCCGTTCACCTGGAACCAATGGACGGGGCTGTTCGTGAGCCTGGCGTCGCTGACGATCCTGATGTGGCTCGTCCTGGGGCGGAAGACCCCTGAGGTGTCCACCGAGCAGGATGCCGCCTACGGAGCCGTGGTCCCGGTCGGGTGATGGGCGACACCGCTCCGATCAGGCCGGAGGAGCGATTCGACGAGGACGCGGTCGCCGCCTACCTCATCGAGCATCTCCCGGACATGTTCGGGTCTGCCCCGATCGCCTTCGAGCAGTTTCCCGGCGGCAAGGCGAACCTCACCTATCTCGCCCGGTGCGGCGACGTGGAGGTGGTGCTGCGGCGGCCTCCGCTGGGGCCGGTGGCCCCGGGTGCCCACGACATGGCCCGCGAGTACCGGGTGCTCTCGGTGCTGTACGCGGCGTATCCGCCGGCGCCCCGCGCCCATCACCTGTGCGAGGACCCAGGAGTGATGGGCGCCCCGTTCGTGGTGATGGAGCGACGTTCTGGTCACGTGGTCAGGGCGGAGTGGCCCGAGGGCCTCGACGCCGGACGGGAGTTCCGTCGGCGGGTCTCGGAGCATCTCGTCGATGCCCTGGCGGGCCTGCACCTGGTCGACCGTGCCTCCATCGGCCTCGCAACGCTCGGCCGTCCCGACGGCTTCGTCACCAGGCAGGTGGCAGGGTGGACCGACCGCTGGACGCGAGCGCGTCACGAGGACGTTCCCGCCATGGATCGGCTCGCCGACCACCTGGCCGGGTCTGTGCCGGAACCGCAGAAGGCGGTGCTCCTCCACAACGACTTCAAACTCGACAACACGATGCTCGCCGACGACGGGTCGATCGTGGCGGTGTTCGATTGGGACATGGCGACCGTGGGCGACCCGTTGGTCGACCTGGGGACGATGCTCGCCTACTGGGCGGGCGGCGACAGCGTGTCGGCCTTCGCCGCCGCCGATTCGGTGGTGCTCGGTGACGTGATGACCACTGCCGAGATCGCCGACCGATACGCCGCTGCCACCGGCCTCGACGTCTCAGCCGCCGACTGGTATCGGGCGCTCGCGCTCTTTCGGATCGCGGTGATCTGCCAGCAGATCTTCATTCGGTATGTGCGGGGGCAAACCTCAGACGAGCGGTTTGCCGGCCTCGGCGCTCTCGTCCCACCCATGGCGGAGGCTGGTCTCGGCCTGATCTGATCACCGGCTCGGGATCAGGTCTCGCACTGAGTCGGGTTCTCGACGACGCAGCGGTCGGATCCCGATCCGGCGTCGCCGACGTCATTACCGGCGCCTCCGAAGAGCCGATCGTCGCCGTTGCTTCCGAAGATCTCGTCGTTCCCTCTGGCGCCCTTGACGCGGTCGTTCCCGTCGCCGGCGTAGATCGTGTCGCTGCCACCGCCCCCGAGGAGCAGGTCGTTGCCCCCACCGCCGTAGAGCGTGTCGTCACCTCCCGCGCCGACGACCATGTCTTTCCCGTCGCCGCCGTCGATGACATCGGCCCCTCCGAGCCCGCAGATCCGGTCGTTCCCGTCGCCGCCGTCGATGACATCGTTGCCGGACGTCCCGACGATCACGTCGTTGCCGCTCGTTCCGGTGATCGTGCCGTCGTGGTCGAGGTCACCGATGATCGTCGCCGCGAC
>DATECY010000190.1:0-10815 GCA_035286665.1 Acidimicrobiia bacterium
GCGGTGGGGGCACGACCCCGGGTGTTTGATCCGCCCGCCCGGTGATTGGGGAACCAGGTCCGGCCGTGACCAGCAACGTTTCGCCCTTCGCAGCCGAGCCGAGCGAGGCGATCGCTTCTCACGCTGCTGTCGAAGGTCGAAGACTCGCGACGGCTTGCCTACCATCCCCCGATGCCTACCAGCTCCACATCCACCAAGACCCACGTGAAGATCGGCCTGACGTTCGTACCCCGCGAGGTCGAGGTCGAGGTCGACGATGCCACCGCGTTCATGCATGAGTTCGACGCTGCCGTGACCGCCGGAGGGGTGTGGTGGGTCACCGATCGCGAAGGTCGCCGCCACGGCCTCGTGGTCGACAAGATCGCCTACGTCGAGGTGGAGCCGGGTGAACGCGATCGTACGATCGGGTTCGGCTGAGCCGAATCGGACGCTTGGATCCCCGGTGACGGGGTGAGGTGGGTTGGGGAGTGCCTAGGAGGCGCGGCGGCGCCGCTCGGCGAGCCAGCGCTTGCGAAGGCGCCGACGCTCGTCCTCGGCATAACCGGCCCACACCCCCGCCTCCTGGTTGGTCTCCAGGGCGTAGGTGAGGCACTCCTCCTGCACGGAGCACTGCGCGCAGATGGCCTTTGCGGCCTCGATCTGCTCGACGGCGGGCCCCGTCGTCCCGATCGGGAAGAAGAGGCTCGGGTCCGAGTCACGGCACGCCGCGAGCTCTCTCCAATCGGTGATGGTCAGCATGTCTGTTCCTGATTCTGTGGTCTGATGATCGCCCGTGAATGTGAAAACCTTCACAAGGCCGGCTGAAAGCTAGGCGAGGTGTTGCCCCTGGTCAAGGGATTTCTTGTCGTTTTTCCCGTCCGGTGAGGCCCGACCGCCTCGGATGATCGGCCGGAGATGGCGAACGCGGTACGCTTTTTCGCCTATGCCGATCCATGACGAGCTCGCCACCGAACTGAAGGACGCCATGAGGGCCAAGGACCGCCCTCGCCTCGACGTCATCCGCCAGATCGAGAGCGAGGTGTCGCGCGTCCGGAGCGAGCCCGGTTTCGAAGGCGAGGTCGACGACGCCGTCTATCGCGGCGTGATCGTCTCCTACGTCAAGAAGATGGAAAAGGCCCGGGAGGAGTTCCTCGGATACGGGGAGAAGGGTGCCGACGCCGCCTCCAAGCTCGGCTTCGAGATCGATTACCTGGGGCGATGGCTACCCAAGATGCTCGGTGAGGAGAAGACCCGCGAGGTGGTCGCCATCGCGATCAAGGAACTGAAGGCCGACGACCCCAAGCAGGTCGGCAGGGTGGTCGGCCACATCATGAAGAACGGGCCCGTTGGCATGGACGGCGCGCTCGTCAACCGAATCGTCCGGGAGGCCCTGGCGGGCTCGTGAGCCTTCCTCGATTCGAACCCATGCCGGCCACCTGGTGATCGGCTCCCTTCTCCGATCCCGATTGGTGGTTCGAGCCGAAGTGGGGCGGCGTTCGGGGTGTGATCACCGGGGACGGCTCCTCGACGGCTCCACACCCGCCGCGGCAACGAGGTGGCGGCGAGATCGACCGGGCGACGCCGGCGGCAACCTGCGCGTCGGCTCTACGATCCGGCGGCGCCCCACGACACGCTTGCGAAGCAGGCGGGCTCGTCCGACCAGATCGTCGTCTCGGAGCCGGCCGTGTCCCCGGGGCTCATGCTTTCGTACAGGTAGCTCTGTCCCACATTGACCAATCGACCGGCGTCGTCGTAGAGGACCACCCACCAGGTCGCGGAGTCGATCTCCCGATTGAGGGAATTGGTTGCGGTCCCACGGGCTGTGAGGTCACCCTCGGCGTCGGCGCCGAGCGACTTGAGTGTGCTCCTGATGACGACGTCGTCGTTCGAGGTCGCCGGTGCCTTGGTGGCATTGAGGGTGAGCGTCCAGGACTTCCAGCCTTCGGGGAAGTCGTTCGTCTCGTTCGACCAGTACAGCCACGACGGCACGGTCTCGGTGAGCACCGTGCGCTGGCCCGGAGCGAGCGCATCCGCCTCGGGATAGACCCACCGCCTCCCGATCTCGTCGCCGGCACCGTCGTGGATCACGATCTTCGCCTGTCCCAGGCGAACCATGTCGCCGGTGTCGTTACGCACCTCGGCGACGAAGGTGAGGCGCCGGCCCTCGCCATCGATGAGCATTGTCGATTGGGTGGGGTAGGCGTTGCTGCCGACCACCTTCACGTTGGTGGCGGTCACCTCGGCGGGGACTCGACGAGCGTTGGTGCAGCCTGGAGGGGGCACCGCCTCGCAGGTCGACCTCGTCTCGGCCCCCGCGCAGGTGTCGGTTCCCTTTCCGCCGATCGCGTGGTCGTTTCCTTCATCTCCGTCGACGATGTCGTTCCCGCCGCCACCCCAGATCCGGTCGTTCCCGCTTCCTCCGGAGATCTGATCGGCCTTGCCGCCGCCGCAGATGTCGTCGTCGCCGGCCCTCCCCTCGATGACATCGTTGCCTCCCAGGCCGACGATCACATCGTTGCCGTTGGTCCCGACGAGGTGGTCGGCACCGGGCGTCCCGACGATCGTGGCCGGCGACCCGCCGCAGGCGATGGCGGCTGCGGCGGCGGGCGCGGCATCACCAAGCGTGGCGAGGATCGACATCGGCAGCACGAAGAGGGCCAGAAACGACACGGGTCGGGGAATCCGAGAGGCTCCGCTACCCGGGAGCCGGCGACGAGACATCATCTCTAATCCCCTTCGCTTCGGTCGACGCGAGCCAAGCGAACCACGCAGGGGGCCGGGTGCCAGAGGCGAATGTCACCGTCGAAACGGCTTGGGCGTGGCGGCCGGCGGTTGTCTCAACCCGCCTTGCGTTTCGCCTTGGTCGCCTCGACGCTCGCCTTGAGGGCCTCCATGAGATCGACCACTCCCGCGGGCTGAGCGGTGCCCGCGGGGGCGACGATCTCCTCCCCCTCCATCTTGAGGCGAGCCACCTCCTCGACGGCTTCACGTGAGTCGTCGATCCACTGGGCCGGATCGAACGGGGAGGTGAGGTTGTCGATGATCATCTCGGCCATCTTCAGTTCCTCGGGCCGAACCTCGGACTGCTCCTGCAACTCCTCGAACTCGGGCTCGCGGATCTCGTCCGGCCAATACATGGTCTCCATGACGAGGACGTCCCCCTCGGTGCGGATCGTCGCCGGATACTCCCGGTCGCGGATCGACACCCGTGCCAATCCGACCATGTCCTTGGCGGCGAGGGCGTCCCGCAAGATCTTGTACGCCTTGACGCCCGTCTTCTCAGGACCGAGGTAGTACGAACTGCGGTAATAGATGGGATCGATCTCGACCGCCTCGACGAACTGCACGACGTCGACCATCCCCGCGCCCTTCGCCTTGAGCGCCGCCTCCAACTCGTCGTCGGTGAACACGACGTAGCGATCCTTCTCGAACTCATAGCCCTTGACGATGTCCTCGAACGGGACTTCCTCGCCGTCGGACTCGGCGACCCGCTTGTACTTGATCCGCGCGTGGTCGCCTTTGCGCAATTGGCGGAACTTGGGCCTGCGGTCCTCGGTCGCGGCGTACAGGCCGACCGGGATCGTGACCAGCCCGAATGAGATGGCGCCCTTCCAGATGGGTCGCATTGGTGCCCCGTTTTCGCGTTCAGGAATGTTACTCGGAGGTGCGATAGGGCCTGGGACGTGGGACCTCGGACGTTGGACCTCGGACGGATGGAGCGATTGGCGATTGGCAATTGGCGCGAGGGATGCGTTGGCGTCTGGCAGCGCGGTCGGACGCCGCCCATTACCGTCCTCCCGTGCCCGACACCGTTCAGCCGACCCTCATCCCCGCCGAGGGCGAGGCGCCGATCGATCGGCGCAGCCTCGTGGTGTTCGTGACGACCATGGTGCTGCTGATCGTGTTCGAGTATTGGGGGCTTCCCGACCGCTTCTCCGGGTCGTGGTTCCACCTCCATCTGGCGGATGCGCTTGGCGACGGGTACCGGCCCTACTACGACCTGCTCCCGTACCAGTTCTGGGGAGTGAGCAGTCTGGTGCTCCGGGTGGCGGTGCCCCTGGTGGTGATCCGCTTCGTGCTCGGCGAGCGCCCCTACGACTGGGGATTCCGTATCCGGGGGCAGTGGCGCAAGTTCCGGCCGTACGCGATCGGGCTCGGCGGCATGATCCCGATCCTGTTCATCGTGTCGTACTGGCCCGCCTTCCAGGCCAAGTACCCCTTCTATCACCCGGCCGCTCTGGGCGGATGGAACTTCTGGGGCTGGGAGCTGTTCTACGGGCTGCAGTTCCTCGGCCTAGAGACCTTCTTCCGCGGGTTCATCCTCTTCGGGCTCTACCCCCGGCTCGGCCACTACGCCATCCCGGTGATGGTCATCCCCTACGTCATGATCCACTTCGGCAAGCCGTATCCGGAGACCTTTGCCGCCATCGTCGCCGGATTCGTCCTCGGCTACCTGGCCCTCAAATCGAAGTCGTTCCTGTGGGGGTGGTTCCTCCATTGGGGGGTCGCCATCACCATGGACCTGATGGTGATCGGCCGCACCACCGGGTTCGGCACGCTGCTGCGACGGGTCTTCTAGCGGCGTCGCGGGCGGCCGGTGACCGTCAGCAGAAGCCGTCCGTCAGCAGCTCGGTGATGGTGCCGAACTCGCTGTAGTCGAGGGTGTAGTCGATGTCGCCCTGGAGGCTGCTCGACCCGGTGAGGAGCGAGCTGCGCCCCAGGCCTTCGAGGAACAACTCGACCACGAAGCCACCCTCACGATCGACGTCGATCCAGCCCTGGGCCAGGTCATCGACCTCGCTGCCGGCGTCATCGGTGGGATCGATGTTGTCCATCGTGATGGCATACCGGTCGACCACGCGGCCGTTGGTCTCGACGCCCTTCGCCAGTAGCGATGCTTCACCCATCAACATCCCACCGTCCTCGAGGAACGCGTCGTACGGGTTGGTGAACCCGGGGCTGATCGAGAATTGGAAGCATTGCGGACCGGTGGCGTCGCCTTCGGCGCGGGCGATCAGGTCGACCACCTCGGGTGGCCCAACGAGGTGGCCGCCCTCGGCGAGCATCCGTCCCTCCACCGTGTTCGGGGTGTCGGTGAAGAAATGGAAGTCCAGCGTCGTCCGGTAGGAGAGACCTGCTGGTTCCAGGTAGAGGCTGAGGTCGTCCAAGTCCAATGTCAATGGAACCTCGGCGTCTGCCGTCGTGGACGTCGCCGCGGTCGTGGTCGGCGCGATAGTCGTGCTGAGGCCGGCGGCCGTGGTGGTTGTGCTCGCCGAGCTTGTCGTGGTGGTCGTCGCACTGTCGTCGCCGCACCCGGCTGCGAGCGTCACGACGGCGAGCAGAAGCGCGGGCAACGGTTTGAGGCGCATGTGACTCCCCCTCAGAGCAATGAAGGAGCAAGACTACAGAATCCGGACCTCAGTGTCCCGCGGTCTTGCAGCGGACGCACAGCGAGGTCGCCGGGAGCGCTTCGAGGCGGTTTGCCGGGATCGGGTCGCCGCAGCTGTCGCACACGCCGTAGGTGCCTTCGGTGATCTTGGCGAGGGCACGGTCGATGTCGGCGAGGGACTTCGTGACCGACCGCGCCATGGCGGTCGTGTTGAGCCGTTCGACGGCCTCCGTCGTCCCGTCACCGATCCGCTTGCCGAACCCGACGGTCGCTCCCGGTTCGGGCGGAGCGATGAAGCCGTCGAGGTCGGCCTGGAGCGCGACTCGGCGAGCGGCCAGTTCTCGGGCGATCGCGGAGGTGTCCACGCCCCTGATCGTGGCACACACCGCGAAGATAGGGGAGATGGATCGAGCGGAGGCACTTCGGCGGATCGGTGACGAGAGGGTGGCGCGCCTGGCCACGATCGGTAGTGATGGCCCCCACCTCGTTCCTGTGGTGTTCGCCTTCGACGGTGGCCGCGTGGTGACGGCAGTCGATCAGAAGCCGAAGCGGACCCGCGATCTGCAGCGTTTGAAGAACATCGTCGCCGATCCGCGGGTGTCACTCCTCGCCGACCGGTACGACGACGACTGGTCGCGCCTGTGGTGGGTGCGAGTGGATGGCACGGCGCGGATCGTCCGTACGGGAGCCGAATTCGTGGAGGTGCTCGCGCTGCTCGCCGACAAGTACCAGCAGTACCGCTCCGACCCGCCCCGAGGTCCCGCCATCGTCATCGAGGTCGGTCGAGTCGCCTGGTGGTCCGCCGAGCCACCCCGGGTCTGACGCGTCGCTCGTCGGGACCAACCCCTTCGCCACGCTCCTCTTCTTGAGGGCGAAGAGCCACTTCTTCAGGTCACATCGAGGGTTGAAGTCTCGATGCGCGCGGTAGACCCTCCGTCGAGAAGCACTGAGGCGTCTGCACGCGACGAGCCGCGCCCTCGGCCGGACTCGAACCGGCGCACCCGGCTCCGGAGGCCGGTGCTCTATCCACTGAGCTACGAGGGCGGATTGCCCATCGAGTGTACCGCGGGGCCATCCGGTCCCCTCGGCCTCGATGTCCCCGTTCTGTGGGGTGTCACCAATGTGGGCCTCTTGTACGATTCCGACACCATGCCGCTCTTCCCCGACGCCATCCGTGACGCGGTGACTGCCGCGCTGAAGGCCGCCGCCGCCGACGGGTCCCTTCCCGACCTGGGTGGCCTCGAATTCGTGGTGGAGCGACCCCGCGACCGCACCAACGGCGACTGGGCGGTGAACGCAGCGATGGTGGCGTCGAAGCGGGCCGGCAAGGCGCCGCGCGAGATCGCTCAGGCGATCGTCGACCACCTCCCCGAGATACCTCATCTGAGCGAGGTGGCGATCGCCGGGCCTGGATTCATCAACGTCACTCTCGGTCCCTCGTGGTACCTCGAGGTATTGCGTGCCGCGGCGGTGGGTGGCCCCGACTTCGCTCGATCCGACCAGGGTGCCGGCGAGCGGATCCAGGTCGAGTTCGTCTCTTCCAACCCGAACGGCCCGCTCCACATCGGCCACGGCCGGGGCGGGGTGATCGGCGACGTGCTCGCCCGGATGCTCACCTATGTCGGCCACCCGGTGACCCGCGAGTACTACTACAACGACGCCGGCGTCCAGATGGACCGATTCGCCGCCAGCCTCGAAGCTCGATACCTCCAGGCGCTGGGCCATCCCGCCGAGGTTCCCGAGGACGGGTACCACGGGGGCTACGTGGCGGTGTGGGCCGCCGAACTCGTGGCCGAGGTGGATGATGCCTTTGTCGATCTCTCCGAGGCGTCCCGTCGTACCACGATCCGGGAGTGGGGGCTGCAGCGGGCGATGCGCGACATCGAGGAGACCCTGCAGATCGCCCGCATCCCGTTCGACGTGTGGACGAGCGAGACCTCACTCCACGAGTCGGGGGCGGTTGCCCGGTCCGTAGAGGTGTTGCGCGAACGGGGTGAGGTGTACGAGGCGGACGGCGCCACGTGGTTCCGCACCACCGACTACGGCGACGAAAAGGACAGGGTGCTGGTCAAGTCCGACGGCACTTACACCTACATCGCCCCCGACGTCGCCTACCACCGCGACAAGTTCGAACGGGGCTTCGACCGGGTGATCAACATCTGGGGTGCCGACCATCACGGGTACGTCCCGAGGATGAAGGCCGCGGTCGAGGCCCTCGGGTACGACCCGAGTCGGCTCGAGATCGTGATCAACCAGATGGTCAACCTCACCCGGGGCGGCGAGCCGATGCGGATGTCGACCCGCGCCGGCGAGTTCGTCACCTTCCGGGAAGTGCTCGACGAGGTGGGGACCGACGCCACCCGCTACCACCTGGCCGCTTACAGCCCCGACACCGCCATCACCTTCGACCTCGAGACGGCAAAAGCGCAGTCGATGGACAACCCCGCCTACTACCTGCAGTACGCCCATGCCCGCGTGTGTGCTTTGCAGCGTTTTGCCGCAGAGCAGGGGATCGTGCGGCTTCCACTCACCGAGGTCGACCTGAACGCGCTCACCCATCCTGCCGAGGCGGAGATGCTGCGCCAGGCCGACCGGCTCGGCGAAGAGGTGCTCGAAGCCGCCCGCCGTCGCGCCCCGCACCGTCTCACCGCCTACTCCTCCGAGGTCGCCACAGCCTTCCACCGCTTCTACACGGACTGCCGCATCGTCACCGACGACCCGGTGGTCACCCAGGCGCGGCTGTGGCTGGTGGAGGCTTCCAAGAGCGTGGTCCTCGCCGTCCTCGACCTGCTCGGGCTGACCGCGCCGGAGTCGATGTAGCCATGACTTCGACCCGGACCTAGTCTCCCCTACTCGTATGGCATCTCGTGTGCTTCGAGTCATCGGCGTCGCCGTTGCGGTCATCCTTGCACTCGAGGCGGGGCTCCGGGTCTTCGGCGATCGGCTCGATCAACCGCTCGAGTGGTATCACAGTGCCGCCCAGCAGTCGGTGGCCGACATGGACCGACTGCACGACGCCGGGATGACCAGCGACGTGGTGTTCGTCGGCACATCGATGATTCGTGAGGACATACAGATTCCGATCATCGAGGATCAGCTGTCTTCGATCGACAGGGCGAGCAACGTCGCCCTTCCCGCCGCCCAGACGTCCGTCATGCGTGAGTGGCTCCTCGATCAGGTGATACCGCGACTTCACCCCGGGCGAGTCGTCTGGGGCGTGGAGAGCATCGACTTCAACGGCGGCCGCAGCGTGCCGGTCGTCGAGCGATACGACACGGGGCGAGCGGTTCGAGGCGGCGTGCTGGGCAGTGCCGATCGAGTTCTGTCGGCCACGTTCGCGCTCTCGCGCCATCGCGCGCAGCTGCGGAACCCGAGCTTCGTCGTCGACTTCTTCCGGGCGCGTCCGAACGAGGCCACCACCCCGCTCGAAGATCTGCTGTCGCCGGTAAACGAGGGACGGCGCGCCAACGACAAGAAGAACAAGAAGGAGTTCGGAAGGATTCGAGACGATGCACTCGGCGGTTTCGTGATCGGCGACCGCGAAGTCGCCGACTTCGAGTACACCATCGAGGCGTTGAGGTCCCAAGGCATCGAGGTCGTCGTCGTCTTGATGCCCGTCCCCAACGGGTACGTCCGGGCGCATCCGAACGGAAACGACGACTTCGCGAACTTCCAGGAGTGGCTCCATGGTGAGGCGGCGCGGCTGGGGGTTGCGTTGATCGACCACGCCCGCACGATGCCGAGCGACGCGTTCATCGACTACACCCACCTCGCCTCTGCAGGAGCCCTCGAGTTCTCGCAGATCCTCGCTGCCGACCTCGACTCTCTGGGTTGGTAGCCGATGACCTTCAACTCGTTCCAGTTCTTCGTGTTTCTGCCGGTCGTCCTCGGGACCTACTGGCTCCTGAGACGACGCCATCACCAGAATCTGCTTCTCCTCGTCGCCTCGTACGTCTTCTACGGATGGTGGGACTACCGGTTCCTCTCGCTCCTCGCCATCTCCACGGTTGCCGACTTCACCATCGGCCAGGCGATGAATCGCACCGAGTCGGACCGTATCCGCAGGCGGTGGCTCTTTGCCTCGCTCGGTGTCAACCTCGGGATCCTCGGGTTCTTCAAGTACTTCAACTTCTTCGTCGACTCGGCGGTGAGCGTCCTCAACTCGTTGGGGCTGTCGGCTCACGCGCCGACCCTCTCGATCGTCCTTCCGGTGGGCATCAGCTTCTACAGCTTCCAAACCCTCAGCTACGCCTTCGACGTGTATCGCCGCCGCCTCCCCGCCGAACGAAACATCATCACCTTCGGCCTGTATGTCGCCTTCTTCCCGCAGTTGGTCGCAGGGCCCATCGAGCGTGCCCAGCGCCTCCTTCCCCAATTCCAGGCCGAGCGCCACCGCCCCTCCCCGATGGAGGTCTGGAGCGGTTCGTGGCTGATCCTCATCGGGCTCTTCAAGAAGATCGTTCTGGCCGATGGGCTGGCAATGGTGGTTCAGGATCGATTCACCGACCCCACCGGCCACGGGGCGCTCTCGCTGCTGCTGGGGGTCTACGCCTTCTCGATTCAGATCTACGGGGACTTCTCCGGCTACTCGTCCATCGCCCGCGGGACGTCGCGTCTCTTCGGAATCGAGCTGATGCGGAACTTCGAGCAGCCCTACCTGTCGACGAACATCACGCAGTTCTGGCGTACCTGGCACATCTCCCTGTCGACGTGGCTCATGGACTATCTGTACATCCCTCTCGGCGGCAGCCAGCGAGGGCGTCGACGCACCTACATCAACCTGATGCTCACCATGTTGCTCGGCGGCCTGTGGCACGGAGCGGCGTGGACGTTCGTCGTGTGGGGCGGCCTGCACGGCCTCTATCTGGCGACGCATCGGGCCTTCGGCGCCTATGAGCCTCGAGGACGCCCGCCCGCTCCCGGCGCTCGAGACGTGTGGAAGCTCATCGCCAACTTCCACCTCGTCGGTTTCGCCTGGATCTTCTTCCGGGCCGATACCTTCAAGCAGGCGTGGGATTACGTGATCGGGTTCGGCCGGCTTGGCGATCTCGCCTCGCCGGACGGGCTGCCCCTGGCATCGGTGGCGGCGTTGGTGGCGCTCATGATGTCGGGATCGTTCGCTCTCGACTGGGTCGACCGGAATCGGGCCGCGTTCGAGCCACTGGTGCGCTGGAGCGTGGTCCCCCTCGGGGCTGCCGCCGGAGTCATGGTCGCGTCGATACTCGTGTTCGGCGGGGGTGTCCCGACTCCGTTCATCTACTTCCAGTTCTAAGAGGGCGCGCCGATAGGCGCCGACTCGGAGGTCGGGGCTGGGGACCCTAACCGCACAGCGATGCGGCCTCCGGCCGAAGAGCCTTCAGCTCAGAGGACGCGCCGATAGGCGCGGACTCGGCGGTTGGGGCTGGGGACCCCAACCGCACCGCGATGAGGCCTCCGGCCGAAGAGCC
>DATECY010000191.1:0-10236 GCA_035286665.1 Acidimicrobiia bacterium
ACGCACCCTGGGGGAGGCCCTGGCGACGTCACGAGCGACCCGATTCGTGACCGCCGTGGGCGGCGACCAGGGCAATCCTCAACCCCGGCTCGACGCGACGAGCGAACTCCACGAAATCGCCCTCCGCCGGTCCCATCACGACATTCTCAACCCATAAGGGCGGTGGAGGGGTAGGTCTTACGACACCTCACCCGGTCGTGATCGGCAACCCCGCCGCCACCCAGGCGGCGATGCCGCCGTCGATCTCGTGGACGTCGGTGAACCCGTCCTGGCGGAACAGGTCCATGGCCTGGCCGCTGCGATTGCCGGTGTGGCAGTAGACGACGTAGCGGGCGGCGTGGTCGAGGGCGCCGATCCGGTCGGCGAAGTCGGTCGCGTAGAAGTCGACGTCGATCGCTCCCGTGAGGTGCCCGGCGGCGAACTCCTCGGGGGTGCGGATGTCGAGGACGATCGTGCCCGGCTGGGCGGCGATCGTCGACGCCGTTGCCGGGTCGACCTTCTCGATGACCGCGGTGCTGCCGCTGCATGCCACCAGACCGATCACCATCAGCCCAAGCAGGCCTCGCCTCATCGTGCCGCTCCTTGTCGGTTCAATTCGCGCCACACCTTCTCAGGCGTGAACGGCGGATGGGTGAGCCGCACTCCGACGGCGTGGTACACGGCATTGGCGATCGCCGGCAATGGTCCGTTGATCCCGATCTCGGCGATCGACTTGGCCCCCATCGGCCCGGTCGGCTCGTAGGACTCGACCAGGTAGACCCGGATCGGGGGCAGGTCCATCGACCCGGGGATCTTGTAACGGGCGAGGTCGGGGTTCTTGACGCGGCCGAGCGAGGTGAACTGCATCTCCTCGGTGAGGGCATAGCCGATGCCGTTGGCGATCGCCCCCTCCATCTGGCCCTCGGCGAGACGAGGGTTGATCGCGGTGCCGCAGTCGACGGCGGCCACGTAGTCCACCACGGTGATGAGGCCGGTCTCGGTGTCGACGGCCACTTCGGCGAAGGCCGCCATGAACGGCGGGGGTGACGACTCGGGGACGAACGATGCGGTGGCGGCGATCTGGGCCGGATCGGGGCCGTAGTAGGACCGAAAGCCGATCTTGGCCAGGTCGACGCTGCGGCCGTCGTCGCCGACCACCCTGCCGTCGGCCAACCGGAGGGTCTCCGGGTCGGCGGCGAGCATCGATGCGGCCACGGAGATGATCTGGCCGGCCACGTCCCGAGCCGCTCGCTCGACCGCGGTGCCGGAGACGTAGGTGGTCGACGAGGCGTAGGCGCCGGTGTCGAACGGGGTGAGGTCGGTGTCCGACGAGGTCACCACGATCCGATCGACCGGCACGCCCAGCACCTCGGCGGCGATCTGGGCGAGGATGGTGTCCGAGCCGGTGCCGAGGTCGGTGGCGCCGACGAGGAGGTTGAACGATCCGTCGTCGTTCATCGCGATGGAGGCCCCGGCCATGTCGACGAGCGGGATTCCCGAGCCCTGCATGTGCACCGACATGCCCACGCCGTGGCGGATGGGGCCGTTGCCGCGCGGCTCGGCCCGCTTGCGGCACCACTCGAAGCGCTCCACCCCGACCCGGATGCAGGCGTCGAGGGCGCATGAGGTGACGATCTGCGGGGTGCCCTTGCGGCCCTCGCCCAGTTCCTCGAAGATCGGCGAGGTCTCCCCCGCCCGGATGTGGTTGCGCACCCGCAGCTCGACCGGGTCGATGCCGAGCCGCGCGGCCATCTCGTCCATGGCGGTCTCCAACGGGTAGCACCCCTGCGTGCCGCCGTATCCCCGATAGGCCCCCGCCACCGGCATGGTCGTGTAGACGGCCCGGCCGTCGAAGCGGACGTGGGGCGCCTTGTTGTAGAGGGGGAGGGTTTTCGAGCCGGTGTTGGACATCACCGTGAGCCCATGCGAGCCGTAGGCGCCGGTGTTGGAGATCACGTCCATCTCGATGGCGTGGATGGTCCCGTCCGACAGCGCACCGAGCTTGACCCGGACCCGCATGGGATGGCGGGTTCGCGACGAGATGAACTCCTGGGCGCGGGTGAACTCGAAGCGGACCGGGCGGCCGGTGCGCAGGGCGATCAGGGCGGCGACGTCCTCGACGATCACCTCTTGCTTCGCGCCGAAGCCGCCACCGAGGCGGGGCTTGATCACCCTGATCCGGTGGATGGGAAGGTCGAGGAGTCGGGCGACGATCCGGCGGACGTGGAACGGCACCTGGGTGCTGGAGATGAGGATGATCCTGCCCTCGCCGTCGAGGTGGGCGAGCACGACGTGCGGCTCGAGCGGGGCGTGCTGGGCGTACTGGGTTTCGGTGGTGGTCTCGACGACGACGGCGGACTCGTCGAAGCCGGCGCTCACGTCTCCGGTGATCGCGGAGACCACCGAGGCGATGTTGTGTGGGGCATCCCAGATGTCGAGAGCGTCCTGCTCGTCGTGGATCACCGGAGCGCCCGGCGCCAAGGCGGCATCCATGGACAGCACCGGCCCGAGGTCTTCGTATTCCACCTCGACGAGGGCGGCCGCCTGCGCGGCGATCGTCGGGGTGTCGGCGGCGACCGCCGCCACCCGGTCGCCCACGAAGCGCACCTTGGTGTCGAACATCCGGCTGTCATACGGGCTGGGCTCCGGGGCGCCCTGACCGGCCGTGGTGTATCGCGTCGTCGGCGTGTTGCGGTGGGTGAGGACGCAGGCCACCCCGTCGAGGGCTTCGGCCGCAGACGTGTCGATCCGGGTGATGCGGGCGTGTGCCATCGGGCTGGTGACGAGGGCGACGTGGAGCATTCCCGGCAGGTCGACGTCACCCGCGAACACCGGCTTGCCGGTGACGAGGGTGCGCCCGTCCACCTTGGGCTCGTTGGTGCCGACGACCTGGAACTTGTCCTTCACGACCGACGCTCCAGCATGGCGGCGGCGGCGGCCAGGATCGCCTCGACCGGCTTGACGTAGCCGGTGCACCGGCAGAACGACCCGGAGAGGGCGGTGCGGACCGCTGCCTCGTCGGGCTCGGGGTTGCGCGACAGCAGGTCGAGGGCCGTGATCAGCATGCCGGGGGTGCAGAACCCGCACTGGATCGCCGACCCGTCGAGCGCCGCGGCCTGCAGGGGATGGAGCTCACCGCCGCGGGCCAGGCCTTCGATCGTTCCGATCGCCGCCCCGTTCACCTGTACGGCGAAGACCAGGCAGGCGTTGATGGCGCGCCCGTCGACGAGCACCGCGCAGGAACCGCAGTCGCCGCGGTCGCACCCGTTCTTGACGCTCGTGTGGCCGAGGCGGCGGAGCACGTCCATGAGGCTCTCGCCGGGGCCGGCCTCGGTGGCGGTGCCTACGCCGTCGATCGTGTAGCGAACGTTCACGGCAACCTCGAGGCGATGTCGGCGAGGCAGCGGCGGACCAGCACCGCGGCGAGTGCCCGCCGGTATTCGGCCGATGCCCGGTCGTCGGTCCGCGCCGGGATCTCGGTGGCGGCGATCGTTGCTGCGGCGGCGATGGCGGACGGATCGAAGGGGCGGCCGCGGAGCATCGCCTCGGCGTCGTTCACCGACGCCCCCAGCTCTGGCGTCTCGCCCACGACCACTCGGGCGGCATGCACCGTCCCGTCGTCGGCGAGGGACACCCGGCAGGCACAGTTGAGGATCGCCAGGTCGAAGTGGGTCCGGGAGAACTTGCGGAAGGCGGCGGCGGCGGGCCGGTGCAGGGCGGGAATCGCCACCCCGGTGATGATCATCGGGGTGCGGTGGATTCCTGCGGCGTAGAACGCGGCGAGCGGCTCGTCGCGCTCCTCGCCGTCGTACCAGGACACGGTGGCGTCGAGGGCGAGCAGCACGGGGATCACATCGGAGAGTCGGCCACGGCCGAGATGGCCGCCGATGGTCGCCCGGTTGCGCAGGAGCGGCGACCCGACCATCGCGAGCATCTCGGCGATCACCCCATCGGCGTGTGCGGCGAGGCCGGGGTGTTCGAGCATCTCCGAGAGCGTGGTGGTGGCGCCGATGGCGAAGGCGCCCTCGGATGCCGAGATCCCCGACAGGGGGAGTCCGGTCAGGTCGACGAGTGTCGACGGGATCGACGGGGTGTGGAGGATGACCGCCGTCCCGCCCGACACCGGGATCGCCCCATGCTGGACGGCGGCGAACGCCTCTCCGAGGTCGGCCGGGCGGACGAATCCGGTGACGTTTGCGAGCGACACGTCCCGACTCTATGGGAGGCTTGGGTGTGCCGTCCGGGTATTTCGGCCCCGCCTTGGCGACATCCGGCGGTTGTCATCCGCACCAGGTGGCGGGAGACTGCACCCAAACGAACGAGAGAGGGACCCCGGAATGCGAAGCTTTGCCGGTCGCGACATCCTGTCCTTGAAGGACTTCGAGCGCGCCGAGTTCATGCAGGTGTTCGATGTGGCGGAGGATCTGGAGCCGATCGCCCGGTCCCGGCGGAACAGCGATCTGCTCTCAGACAAGACATTGGTGACGGCGTTCTATCAGCCGTCGACCCGCACCCGGCTGGCCCATGAGGCCGCGATGCACCGTCTCGGCGGGCACGTGCTCGGGTTCTCCGACCCGCGCATGACCAGGGCGGGCGACTTCTACCAGGAGTCGATCAAGGACACCGTCCACATGCTGGAGTACTACGGCGACGCCATCGTCATGCGCCACTTCCTCGAGGGCGCCCCGGCCGAGGCGGCGAAATGGGCGAGCATCCCGGTGATCAACGCCGGCGACGGATGGGGCGAGCACCCGACTCAGGTGCTGACGGATCTCTACACGGTGCTCAAGGAGAAGGGGACCATCGACGGGCTGACCTTCCTGTGCATCGGCGACATGCGGATGCGGACGATGCACTCGATCGGGTACGCCCTCACCCAGTTCGACGCGGAAGCGGTGTTCGTCTCCCCGCCGGACATGTCGCTCACGGAAGAGTTCAAGGCCGAACTGACCGACCGCAACCTGGTGTTCAGAGAGGCCGAGCACGTCAAGGACGCCATCGCCGAGGCGGACGTGATCTACATGGAGCCGGTGGTGCAGGCCGACTACACCAAGAGTCGCGACGAGGCGGGTGGGGACAAGGGCCTGACGCCGGAGAACTACCGGGTGACACGGGAACTGCTCCGGTCGGCCCAGGGCGACGCGATCATCCTCCACTCGCTGCCGCGGATGGATGAGCTTCCTCCCGACGTCGATGCCACCCGTCATGCCCGCTACTGGGAAGAGGCGTTCAACGGCGTCGTGATGAGGATGGCCCTGCTGGCCCTGGTCCTCGGCGCCACCGAATAGGAGGGGAGTCCATGCGCACCGGACTACGCGGCCGTGACATGATCACCACCCAGGAGTGGACCAAGGGGGAGATCGACTCGGTGCTGGAGGTCGCGCTCGACCTGAAGCGGCGCCGGGCGCTCGGCCAGGCCCACGCCCTGTTGGACGACAAGGTGCTGGCGATGTTGTTCTTCTTCTCCAGCACTCGGACGAGGGCATCGTTCGAGGCGGGGATGGCGCAACTGGGCGGCCATGCCCAGTTCATCGAATCCGGGACGACTCAGATCGCCCACGGCGACACTGCCAAGGAGATCGGCGAGATCCTCGGCCGGTACAACGACGGCATCGCCATCCGCCAGGTCGACTGGGGCGTCGGCAATCAGTACATGCGCGACGTCGCTGCGGCATCCCGAGTGCCCGTGCTCAACATGCAGTGCGACCGCTTTCACCCGTTCCAGGCGCTCGCCGACCTGCTGACGATCATCGAGGAGAAGGGTGACCCCAGGGGCCTCACCATCGACGTGAGCTACGCGTACGCCGCCAGCTACCAGAAGCCGATGAGCGTGCCGATCAGCCTCATCCTCCTCCTCACCCGATACGGGGCGAACGTGCGCCTCGCCCGGCCCCCGGAGTTCCGACTGCTGCCCGAGTACGTCGAGCAGGCCGAGGTGAACGCCAGGGCCGCGGGAGGGTCGTTCGAGGTGGTCGAGGACTTCGATGCCGGGTTCCGCGGTGCCGACGTCGTGTACCCGAAGAGCTGGGGGTGCATGCTCGAGACCAAGGACCTCGCCAAGTCGGCCGAGATCTCCAAGAAGTACACCGACTGGATCGCCGACGAGCGCCGGATGGCGATGGCAACCGATGGGGCGATCTACATGCACTGCCTTCCCGCCGACCGGGGTGTCGAGGTTGCCGACGCGGTCATCGACGGCCCACAGAGTGTGGTGTACGACCAAGCGGAGAATCGCCTCCATGTGCAAAAGGCCGTCATGGCCTTGACGATGTAGGCGGGACGCCGTGAGCGCCGTGCTCCGTCTGCGGTGTCTGGTGTGCGGGCGGTCCTTCCGTCCCGACGAGATCGTCTATGTCTGTCCCGACCACGGGTCCGAGGGTGTGGTCGACGTCGAATACGACTACCCGGCGATTGCGGCGTCGTGGTCGCCAGACACGCTTCCGGCACGCGACGGCATGTGGCGCTACGAGCCGCTGCTGCCGGTGGACGCCGTGGCCGCTGCCCCTCCGATCCTCGTCGGCGGCACGCCGCTCATCGACGCCCCCCGATTGGCGGCAACGGCGGGACTGGGGCCGGTGTGGGTGAAGGACGAGGGTCGCCAGCCCACCGCCTCCCTCAAGGATCGGGCGTCGGCGATGGCCGTGGTCAAGGCTGCCGAGGCGGGTTTCGACACGATCACCACCGCCAGCACCGGCAACGCCGCGGCGGCGCTCGCCGGGATGTGCGCCGCCGCCGGCACTCGCGCCGTGATCTTCGTTCCCGAGAGCGCACCGCAGGCGAAGATCACCCAATTGCTGGTGTTCGGGGCGTCGGTGGTGCTCGTCGCCGGGACCTACGACCAGGCGGTGGAACTGTCGATGGAGGCGGCGGACCGCCGCGGCTGGTACAACCGCAACACCGGGTTCAACCCGTACATGACCGAGGGCAAGAAGACGGTCGTCTACGAGATCTGCGAGCAGCTCGGCTGGCGGGCACCCGACGCGATCGCGGTCGGGGTGGGCGACGGCAGCATCATCGGCGGACTCCACAAGGGATTGCGCGACCTCCTGGCGCTGGGCTGGATCGATCGCATGCCCCGGCTCATCGGAGTCCAGGCGGAGGGGAGCCAGTTCCTCGCCGAGGCATGGCGCAACGGCGAGGACCCGCTCACCAAGCCACCGGCTCCCGCCGACACCGTCGCCGACAGCATCTCGGCGGGAATGCCTCGGGATCGGCTCAAGGCGATGGCAGCAGTCCTGGAGACCGACGGCGTGTTCGTCACGGTCACCGACGACGAGATCCTCGCCGCGATCCCCGCCGTCGCTCGGGGGTGTGGGGTGTTCGGGGAGCCTGCGGCGGCGGCGGCATGGGCCGGGACCGTGGTGGCGGAGCGCAATGGTTTCATTGGTGGCGACGACGAGGTGGTCGTCATCAGCACCGGGAGCGGGCTGAAGGACGTGGCCGCGGCCACCCGCGGCGCCGAGGCGGCGGGTGTCACGGTGGTTCACACCTCCGCCGACCTGGGTGATCTCGACGGAGCATTGGACCGTTTGACGACGACGGGAGCAGCATGATCGACCTTCGAATCCACGAGGACGTCCTGGAGCATGCCGTGCGCCGCGCCGCCGAGCGCGGTGTCGTCGTCCCCACCTTCGCCGAGATGCGCGACCCATCGCTCATCGCGCCCGCCCAGGTGAAGCGCCTCGCCTCCGTCGGGCTGTGGGACCCGGATCCGGCCAACTTGTTCCGCATCACCTGGCACAACGAACCGGTGGCGGTTGGTGGCGGATTCGGGCCGGTCAACTTCGTGGAGTTGCCGTCGGCGCTCACCGGTGTGGATGCCAGGGTGATCGCCCTGGTCGGCAAGTGGTTTCCCACCGGGGCCCACAAGGTCGGTGCCGCGTTCGGCTGCCTCGTGCCTCGCCTCGTCACCGGCGGTTTCGATCCGGCGACCCAGAAGGCGGTGTGGCCCTCGACAGGCAACTACTGCCGCGGCGGCGCATTCGACTCGGTGCTGCTCGGGTGCAGGGCCCTCGCCATCCTCCCCGAGGGGATGAGCCGAGAGCGTTTCGAGTGGCTGGCGGAGATCGGCGCCGAGATCCTCAAGACCCCCGGATCGGAGAGCAACGTCAAAGAGATCTTCGACGCCTGCAACGATCTGCGGCGGTCCGGTGAGGACGTTGCCATCTTCAACCAGTTCGACGAACTGGGCAACTACCTGTGGCACTACGCGGTGACCGGCCCCGCCATGGTCGAGGCGGCCGCTCTCGCAGCACCGGAGGCAAACGTTGCCGGCGTCGTGCTCGCCACCGGATCTGCCGGAACGATCGCCTCGGGGGACTTCGTCAAGCAGCAGCACCCGGGGGCGCGCATCGCCGCCGCCGAGGCGCTGCAGTGCCCGACCATGCTGCGCAACGGCTACGGGACTCATCGGATCGAGGGAATCGGAGACAAGCACATCCCGTGGATCCACAACGTGCGCAACACCGACGCGGTCATCGCCGTGGACGACGCCGATGCGATGGCGGTGCTCAGGCTGTTCAACGAGACGGCCGGGCTCGACCGGCTCGCCGCCGAAGGGGTTCCGGCGGAGACGATCGAGCAGCTGCCACTGTTCGGCATCAGCGGCATCGCCAACGTGCTGGCAGCCACCTCGTTCTCCAGGGAGTTCGACCTCGGGAGGGACGACGTGGTGCTCACCGTGCTCACCGACTCGGTGGACCTGTATCGCAGCCGGGTCGCCGAACTGCGCGAGGACGAGGGCGCCTACGCCGCCGCCGCGGCCACCGACGGGTATCGGAGGCTCACCGGCCAGACCACCGAGCACACCGAGGCGCTCGACGACGACGGCCGCCGCCGGATCCACAACCTCAAGTACTTCACGTGGGTGGAACAGCAGGGCAAGTCCGTCGAGGAGCTCGACGCCCAGTGGGACCCCGGGTACTGGGAGAGCACCCAGGCTCAGGTGGGTGAGATCGATCGGCTCATCGTGGACTTCAACAGGAGAGTGGCATCGGCGTGACCGCATCCCCGCTTGCCCCGAACACCACACCGGGGCTGGTCTGCGCCCACCACCACCTCTACTCGACCTTGGCCCGGGGCATGCCCGCGCCGACCCGAGTGCCCATCACGTTCCCCGAGATACTGGAACTCATCTGGTGGCGGCTCGACGCCGCCCTCGACCTTACGATGATTCGCTGGTCGGCGATGCTCGGGGCACTCGAGGCGCTTGAGTCGGGCACCACCGCCGTCGTCGATCACCACGAGTCGCCCAACGCCATCGAGGGATCGCTCGATGTCATCGCCGCCGCCTGCGCCGAGGTGGGGGTGCGCGTGGTGTGTGCCTACGGCGTCACCGACCGTCACGGTTCCGACGGAGCGCGTCGCGGCCTCGCCGAGAACCGTCGGTACCTGACCGCCGAGGGCGGGGGGATGGTCGGCATCCACGCCGCCTTCACCTGCAGCGACGCGACGCTGGAGGAGGCGGCGGCGCTCGCCGACGAGTTCGGCGTCGGCGTCCACGTCCACGTTGCGGAGGGGGAGGTGGACGCCTCCGCCGCCGACCGACTCGCCCCGTTGTCGCAGGACTCCTGGCTGCTCGCCCACGGTGTCCACCTCGACGAGCACGCAGGGATGAAGGGGACCGTGGCGCACAACCCGCGTTCCAACCTGAACAACGCTGTCGGCTACGCCCGACCCGCTCGTTTCGACCGAGTCGCCCTCGGCACCGACGGGATCGGCGCCGACATGCTCGAAGAGCACCGACTCGCCTTCGCCCTCGCTCGATCAGACGACGTGACTGCCACCCCCGACCTGGCCTGGTCGTGGCTGGAGGGCGGCTACGACCTCGTCCCCCAAGCGCGAGAGGATCGGGTCACCTGGTCGTACCAGCCGATGGACCCCTGGCACCTGGCGTACACCACCGACGTCCGTCCGGTGGAGGTGACCGTCGCCGGACGGGTGGTGTTGTCCAACGGCGTGCCCACGCTCGTCGACCCGGTGGAGATTCGCGCCAAGGCGGCCGAGCAAGCGGCACGATTGTGGGCGAGGCTGTAGCCATGGTCGCTGCCGGCTGCCCGCCGCTCGCTTCTTCTGCCTCCCCCATTCCGATGGGGAAGGAAGCCCTCCCCCTGACCCCTCCCATCGGAATGGGAGGGGAGTTCTTCGAGGGCACGGCTTTGCCGTCGAGCGGAGAGGGCAACCACCCGATGGCTCGTACTGTCGCGCATCTGCCGCCGGTCTTGCCTCCCCCATTCCGATGGGGGAGGCGCGAGACGG
>DATECY010000192.1:0-7715 GCA_035286665.1 Acidimicrobiia bacterium
TCCCGAGAACACCGAGCCGTCGACGGAGACATGGACCAACACCGTTTCTGGATCGAGCGCGCTCGCTGCCGACTTGAGGTGGAGGGAGCCGCCGACCGGCACCCTGACGACACGACGACCACGAGCTGCACAGAATCGTTCCAACTCGTCGGCACCGGACGCGTCGGTACGACGCCCCACACCGACGAACACGGTGCTGCCCATCTGGAGGACGTCGCCACCGTCGAGGGTGGCATGGTTGCCCACCCGATCGATCTCCACCAGGTCGACCAGCGCTCGCTCGACCGCGCCGACCTCGCCGCGCCGCGACGGATGGCCCGGCCTGGTGAGAAGGGCAGAGTCGCCGACGACGATGGCGGCGTCCTCGACGAAGCACCCGTCCGGATGGGCCTCGTCCGCCGGGACGTGTCGCACCGTGAATCCGCCGGTCTCCAGGGCTGCCGCATAGCCGGCATGCTGACGGCGAGCCAAGGACGGGTCGAGCGGAGGAACTGCGGGACGATCCGTCACGCAGTCGGCGAAGGAATCGCCGACGTCGCGGACCAGTGCGAGCGGTCGCACTCAGCCGGGGACGGACACGAGGTAGTCCTCGACCTCGTCCGACCACTCCATGTCGACCACCCCCCGAGCAGCAGCCGCCTTGGAGAACTGCAGGAAGCCGCCGTACCCGAACGACTTCTCGCTGAAGGCGGGGTCGACCTTGCGAAGCGCATCCTTGAGACCCGAGAGCGGCACCGGCTTGCCCTTGGCCGCGACCACCTTGGCGAACAGGTCGAATCCCTGCTCCTCCTGACCACCCGCCTCGAAGAAGGTCACCTCCGGATCGCCTCTCGACGGACCCTCGACGAGGTCGAGAACTCCCCTTCCCTCCAGGTTGCGAAGCAACTCGCCGAACGCTCGGAACCCGTAATCGGCCTCAGTGAACGTGGGGTCTTTGCGCAAAAGGGCGCGCTTCAGGCCGCTCGCCAGCACGACACCGTCGCCGGAGCGCTGCAGGCCGGCGAGTGTCTGGGTGATGAGCCGCTCGAGGTCGGCCGTGTCCACGGAGGGAGCCTCGGGAGGCGGGGCGGTGGCGACGCCATCGGTCTTCTTCTTGCGCTCCTTGCGTTGGGGCACCTCGACGCCCTCCAACGACTCGTAGAACAGAAACTCGTCGCACGCAGGCGGAAGCATCGCCGAGGTAGAGGCGCGTAGGCCGATGCCCAGCACGCGACGGTTCAACTCGCGCAACTTGTGGACCAACGGCGTGAAGTCGCTGTCGCCGGTGGCGATCACGAACGTCGTGATGTAGTCACGCTCGAACGACAGCTCGATGGCGTCGACAGCCATCTTGATGTCCGCAGCGTTCTTGCGGGTCATGCCCTTGCGCTGTGGGATCTCGATCATCTCGACGTGCTGGTCGGCGCACATCCGCCGGTACTCCTCGAACAGGTTCCAGTCGGCGTAGGCGCGCCGCACCACCACCCGGCCCCGTTCGGCAAGGGCGTCCGAGATCGGCTTCAGGTTGAACAGGTGCCCATTGAGGTCCTCGCGCGCCCCGATGGCGAGGTTCTCGAAGTCGATGAACAGGGCGATGCGATCCTCGGGGGTTTCCATGAGGTGACAGGGTAGGACGGGCAAGGTCACGATGAGGGATCGGGCATCAGCCATCGGCAACAACTCGCTCTCCCCCCTCAGGGGGAGTCCCCGAGCGGTGCGAGGAGGAGGGGGGTGCGCCCCTCAGGTCACAGGCGTTCGCTCTTTGGGGACGGGCCCTCTGCGTCGACCTATTGCCCTTCGCCCATCGCCTTTCGCTTTTCGCCCACCCACTTCAGGAACTTCTTCTGCGGCCACGTGTTCGCCACCCGCGCCTTCTCGACCCATCCCCTGCGAGCGTGATGGACGCCCCAGGTGGTGTCGGCCAATTCGCCCACGCCGTGGGAGTCGGTGCTGATCACGAAGATGACACCCGGCCGGTCGTGGGCGAGCCTGAGAACCTCGGTCGGGGCGTCGAGACGATCGAGGTGTGAGTTGACCTCGAGGGCGCAACCGGTCTCTTCGGCGGCGGCGAGGATCGCATCGACGTCCAGGTCTATCCCCGGCCGCTTGCCGATCATCCGCCCGGTGAGGTGCCCGATCACGTTGACTGCCCGATTGCGCATCGCCGCGATCACCCGCTCGGTCTGTTGGGCCGCCGGGAGATTGAAGTGGCTGTGCACGCTGGCGACGCCGAAGCCGAACCCGTCGAGGAACTCGGGGTCGTAGTCGACCGACCCGTCCTTGCCAATGTTCAGCTCGACTCCCTGGAGGATGGCGAGGTCCGGATGCTTCGGCTGCAGCCTGCTGATCGAACGCCGCTGCGCCAGCAATTGCTCACGCGTCGCGCCGTTGATCGAGAGATCCTCGGCGTGGTCGGTGATCGCCATGTATCGGTATCCGCGCTTGGCGGCCGCGGCGACCATGGCGGAGAGCGGATCCCGTCCGTCGCCGCTCAGCGAGGTGTGGACGTGGAGGTCACCGCGCAGCTCCTTCTCCTCCACGAGGTCTGGAAGCGCACCGGCGAGCGCCGCCTCGATCTCGCCGGTGTCCTCTCTGAGCTCGGGAGGAATCCACGGCAGCCCGAGTGCTCCATACACCTCTCGCTCCGTTCGCGAGGCGATCACCGTGCCATCGGCTTCGGCGAGGGCGTACTCGTTGAGGATCCATCCGCGATCGATCGCCATCTGCCGCAGCCGGATGTTGTGCGCCTTCGATCCTGTGAAATACAGAGCGGCGGACCCGTACTGATGCGGCTCGACCACTCGAAGATCGACCTGAAGACCGGAGGTGGTCACGACGGCCGATTTGCGTGCCCCGTGACCGACCACCTCTCGAACCACCGGCAGTTCGACGAACCGGGCCATCACGGTCTCCGGATCGCCGGCGCTGATGACGACGACATCGACGTCACCGGTCGTCTCCCGGAACCGCCGCAGGCTTCCCATCGGCTCGGCCAGCTTCACCCCCGGCACACCGCGGAGCGCGCCGCACACGTCGCGAGCAACCCGCATCGCGTCGATGATCGGCGTCCGGTTCTCCTTGCCTCCCACCCCGAGCCGGTCGAGGGCGTTGAGCAGGTTCTCCTCCGTCTTCGCCCCAAACCCGGGAAGGTCCCGCAGCGCGTGCACCTCCAGCGCAACCCTCAGGGCAGCCACTCCGGTGATCCCGAGTCGATCGCGCAGCACCACCGCCGTCTTCGGGCCAACGCCCGGCACCCTGGTCAACTCGACGAACTCTGGTGGGAACTGCCCGCGCAACTCGGCAAGCTTGCCGATCGCCCCGGTATCCACCAACTCCCGAATCTTCTTGGCGGTACTGGGGCCCACCCCGCGCAAAGCGGTGAGTGCCGCCTCGGGCATGGCGGCCACCGGTTCTGGCAGGGCATCGACCGTCCGCGCGGCCGTCTCGTAGGCCCGCACCCGAAAGGCGTTGCTGCTCCCCTCCGCCAGCGTGGACAGCTTGGCGAGCTCGTAGAGGTGGCTCGCCACCTCAGAATTGGAGATCATCGGGCCAGGATATGGGGCGCGGAGCGCCGCTGGTGCGGTGCGCGATGCGCAATGCTCGAGGCGCGGCGCGACGGCGGGCACGCCTGCCGGCTGCAGGCTACGGGCTGCGGGCGGGCAAGGCCGCCCGTGCATCCTCGGAAGCCCCCTACCCTGATCGCGCAGCATGTCCCCTCGCCGTGAGTACGTCTCCTACTTCTCCGACGGTCGCGGCCGTCGACGGGAATTCGCCGGGTTCGAAGGTCGTCCCGGGCTTGCCCGGATCCTGATCCCGGCTCTTGGCATTGCGGTACTCGGCGTGTCCGTCTGGTGGTTTGCCTTCCGCACCGCCGACCGCGACGCCGGGGACGTGCTCACCCTCGACGACGCCACCATCCCCACGCTCCTGCTCCCTGCAGGCACCGACAGCGAGTCCGCGACCGGGATCTCGACCGGTGACACGTTCGACTGCGCCGACCTCGCCGAGGGGTGGGACATGTTCCAGGGTTCACCGAGCCGTCAGGGGTGTTACGCCACCAATACGATCGCCACTCCCAAGATCCTCTGGCGGACCCAGATCGGGATCCAGGGTTGGCTGAACAACCCGGTCATCGACAACGGCTCCGTCTACGTCGGCAGTGCCGGGGTCGCCCAGTTCACCGCAGACAGGCGCGACGGGATCTACTCGCTCGATCTCGCCACCGGTCACCAGAACTGGTTCTTCAACGGTGTCGAGCTCGACGTCAATGGAGTCGCCTTCGCCGACGGGGTCGTGGTCGGCACCGGGGACGAGGGCAGGCTGTGGGGACTCAATGCTCGCGACGGCATCCCCATCTGGACCGACGACCTCGGCGCACCCGTCTACGGGAACCCACTTGTCGTAGCCGGCATGGTCGTGGTCGGCGACGGCTCGGGCCACGTGACGGCGCTCGATCCGAAGACCGGCGTCCACCTGTGGCAGCGGCAGGTCGACGGAGCCATCCGCGGTGGAGCAGCATCGGACGGTTCGATGATCGTCGTCGCCGGCGAGAACCACGAGATCCTCGCCGTCGACCTCGCCGGCGAGCTGTTGTGGCGGGTGAAAGTGCCGAGCCGCGGACCCGATGCCCAATCCTCTCGCATCTTCGCTGCCCCCACGATCGTCGACGGCATGGTGATCATCGGCTTCGTCCGCGGCGGCGTGTACGCCGAGCCGGCTCTGGCCGCGCTCGACCAGGCGACGGGAGAGTTGAAGTGGCGCGCCACCGACGTCGCCGGCATCAAGACTTCTTGGGCCAACGTCCGCTCGTCGCCGGCGGTCGCCGGCAGCTACCTCCTCTACGGGGAGGCCTATTCGAACCTGCTGATCGCGATCGACCTGGAGACGGGACAGACCCGGTTTTCCGTTCCCACGGGCCAGTACTGCCAGGCGCAATGGCCTTCGCCGGCAGTGATCGACGGCCAGGTGATCCTCCCCCGAAACGATGGCGGCCTGTACGCCATCGACATGGAGAGCGAGACCTTGTTGTGGAAGATCTACATCGGGAACTCGGCGGCGACCAGCGGCAACTTCCCCAACGGGTTCGACTCGGGAGATTGCGACGCCGGGTACCCGGTGCTGGCGTCTCCGGCGGTCAGCCCGGAGGGCGTGATCGTCGTCGGGACACTCGGGGGGGACCTCGTGGCGGTCGGCGACCGCGGTTGGGGCTAGCGCACACACACGGGCCTGCTCCGGAACCCCTCACCCTCAACCTCCCGGCGCTGCCTCCCCAATCGTCACGAGAACCGGGCGGTGGGCCGACGAGAACGCCGGTCCCGTGTGCCGGTCCTCCGATCCCAGCCCCTCGGTGTGCAGGACGTGGTCGATCGGAACCATGAGCGGTCCCCAGCCCGACGGCCACGATGGCTGGAAGCCGGAACCAGCCAGGGTGTCGACGAGATGGGCGCCTCCGCGCAGCGTGCGGAAGGGGTGAGACCACGGGGTGGCGTTGAAGTCCCCGACGACCACCACCTCGCCCGCGCGAGCCTTCACCCAATCGGTGGCAGCTGCCATGATTCGATCGCGCGCCGCCGCTCGCACCGCGGTCGTCGGCGACGGCGGATGAACGCCGAGAACCTCAATCCTTTCATCTCCAAGACCCAATGAGATCGCCGCCGCCTCGGGTCCGATGCCGGTCTCGATCGGTCTGGGCAACAGGACGGGCTTGACGAGGACGGTGACGCCGGCAAGTTGTCCCCGGGGAACCTTCGTGATGATCTGCAGCGGCAGGTCCGCTGCCTCAATCGTGTCTTCCCACTCGAATGATGACTCGAATATGAACGCCACGTCGGGACTCTCTTCTCCGATGAAGGCCGCGATCGCCGCTCTATTGGGATTGGAGACACCGACGTTGAACGACATCACCTCGATGGTCGGCGACCCTGCGGCGATGCCGTGGCCCGACCCGACCAGGTAGGGCACCACGACGATTCCGCCGAGCGCGGCGGAGGCGAGGGTGACGATGGCCGGTACCCTCCATGAGGAGAGGAGTGCGAGGGCTCCGACCACGAGGAGCGCAGCGGTCCCCTGCAGGCGGAAGTTGGCGAGCAGGTCGAAGATCCACCACACCGAGCCGAAGAAGGCGGCAAGCGACAGTGTGGATAGGCCGAGTCCGATCGCCCCGGCGGCGGCGCCCACCTTGCCCCGAAATCGCATCGCCGCCCTCGTCTCCGCAGGCGCATCACGAGTGGTCAGTCGATCCCCCCGGCTCGAACGATGAGACGGCGATAGAAGGCGACGGCGCCAGGTGCGTCCGACAGGCGCACCCTCTCGCCGGTGCCGTGGATGCGGCTGAGGTCGTCGGGGGTGGCGGTGAACGGGGTGAACCGGTAGACGCCGTCGGCGATGGGGGTGAAGTACCTCGAGTCGGTGGCACCGAAGAGTATCCACGGCGTCGGCACCGCACCGGGAAACACTTCCCCCACGGTCTCGGCGATGCACCTCCAACCCGGAGTCTCCATCGACGACAGCGGCGCCGGATCTCCATGGTGGCCGAACTCCGTGAGGGTCACCCGCACCTCGTCGCCGACCACGGACCGGATGTGGTCGAGCACCGCGGTCACCGAGTCGCCGGGGATCACCCGCAGGTTCACGGTGGCGCGCGCCTCCTGGGGCAGGACGTTCGACTTGACGCCCCCACCGATCATGGTCGCCGCCGCCGTGGTCCGGATGAGGGCATTCGTCTGTGGGGAAGCAGCAAAGGCACGCTCCACCAGCTTGCGACTCACGTCGAGGTGGCGCAGGAACACCGCCCGCGGTCCGTGCATGACTCGTGCCAGCACCTCGAATAGCCCCTTCTGCGCTTCGAATCGAGCCGGCATCGGATGGTCCTCGACGGCCTTCACCGCGGCCGCAACCCGACCGACCGCGGTGTGCCGCGGTGGCATGGATGAGTGGCCCCCGTCGCCGCCGGCGGTGATGTCGACGTCGATCGACAGTTTCTCGCCGATCCCGATCAGCCCGAGCGGAACATCGACGCCGGGAACCATCCCACTGGCCACCGCCCCGCCTTCGTCGAGCACGAAACCGAGCCGAATGCCGCGCCGGCCGAGACTCTCGGCGGCGATCGCCGCCCCGCGGGTGCCGCCCACCTCCTCGTCGTGGCCGAACAACAGGTAGACGGTCGGACCGGGTTCGAACGCCTCACGCAGCAACCCCTCGACCGCCTCGAGGATCCCGATCAGTGCACCCTTGTCGTCGAGCGAGCCGCGGCCCCACAGGTACTCCGAGTCGATCTCTCCGGAAAAGGGCTCATGCGGCCACGCGTCCTCGGTGCCCGGCTCCACCGGAACGACGTCCTGATGCGCCATGAGGAGGAAAGGTGGGACATCCGCATTCGACCCACTCCATGTGAAGAGCAGCGTGTGCTCGCCAATGGTCTCGAGGCCGAGGCGCTGATGGACCCGCGGATAGGTGGCGGTGAGGAACGAGCGGAACCGTGCAAAGCCATCGGGGTCGTTGGTACCGTCCCCTGCCGAGACCGTGGGGATTCGCACCGCCTCGGCGAGATGGGCGAGGAAGGCATGGGCCGCCTCATCTGCAGGCGCCATCGGCGGCAGCTCGATCGCCTCGTCGGTCTTCGACCAACGCCGACGGAGCGCGGCGGCAGCGGCCGCACCGAGTCCCGCCCCGGCGATGAACCCGACCCTCTTTCGGGAGGTCATGGGGTGATGGTACGCGAGATGGAGGGATCGGCG
>DATECY010000193.1:0-5064 GCA_035286665.1 Acidimicrobiia bacterium
CCGGAGACTGGAACCAAGACGGCGTCGACTCCCCCGCCGTCTACCGCCCCACCACCACCACCTTCTACTTCCGCTACACCAACACCCAAGGCAACGCCGACGAAGCCGCCACCTGGGGCTACCCCACCTGGCTCCCCATCAGCGGCACCTTCTGGACGAACCCGTAGATCGGGAGTCCCCGCGCCAACCGGTGCTCGAGCCGCGTCGCGTCGGTCTCCGGGGCGGCGATGAACGCGGGGACCAGCCTGGTCTCGAGGCCGATATCGCGTCGAGGGGCCTAGTTTTCGGGCATCTACGGAAGCACGCGATGGTCAAGCGACCCATCGTTGCCGCCGATGGTGAGCAAGTGAGCCCGATGAAACGGTCCAAGAGACTCCGGCACACGGTCCTCGCGGCCTTGACGGCGACCGCCCTCGTCGCCGGGCCCGCGGTCGCGGGCGAACCGAGTCCGGACGTCGCCCCGATTCCCGAGGGCGTCCCTTCGTTCAACGAATCCCCGGGGTGCGACGCGCTGGACGGCATCCGCGGCCCTACCGCCGCCGATCCGGGCCGGATCGAGTTGTGGGAGCCGATATACGGACCCTGGGCCGACTTCTACGGGCGCACCATGGCCGACGCCTGGGCACAGCGGGTCGTCGTGCAACTGCCCGGAATGGCGCCCGGGACCAAGGCACTGTTCATCCACCAGCGGGTGCTCCCGGCGTTCCAGCAGGTCGTGGCCAACCTCCAGGCGGAGGCTGCCGCCGGACACACCTACACGGTCTACGACAACTCCACATGGTCCTGGGCGGCCTACACCATCCCCCCGAAGCGGCACTTCTCGTTCCACGCCGTCGGTGCGGCGATCGACGTCAACTCGAACCGGAACCCGTATCGCGCCGATAACGTCCTGATCACGAACATGCCCGACTGGTTCGTGCAGGCGTGGCGCGACGCCGGTTGGTGCTGGGGCGGCGACTGGCAGGACTTCAAGGACACCATGCATTTCGCCTGGAAGGGACCGCTGTTCACGCCCGGCTTCGAGATGCCCCCGCCGCAACCACCGCTGGTGGCGGCAGCCGACTTCACCGCCGAGGTGCCTCTCGCCGTCGGGCTGATCCCGGCGACCGGAGACCGGCACGTCGTCGCCGACCTCGACCGTGACGGGGCGGTCGACGTCGTCAGGATCCAGCCGGTTCCCGACGGGGTCGCCTTGGTGACCGCGGCAGCCCGGTACGAGTTTGCCAAGCCGCAGGTGCTGGCCGAGACCGAGGTGTCGCCCTCGGATCCGTTCGCTCCCGTGGACCTCGCCGATCTGACCCGCGACGGACGTCCCGACCTGGTGTACCTCCTCGATGACGGTGGGTCGGTCACACTCGAGGTGTTCCCGCTCCAGCAGAGCGGGATCCTGAACCCCGAGGTGGTCCACACCCCGATCCCGTACGAGCCGGACGCCGTGTACCGCTTCGACGACATGAACCGTGACGGGTACACCGACGTCTTCATGATCTCGGCGACCACACCCGCCCGCCTGAGCGTTTGGCTCGGGCCCGACTTCGGCGCTGACGGCACGGCCGTCGAGCTCGCGGTCGACTTCTTCGGGTATCGGTTCGACACCGGGGACCGCGACGTCGACGGGATCCCGGATCTGTTCGCCCTCGACGCCGACGGAACAGTGACGGTTCACACCGGCGTGTCGGGATTCACCGCGACGAGCACCGTAGAGACGGGTGTGGTCGGCGACGAGCTGCTGTTCGTCGAGGATCTCGACGGCGACGGCCACAGCGACTTCCTGCTCGTCCAACCGGATGGGTCCACCCGGCTCCGCCGCGGCGGAGCCTCCACGCACGATCCCGGTGTCTGGTACGTCGTGAAGGAGATCGACGTCGGCGGGAGCCTCGCGTGCATCAAGAGCCCGTTCCAGATGGGAACCGCCGGAGCGTCGGTAGGCCTGGTCGATACGTCGACCGGCATCTGGTGCCTGCGCGGAGGCGCCGGCGAGTTGTTCTCGTTCTACTACGGCAACCCCGGCGACTACCCGTTCATGGGCGACTGGGACTGCGACGGCATCGACACCCCCGGCCTCTATCGCCAGCGCGACGGATACGTCTACCTGCGCAACTCGAACACCCAGGGTGTCGCCGACATCCGGTTCTTCTTCGGAAACCCCGGCGACGTGCCTCTGGCCGGCGACTTCGACGGGGACGGCTGCGACACCGTGAGCATCTACCGACCGTCCGAAGGCCGCTTCTACATCATCAACGAGCTCGGCAACGGCGACCTCGGTCTCGGTGCGGCGGAGTTCGATTACCACTTCGGCGACCCCGGCGACAAGGCATTTATCGGCGACTTCGACGGCGACGGCGTCGACACGATCGGACTCCGCCGTGAGTCGACGGGGCTGGTGTACTACCGCAACAGCCACAGCAGCGGCGTCGCGGACGGCCAGTTCGCCTTCGGAAGCCCTGGAGATCGCGTCATCGCCGGCGACTGGGGGGATGCGGACGGCGTCGACACCCTCGGACTCTTCCGACCAGAAGGCGAGACGTTCTCCCTCTACTCCACCAATCCGGCCGCGCGCATCGCCGAGGAGACGATCCAGTTCGGCCACCCCGCTTGGATGCCGGTCTCCGGCCGCTTCATCCCCTGATCGCCCCGGTCCGTAGGCTGACCGGGTGCCGAATGTGATTCTCCTCGCCCTCGAGGCCGTCGTCCTCACCCTCGTCGCCTACACCACGGTGACCGCGCTGTTCGGCTGGCCCCGCCCCCAGAAGGCGAAGGCGGGCGATCGCCATCGTGCGTTCAGGATCGTGGTCCCGGCGCACGACGAGGGACACGTCATCGGAGGTGTCCTCGCCGATCTCGCCGCCCAGCAGTACCCGGCGCCGCTCGTCACCACCTGGGTGATCGCCGACCGTTCCTCCGACGGCACCGCGACGGTTTCCGAAGCCGCAGGCGCCGCCGTCGACGTCCGGCACGAGGGAGGTGGGGGCAAGGGTGCCGCACTGGGGTGGCATCTGCAACGCCACCCGCTCGAAGACGGCGAGGCCCTCGTGGTCCTCGACGCCGACAACCGGGTGCCGCCCGACCTGCTGGCACGGTTTGCCGACGAACTCGACGCCGGAGCGGAAGCGCTCCAGGCCTACCTCGACGTGACCAACCCCGATGCCTCGATCCTCGCCACCGCCGGCGCGGTGTCCTATTGGGCTTCGAACCGCATGGTGCAGCAGGCCCGGCGCCGGCTGGGGTGGTCTGCCGACCTGGGAGGTACCGGAATGTGCGTCACCGCCGACGGCCTGACCCGGGCAGGCGGGTTCGGCGAGTCGCTCACCGAGGACACCGACCTCGGGGTGCGGCTGGCCCTCGCCGGGTGCCCGGTCCGGTGGCTGCACGACGTCCGCGTCGCCGACGAGAAGCCGACCTCGCTCACCGCCACGGTGGGACAGCGCGCCCGCTGGGCGGCGGGGAGACGATCGGCCGCCCGACGCCATCTCCCCGCCTTGCTCGTCGGCGCGCTGCGCCGGCGGTCCCTCGGCCTCCTCGACCTCGCCGTCCGTCTCGTCCAACCCGGTCGCATGCTGGTGGCCCTGCTCTCCGGCATCGCCCTCGTCGTGGCCTGGTGGGCAGAGCCGGCCTGGCTGTTTCCCGCCCCGGTGTGGCTGGCGGCGACGTGCGTCCAACTCGGGCTCCCGATCCCCTTCCTCCTCCGCGACCGGGTGCCGCTGCGCTACGTAGCGCGCTACCCCCTACTGGTCGTTCTCGCCGCGCTCTCACTTCCGATCCGGATTGCCAGCCGGTTCCGCAAGGGCTGGTACCACACCCGCCACCGCGGCGCCGGCGCTTAGCTAGGTGAGATTTCCGAACTGGGGACGCCAGTGGCGATGCTGGCCGGCCCCCTGTAAACCTCGTCGGGCTTGGTGCTCTTCACTATCAGCGCTCCCGCGCCGATGAGGCACCGCGGCGCGATGCTGATGCCGTCCCGCAGAGTCGCGTTGACGCCGACAAAGCAGTGGTCGCCGATCTGCACGCTTCCGGAGACCACGATGTGCGAAGCAAGGAAGCAGTGGTCGCCGATCGTGGCGTGATGGCCGATGTGGTTGCCTGACCAAAGGATTGTGTCTACGCCGATGGTGACGAAGGGCTGAACGACGTTCCCCTCCATGACGAAGGTGTTGTCGCCGAGCCTGAGACCGGGCCAGGTTGTTGCTTTGGAGCTCACATAGCTGGCCAGCTCGTATCCAAGGGCCTTGGCCGTGTAGTACTTCTCCGCGCGCACCTGGTTCATCTTCTGGTAGCTCGCCGCCACGAACATGTCGAATTCGGTTGGGGGATGCGTGCGCAGAATCTCCTCGAAGGCCACTACCGGCTTTCCGGCGAAGATGGTCTCCGTGAGGAACGCCCCGTCTACCGTGAACGCCACCACTTCGTATTCACTGTCGTGCTCGAAGTAGAAGGCACAGACCTCTGCAATCTGCCGCGCTCCAAAAACGATCAGCTTGCGTTTCATGGCGCCTACCAGGACAAGCCGTTCAGGGTGACCGGGCGCTGCGATCGGCGCCAGACCAGAGCCATGTATTCGTATGTCCCGTAGTCGGCTCGGAATGCATAGTGCCGGCTGACCCTCGCAGTGAGGAATGCCCCCAGCTCATCGAAGCTCCAGTGGAAGAGATCGTCACGCTCCCAATCGACGTGCTTGCTCATCACGTTGAACGCGATGCCAATACGTGCCACGCGAAACGCAGCCACGATCAATGCTTCCGCCATACGGACCATCGTCTCTTGCGGCAGGCTCACCTTCTCGGTCAGCACGCCGTTCATGACTATGAAGTCGACACTGTTATCTGGAAGCGGGTCGGCGGAGAGGTCCCGCACCGAGAAGTCATGCTGCGGCCACCGGGCCTTCGCTTCCCGCACGAGCAACGGCGAGAGGTCGATGCCGCGATAGTCCACCTGGTCGAGGCGGCCGGCCGCCTGGAGGTAATCAAGTAGCAGGCCACAGCCGCAGCCGACGTCCAGCAGCACAGGCCGCGTCCCGAGGGGCGCACCATCGAGGATCGAAAGCAGCACGGCGAAGCGGGCCTGCAA
>DATECY010000194.1:0-4983 GCA_035286665.1 Acidimicrobiia bacterium
TGATCGCCTCGTCGTCGATCGATTCGAAGGCGGCGATCGCCGTCGCCTGCTCCCAGAGTTCGCGTTGCTCGTAGTCGGAGGTGAGTTCGGCCATGAGCATCGGTACCGCCGACCCCTGCCACAGATCGGTGATCGCCAACAGGGACGCCGGGATGAAGGCGTCCAGGTAGGCGGTGACCATCTCGGGGTCCGTGACACATCCGGACGCGAAGATCACCGGCGGCGGGGGAACCGTGAAGGATTTCTGCACATCTGCGGGCGGGTGTCCCGGGTCGCTCAAGGTGACGGTGGCTGCCATCGTCGCGCCCTCCAGGCACCACCCGACGCCCTGATAGGACGCGCCCAGGGCATCTCCAACGAGATCGAAGGTCAGCACGGCGTCGGCGCCATCGGCGACCGTGATCCCCATCTGCTCGAACATCCACGTCACGGCGTTCGACATGAACGTGCGGTCGGTCATCATGTAAGAGGGCTCGAAGTCGAAGTCCAAGGAGAGCTCGAACACCCCTTCGCCGTCCCAGGCGGCCACCCCGGGGGGCGCCAGTGTGGTCGTGGTGGTGGGTGCCGTCGTCGTCGTGGTGGTGGGTGCCCTGGTGGTCGTGGTGGTGGGCGGAGGCACCGTTGTGGAAGACGCGGGAGCCTCGAGACCCGCGGTTGTGACCGTCGTGTCGGCCGCGTCATCTCCGCAGGCGGCGGCAACCAGACTCAGGACGACGACCACCACCAGCGCACGCCTTGCGGTCTCCATGAAACACTCCTCGGGAAAGGTTGTTGATCCGAACAACGGTCGATCGTCTCGGGACCGACCCACGGCCAGACGCCGCAAGTCTCGCCCACCGGGGCCGGTCGGATTAGGGCCGCAGGTCACACCACGATCTCGACGCGGGCTGAGAGCGTCCGCCAATGGGCGGGCGCTCGTGCGCAATGCTGATGGCTCTTCGGCCGGAGGCCTCAGCGCGGTGCGGTTGGGGTCCCCGGCCCCACCGCCGAGTCCGCGCCTATCGGCGCGCCCTCTGCGTCCGTGGATGAGTCCAGCCGCGGTTTGCTCACCGAGTCATGGCCGATCGGGCCGGTCGCACCCCGCAGGTCATGGCCACTGCTGCGGCTGCCCCGATCGACCCGATGAGACCGGGGCGGAGCCCCTCATCGTCCCGACAGCCACTTGCAGTGTTTCTGTTGCCTTCCAAGAGTGGTGACTACTACTGTGCGTCACCAATCTATCCGAGCAGTGCCACCCAGAGCGTTCACATTGGGGAACCCTGGGTCTCGGCTGGTGGGGGAGGGAGGTCGGTCTACATGGTCATGGCCCCGGAGCGTCGATCGGTGTCGGACACCGCGACGCTGCTCAAGACCGGAACCGTCTCGGTCGTGGTCCCGACACGCAACGAGGCCTCGAACATCCGGCCGCTCACCGATGCGGTCATCGACCATCTCCGGGGAAGCCTCGAGGAGATCATCTTCGTCGACGACAGCACCGACGACACCCCCGATGTGATCGTGAACCTCACATCCGACTCCGACGTGGAGATCATCCTCATCCACCGCCCGCCGGAGCAACGCCACGACGGCCTGTCCGGAGCGGTGATCGCCGGCTTGAAGCGTGCCCGGGGCGATTGGGTCTGTGTCATGGACGGCGACCTCCAGCACCCACCCGAGGTCATACCCGCCATGCTCTCGATGGCCGAACTCGAGGATCTCGACCTGGTCTCCGCCGGACGCTTCGCCGCCGGCAACGAGACCGAGATGTCTCGGAGCCGCAAGGCCCTGTCCCACACGCTGATCAGGGCGGTGCACCGCGCCTTCGTCCCCCTCCGCCAACTGCGCGACCCCCTCACCGGGTTCTTCGTCGTCCGCCGACGGGCTGTGGACATCGAGCGGTTGCAGCCGCTGGGATTCAAGATCCTCGTCGAGATCATCGCCCGCAACGCCAACCTCGCCGTAGGGGAGGTGGGATTCGAGTTCGGAAAACGCGAGCACGGACGCAGCAAGGCCTCCGCCAGAACCCTCTGGCACTTCGTCCGTCACATCCTGCGTCTCCGCCGCCACGTCGGCAACGGACGCCGCCACCACTACGACATCCACGGGATCATCACAGTGAGCTCTCCCGTCAAGCTGCCCGAACTCTGGCGTTTCGAGGTGCCGCACCTCCGTGAGACCGCCACCATCACCCTCTCCTGCCGGCCGGCCGCCTTGGCGGGGGACGACCTGTTCACCTATCGGGAGCTCGGCAGGTTCGGGTTCGGCATGCGCATGCGGCGGACATCCTCGGGCATCGAGATCGACGTGTCGAGGCTCGTGGGGAAGTCTCCGCACGTCCTGTACACCAACGTCGTCGAGCCGGTCATACGCTGGGAACTCGTCCGACGGGGCTACGCCCTGGTGCACGCCGCTTGCGTGGAGCGCGATGGGCAGGCGTTCCTCATCACCGCCCGAACCGACACCGGCAAGACCACCACAATGCTGAAACTGCTCGATCGGGGCGGCCTCGGCTTCGTGTCCGACGACCTCATCATCGTGGACCCCTCCGGTGTCGTCCTGACCTACCCCAAGCCGCTCACGATCAGCTCACACACCCTGGCGGCGGTCCGTCAGGCCGAGCTCCGGTGGCACGAACGCGTCGGCTTGAAGCTCCAGAGCCGGGTCCATTCCCGCTCGGGAAGGCGGGTCGCCTTCGCTCTCACCAGGCTCCCTCTGCCGGTGGCGACGATCAATGCCATCACCCAGATCCTCATCCCACCACCGAAGTACGACGTCGCTCGGCTGATTCCGGGGGTGGCGATGGTCGAGAAGGCTCGCATCGCCGGAATGTTCGTGATCGAGCGGGGCACGCCGAGCCGCCGATCGCTCGACGCCGCGACCGCCCTCGACATCCTCCTGGAGAACTGTGAGGACGCCTTCGGCTTCCCGCCGTATGACCGGATCGAGGCGTACCTCCACGGGGGGCGAGGTGAGACCGTTCACCAGTCGGAGCGCGAGATCATCGCCAGTGCCCTCGTTGGCGTCCCGGCCGTCCTGCTGGCCAGCGACTCCCTCGACTGGGCCGAGTCGATCGCCGCCGACCTCGGCATCCCGGCCGAGCAGTCGGCCGCCGTCGACCGGCCCGGCAGCGAAGGCTGAGAATGCTGTTGCGCTCGAGGGGCCTCTTCGAGCGCCTGGCGGGCACCTGGCTGCCCGCAGCGAAGTTCTTCCTGGTTGGCGCCAGTGGGATCCTGGTCAACACGCTGGCGATGGCTCTCGCCGTCGACGCCGGTGGCGTCCACTACTTGGTCGCCGCGGCGCTGGCGACGCAAGCATCCACGGTGTGGAACTTCGTCTGGACCGACCGGTGGGTCTTCGCCGAGCGTCGCGGTCAGGGCGGAACGGCGGGCCGGTTCGCCCGCTTCTGGTCGGTCAACAACGCGGCACTGGTGTTGCGCTGGCCGATGTTGTGGCTGCTCACCGGAGCCCTCGGCATCCATTACCTGGTCGGCAACCTCATCACCCTCGTGGTCGTCTTCGTCGCCCGGTACGCCATCTCTGCCGGGTGGATCTGGCAGTCGGCGGCCGGGATGCTGGGACGTTGGGATCAGCTCAACCGGTACGGGGATGGCGAGCCGCCATCTGCCCCCCCAACCGTCGACGACCCTCGCTCGAGGTCGGTTGGGATCCGTGACGTCCTCGGCGTCCGGTCGGTGCGGTGGATTCCCCTCGCCCTGATCCTGGTGGTCGCCGCCTTTCTGCGCCTCTACGCGATCGGATCCGTCGGCTTCAACAGCGACGAGGCGGTCTATGCAGGTCAGGGGGCGGCGATGGTGGGTGAGCAGCCCTACGTCGAGTTCTTCTCACTCTTTCGCGCTCATCCCCTTCTGCTCCAGGTCCTGCTCGGGAGCCTGTTCCGGGTGTTCGCCGTCAGCGACGTCCTCGCGCGGGTGTTCGTCGCCGGCGTGTTCGGCGTCGGTGCGGTGGTGTTGACCTACCTGCTGGCGGCGCGTGCGTATTCGCGGCGGGTGGCGCTGGTGGCGGCGGCGTTGCTCGCCACGATGCCGTACCACGTGATCGTGACGAGACAGGTGCTCGTCGACGTTCCGATGGCCTTCTTCATCCTGCTGACGATGTACCTGCTCAAACGGGGGGTGGACTCCGGACGCCAGGAGTGGTTCGTGGCGGCGGCGGCGTCGGCGAGCCTGGCGACACTGGCCAAGGAAGTGGCGGTGCTCCTCGTGATCGCCGCGGCGGTGTACCTCGTGTGGAGCCGATCGTTACGGTGGGTTCACAGGCGCACGATGCTGGCGGGCGCCGTCGTGTACCTGGTGGGGATCTCCCCGTTCGTGGTGAGCCGTGCCATGTTCTCCACGGGTTCGGGCAGCTCTCTCGCCGTGTTCATCTGGCAGTTCGGTCGTGCCCCCAACCACAACCCCGATTACTTCGGGCGCATTCTGCTCCAGTACTGGGGGTGGGGCCTGGTCGGCCTGGCGCTGTGGGGTCTGTGGGTCATGGTTCGCCGCCGCGAGAACGGCGACGTGCTGCATCTGTCGGTACTGCTGGTCTTCTTGGCATTCTTCCAGCTGTGGCCGACCAAGCTGTTCTTCTACCTCGTGGCGGTCGCCCCGCTCCTGGCGGTTGCGGCCGCGCTCGGAATCGAGGAGATGGCGGCCGCCCTGGGCCCGGTGGGGACCCGCCTGGTGCGGACGGCACGACGCTCCGATGTCGTCGTCGCCATCGTGCTCGGCGCCGTCGCGTTCAGTGCCATGTTCGCCTTTGTGGCCATCCGCCCCGCTCTGGCCCAGATCCCCGGCGCCGGCGACTTCGACATCGAGGTGCAGAGCTTCGCCGGGGGCAGGGAGGCGGGCCTGTGGATTCGGGACAACACCCCCGAGGGAACCCGGTTCCTCACCATCGGACCCTCGATCGGCAACATCGTCCGCTTCTACGGTTACCGCGACTCGTTCGGCCTGAGCGTGAGTGCCGACCCGACCAAGCGCAACCCGGCATACATCCCTGTCA
>DATECY010000195.1:0-2757 GCA_035286665.1 Acidimicrobiia bacterium
TCGCCGAGCCGGTCTGTCGGGTGAAGTGACATGGTCGCGTCAGTCCTGCTCTCGGACCCTGAGAAGCATCGAGGTCGGGTTGAAGTCGTTGCAGGGCGTCAGGTCCTGTGGGCACGCCGAAAGCAACACGACAAGGTCCTCATGGGCCTGAAGCGTGATCGTCGCGCCGGCTTCATGGGCGGCACGGTCGGTGACGATCGAGCCGTCGGGTTCGACCCGGTTGTGCATGAAGACGTTCCAGGCGGTCTCCCCGTGGAGGTCATGCTGCTCCCCGAGCAGGTCCCGAGCCTGCTGGAGGTTGCCCAGGCAGTGGGGGTGATCCGGCAACCCGTAGTCGTTCAGGTAGCGCTCCCGGTCGCAACACGGGACGACGAGGTCGTGTCTCTCCACGTCATCCCGCACGATGGTGAACACCGGGTTGCGGTGGTTGGAGAACACCCGCGAGCCCGTCTTGAGGGCAACCGTGGCATTGGACGACACGGTGTGGGTGGGCGACATGTATTCGGTCGGGTCAGCGCGCAACCAGGCGACGAGGTCGCCCACCTGATGGCCTTCCACGTCGACGATGTCGAGCAACTGCCCCCTCTTCAGGTACACGCCGCGTCCCTCGGCGGCGGGTACGAGGACCTCTTCGATGGTCGTGCTCATGGTTTCTCTTCCTTGTCAGACGTGGCTCGAGCCGGCAGGAACGGGGATGTCGGGTGTCACGGTCACGGCGCGGGCGGCTGCGGGGGTGTTGCGGCTTCGGAGCGTTCGGATCACCCCGTCGATGATGACGGCGGAGATTCCGGGTATGTCGCCGCGTCGGAGAGATCCGAGGGCGTCTTCGGCGAGCGATCCCCACGGGGCGTCGCAGACCACGAGGTCGGCGGGCCTACCGACCTCGATCTTCCCCGAGGCGAGCCCGTACACGTCGGCGGTCACTCCGGTCGCCCACGCCCAGGCGATTTCGGGGGCCACGCCGGCGAGCGAACTCAGCTCTGCCATGGTCTTGAGGATCGCCAGGGGGATGACCCCGGTTCCGGTCGGAGTGTCCGAGCCGAGGATCACCCGGTGCTCGACTCCGGCTTCGAGAACCGCCCGGACGATGTGGATGGCGCTCCGCAGGTTCCCCGCCTGGACGAGCTGGAGCACGAGGTCCGTCTCGCGAACGAGGGTGAGCAGACCATCGTCACCGAGGGAGGTCGGCCCACCATTGACGTGCCCGCACACGTCGGGTCGCAGGAGAAGCAGGTGCTCCACCGTGATCGGTTTGGAACCTGCTATCGAGGCTCCTCCGGAGTGGCACATCACCTTGATGCCGGCCGCTTGGGCGGCACGGACCTGGGGCAGGCCGTCGGCCGGGTCGGCGTACCGTCCGAACCCGAACTTGGCGAGCCACACGCCCTGGCCGGCGATTTCGAGGAAGTCCTCGTCGGTGAGGTCCGGTTCGATGACGACCGAGCCTCCGTGCACTTTCATGCCGTTGGGGCGGTAGCCGTCCCACCAGTGTCGCGACGCGACTGCCAGCGCCTTGCCGCCAACCCGGTCGGTGGGCCGGCCGGGCGTGTGGATCTCCCCGGCCGATATGGCCTGGACGATCCCTCCGTGCACATACGACGAGAGAAACCCGACGGTGTTCTGCCGGGGTGTGTAGTCGCCGAGGACGACATGGCAGTGTGAGTCGATGAGGCCGGGCCCCACCGTCGCTCCCCCCACATCGATCGTGCGGTCGGCAGTGGATGCGTCCACGCCACCGATGGCGGTGATGGTCCCCCGTTCGATCAGGAGCGAGTCGGCGTCGGAGATCGGGCCGGTCAGGTCTCCGGTCAGCAAGATCCCGATGTTCACCATGGCGGTGGTGCGGGGCTCCACGGTGCTCTCCTCCTCTCGCTCCCCTATGTCTGTCTCGCGGCCATTCCCGAAGCGTTCCTGGTCAGCCGCGTGCGGCCCGAGCCGCCGGCGGGTAGGTGACGTCGAACAACCCGGCGGGTAGCCCTTCGAGGTGATCCACCACGTCCTGGGTGTCGGTGACATCCACGTACTTCATGTGGAGGTCGAAGAGGGCGATCTTGTGCGACACCTCGCCCCGGTCGAAGACCGCCTCGTGCGGGATCGTGACACGGAGGTCGTACGAGAGCCCGTCGACGGCAGTGGCACGGACACACCCGCTGGTGGTGCTGCCCATCAGGATCAGCGAATCGGCACCCATCTGATTCAGGTGGCTCATCAGCGGCGTGCCGAAGAACGCCGACGGCTTGCGCTTCTCGATGAACAGGTCGTCGGGCAGCGGAGCGACCTCGGCGACGATGTCGTTGCCCATGTGCCCCATCACATCGACCTGATCGGCGGCGCGATGGCTCTTGAGGTTCCATACCCCCAGGTCGAACCCGTCGGGGCGACGAGGGTTGGTGGTATAGATCACCGGCAGGCGCTTGCGCCGAGCCACTTCGAGGATCCGCCGTATCGCGGGAATCCCCCGCGACCATGCGACCCCCCCACACGAGTATCGCCACCGCTTGATCGATTCGAGGATGGGTTCGTCCTTGTCTCCGCAGAAGTTGTAGTTCACATCGATCACGACGACCGCCGGGCGCTCACCGAATCCGGCTCGCCTCCCCCAACCGGCCGCCTCGAAGACGGCCCGGTCGGTGTCGGTGATGACGTCGTCCCAGATGGCCACGTTCATGCTCCCCGGGGGCCGGTGTACTTGATCGTCTCAGGGCTGAAGCCCGGCCTGACGAAGTCCTCGGCGAGCCACCGATCGGCGGGCGCGAG
>DATECY010000196.1:0-9817 GCA_035286665.1 Acidimicrobiia bacterium
TCGCCCAGGTCGTCGCGCTTGTAATAGAACTCGACGATCGGTGGTTCGAACGCCGTCAGGTAGGGGAGCCCGGTGCGCTTCTGGAGGGAGCCGGCGACCTTGAAGCGGACCACCGCCTCGATCGGGATGATCTCGACGTGCCGGGCCTTCAGGGTGCGGTCGTCGATGCGGCCGAGGTGATGGGTGATGATCCCCCGGCTCTCGAGGTGTTCGAACAGCAACTCGGTGATCTGGCTGTTCAGGGGTCCCTTGCCGGCGAATTGCTCGTGGCGTTCGCCGTTGAAGGCGGTGGCGTCGTCCTTGTAGAAGATCTCGACGGTGTCGTCGGGCCGCAGTGTCACCCGCTTTGCCTTGCCCTCGTAGACCGCGCCCGTCACGACTGGAGCCCCCGCCCCTCGGCTGCGGCGCATGGTGCCGAGGGAGGGGCGGTGTGTCAAGCAGTGACCGTGAGCGCTATTCGGGTCCGGCCCCGTCGGTGCGCTCGATGCGAATCGTGCACTTGGTGACGACCGCGGCGACCGCCCCCACCGCGGCCGCCATGGGCAGCAGCAACGCGCCCACGACTCCGGCGGTCAACGGGATCTCGACGAGCGTATTGCCGTCCTCGTTCTCGATGATCACCCGGCGAACGTTGCCCTCCCTGACCAACTCCTTCACCTTGGCGAGTGCCTCCTCGCCCTTCACCTTGAACTCTTCCCAGCGCGGATCATCGGTCATGGGGGCTCCCTGCGATCTTCGTGACCGTGATACCAGGTGAGCGAGGGCACCGCCAGGGGCGGAGGCCTCTCAGCCCGCTTGCTGCTGGTCGACGGGGTCACCGGGGAGGCCGTCGGCCCAGAGCCGCTCCAGCCCGGCGGCACCGACCTCACGCAGCCAGTGTTGGGCCGCAGTGGCGGCCGCGAGGCCGGCCGGATCGTCGAGACCCACCAGTGATCCGAACAGAGTCCGCCAGTTGGCGACGTCCACGGGGTGGGCAACCTTCTCGAGCAGGTCGAGACCAGACGAAAAGGCCGCCGCACCTTGCTGGTCGTTCTCGAGGAGGGCGAGAGAGGAGTCGCCGAGAGTACGGAGCGCGTCCGCGTACCGGCCTCTGGGGAAGAGCCTGTCGATCGTGTCGAGCGCTCGACGGATCAGGTCGGGTTGGCGGGCGCGTACCGCGGCGTTGAGAGCTCCGGCGACCGCGTAGGGGAGGGGCAAGTCGATGTAGACGTCGAAGGCTTTCTCCCATGCGCTGTCGGCAAGATACGAGGACCCGACGATGGCATCCCTCCCGTGCAGCACCTGGGGGTCGGTCGCCGCCCATCCGGCTGTTTCGGAACGTAACGTCGCCGCAGCCCCCGGGTCGGTACCGCGGACAGACGCCACGAGGAGTCGTGTGCAGCGTCGTAACTGTTGGTCAAAAGCCGTGAGGCGGTCGTTTTCGAGCGATGCGGCCGCGAGGGCTTCGTCGTAGCGGCCCATGGAGGGGAACATCGAAGAGAGGTCGGTGAGAGCGCGCTCTACCCACGCCGCGCCTCCGAAGCGCTTGGCGCGCTCCAGCAGCTCCTCGCTCGTCCGGAACGATGCCAGCGGGTCGATCCAATCCTGACCGACCGCCAGATTGTTCAGGGCGCGGATTGCCTGTGCCTGGAGGCCGTACTTGTCGGCGAGGTCCACTGCGCCGGTGAGCATTGCTCCCGCCTCGAGCACCCTTCCCAAAGAAGCGATGGCCGTTGCCTTCGAAATGATTCCGTCGACCACCTGGCCTGGAGAGGCGATGCGTTCGGCGTGGGGGAGCACACGGTCGGCCACGTCGATCGCCTCGAGGTACTGGCGGTTGAGCATGAAGGCGCGCGACATCTCCAGCCCAAGCCCAACGCGCGCTTCGGTGTCGAAGGAGTCGAGTTGCTCATAGGCGTGCTGAAGCGCGGCCACGGCCTCGTCGGCGCGGTAGTAGGAGTTCAGGGACCATGCAAGAACGGTGTGCGCCTCCAGCGTGCCCTCGTCGTCTCCGATCGCCGCCATCGCCACCGCGGCGCGTTCCGCCAGATCCACGGCGGTGTCGGGGTCTCCGGCCCAGCCGGCGGCATGAGCGGCTTTGAGCAGGATCGGCGCACCTTCCGCCGGGTTGGACGTCAGCTCCAGCGCTTGGCGATAGAGGGAGAGTGCTTGGGCATGCGCCTGTAGGCCCGAGGCGCGCTCGGCAGCCTCGATGAGGGCGGCTCTGCCTCGTTCGAGGAGGTCCTCGGTTCCGGGCGGGGCGGTCTGGTGGGCGGAGAGGAAGTGGCTGGCGACCACGCCCGCCAGCTCGGGGTCGTCGAGGCCGGCGAAGTACTCGGCTACGCGGCGGTGGCGCTGGTGCCGGTCCGTCTTGGCAAGGCGGCCGTAGGCGACCTCGCGAATCAAGCCCTGGACGAACCGATACCGGCCCCGTTCGGGTGACCGAGGATCGTCATCCAATTCGAACAACTCTTGGCGGACCAGATCGTCGAGTTGTTGCCGAAGGGAGTCGGCGTCGGTGCCACGCACCGCAGCCAGACCATGGATGGTGAACGACTGACCGAGGACCGCTGCGTCTTGGGCAAGGGCGCGGTCGTCGGGGCTGAGCCGGTCGAGGCGGGCGCCGATCACCGCCGCCAGCGAGTCCGGCACGGCCAGGCCGCTCAGGTCGCCGGTCAGCTCGAACGCGTCCCCGTGGCGCTGTAGGTCGCCGCTGCTGATCAGCATCCGGACGAACTCGACGGCATACAAAGGGATTCCTGCGGCTCGTTCGATGACGGCGTCGGCGGCCGCGTCGGGTGTTCCTGGGGCCATCCCGGTGACCAGGGCGCGCATGTCGGCGTCGGGGAGCGGGGCGAGATGCAGGGAGAGGTGGTTGCGACGGCCCGATCCCCATCCGGCATGACGATCGAGCAGATCCGGGCGAGACAGCGTGATCACGAGGATCGGGTGGTGGGTGGAGCGCTCGACGAGGTCGGTGATGAACTCGAGCACGCCGTTGTCGGCCCAGTGGAGGTCCTCGAACACCATGACCACGGTTCCCCGGTCTGAGACCCGGTGGAAGAAGGTCCGGATTGCCGCGAACAACTCGTTGCGGTCTCCCGGCGGCATCGGGTCGAGTCCCAGCAGGGCGGCGAGGCGGGGCTCCAACCAGCGCCGTTCCTCCTCGAACGGCACGTACTCGGCGACGGCGGTGCGCAGCTTGAGACGGGCCTTTGCCTTGTCGTCGGATTCGGCGGCGATCCCCGCCCGGCTGCGGATCATCTCCCCGAGAGCCCAGAACGCGATCCCGTCGCCGTATGCCGGGGAGCGGCCGTGGTGCCAGTAGACCGGGTCGACGATCCCGTCTATGTACTTCTGGAGCTCCCAGGCGAGTCGGCTCTTGCCGATGCCGGCGTCACCGATGATCGACACCAGCCGGGCGCGCGACTCCCGGGTGCTGGCGTGCAATTGGTCCTTGAGGATCCGCAACTCCTCTTGGCGTCCCACGAACGGCGGCTCCAGGCCCTCGGATCGACCTCGCCCACCCCGTTCGGCGACGACCCGCAGCGCCCTGAAGGCGGCCACCGGGGCTTCCTTGCCCTTGACCTTCTGCATGCCCAACGGCAGGAACTCGACGGCGTCGGCGACGACGTTCCTGGTCGATTCGCCGACCACCACCGTTCCGGCCTCGGCGATCGATTGGAGACGGCTTGCAGTATTGACCAGGTCACCCACCACCAAGCCGTGTTCGTTGCCGCCGGGACCGACGGAGGTTTCCCCGGTGAGCACTCCGGCCCGCAATGCCAGATCAGGCACGCCCATTTCGGTACCGAGGTCCGCGACCATGGCGACGAGTTCGAGGGCTGCGCGTACCGCCCGCTCGGCGTCGTCCTCGCGAGCTTCGACGGCGCCCCACCAGGCCATCACCGCGTCACCGATGAACTTGTCGACGGTGCCGGCGAAACGCTCGACGATTTCACGACTCCGCTCGAAGTAGGTGGTCAGCATCTCCCTCACTTCCTCGGAGTCGCGTGACTCCGAGAAGGGGGTGAATCCGACCAGGTCGGCAAAGAGCACCGAGACGATGCGGCGCTCCGCCTTGGTCGGGCCCGACGGAGGCGGAGAGCTCATCACCCTTCCGCACTCGCCGCAAAACTTGTTGCCAGGGGGGTTCACCACCGAGCAGTGGGCGCAGGTCACCGACAGCGCAGTTCCGCACTCGCCGCAGAACTTGGTTCCCGGCGGGTTCTCGTGGCCGCAGGCCGAGCATGGCATGAGGGAGCAAGGGTACCGGTGGGGCCGACCGAAAGGGGCGCCACGTCGTCGTGTAGCGACCCGCCCTCCTCTACGCTCACCGGGCCACAGGAGGTGTCAATGTCGGTGCTTGAACTCGTCGAGTTGGGTATGCCGTGGATGGGGCTCGACCCCTTCATCTTCACGGTGCACCACCTCGACGACTACCCGGCCGGCGACGACGACCTCGGGCCCTCGGTGCCGCTGCACGGACGGCGGATCGGATCGGACTTCTCCTACCTCGACGGGTGGAGCATGTATCACGGAGAGCGGGTCCCCGGCTTTCCGCAGCATCCCCACCGCGGCTTCGAGACGGTCACCGTGGTCCGCCGCGGGTACGTGGACCACTCCGACTCGCTCGGTGCCACGGCGCGCTACGGCCAGGGCGACGTCCAGTGGCTCACCACGGGGAGCGGCATCCAGCATGCCGAGATGTTCCCCCTCCTCGACCCGGCCGGACCCAACCCGCTCGAGCTGTTCCAGATCTGGCTGAACCTGCCTCCCGAGTCGAAGATGGTTCCCGCCTACTTCGACATGCTCTGGGGCGAGGACATCCCGACCCTGAGCCCGGCGCCGGGGGTGAGCGTCACTTCGATCGCCGGATCCATCGACGGGTCGAAGCCGCCGTCACCGCCCCCGGACTCGTGGGCTTCGCGCCCCGAGGCCCACCTGGGAATCTGGCTCATCCGTCTCGCTCCGGGGGCGACCTGGGCGGTCCCGGCGACGGCGCCCGGCGCCAACCGGATGCTCCACCTGTTCACCGGCGACGACGTCGCCGTGGCCGGTGAGCGCATCGGCGCCAAGACCGGTGCCCGGGTCCGTCCCGATGCCGAGGTCGTCCTCACCAACCACGGTGGGCCCGCCGAGTTCCTCATGCTCCAGGGGATGCCGATCGGCGCGCCGGTGTTCCAGATGGGCCCGTTCGTGATGAACACCCCCGAGGAGTTGCGCCAGGCCGTGGACGACTATCGCCGCACCGGTTTCGGTGGATGGCCATGGGCCGGGCCGGCACCGGTCCACGCCCGTGCCGAAGGACGCTTCGCCCTCCACGCCGACGGCAAGGTAGAACACCGGGAGATGCAGCAGGCGCGGTAGTCGTCTGTCGTCTGGGAGTGGCCCGCGTTCTGCTAGCGTTGTTGTCAGCACACGCCGATGTATGCGTGTGACGCCGGTCTTCGCTCCTTCCAGTCCCGTCGAGTGAAGTCGCCGCAGAACCCCCGGGCCGTGACGAGTCATCTCGCGGGAGCCGGGAGGGCATCTGTGGGGCGTATCTCTAGGACGGTGCATTCACTCGAGGAGCAATCCATGTCCACCAACATCTACGTCGGCAACCTGGCGTTCGGCACGACTTCCGCAGACCTGCGGGCGTTGTTCGCCGAGCACGGTGAGGTCACCAACGCCCAGGTCGTCACCGACCGGGAGACGGGCCGCTCGCGCGGCTTCGGCTTCGTCGAGATGGCGCAGCCGGCCGAGGCCACCACGGCCATCAAGGCGATCGATGGCCGGAGCGTCGACGGGCGTCAGCTCAAGGTCAACATCGCCAAGGACCGCAGGAGCTGAACCTCTCAGTCGCCTGAATGAACAAGGGCCGGAGGCTTGCCTCCGGCCCTTCACTCATGGGTCATCGAAACCTACAGGTGCAGTACCGGGCAGGTGACCGTGCGGGTCACCCCCGGCACCCCCTGGATGCCGTTGTAGACGAGTTTGCCCAGGGCGTCGACGTCTCCGGCGGCGACCTCGGCGATGACGTCGTACGGTCCGGTGAGAACGGCCGCCTTGGTCACGCCGGGGAGTTCAGCCAACGCGATGGCGACGCCGTTCTGTCGGCCCAGGTCGGTCTGGATGAGCACGAAAGCGGTGACCACGGCCCCTCCTGGTGAACGATGCTGCCAACCTACTGCTTTGGTCGCTCGTGCGCGGCTCCGGGCTACGCTCGGCGGGTGACCTCAGCGGGGCATCGGATCATCAGGACCCTGGATTGGTACCGCTCACGGTTCGGAGCCGGTGCCGAACCGACCATCGAGGAGCATCGTGCCGAGATGGAGCGCAGTGCCCGGCTGCTGCCCGTTCGTCGCGGCACCGTCGTCACCCCGGTGGACGCGGGTGGAGTTCCCGGCGAGTGGGTGACGGCGCGCGGTGCCGGCGATGGCACATCCGTCTTGTACCTCCACGGGGGTGGGTACACGAACGGGTCTCCGCGGACCCATCGCTCCCTGCTGTCGCGCATCTCCGCCGCCTCCGGGGCTCGGATACTGGCTCCGGCCTACCGACTCGCCCCCGAGCATCCATTCCCGGCAGCGGCCGATGATGCGCTCGCCGTCTATGCGTGGATGCTCGGGTCGGGCATCCATTCGGGATCGATGGCGATCGCCGGCGACTCTGCAGGAGGGGGCCTGGCGATGGCGACCCTGGTAGCCGCTCGCGACGCCGGTCTCCCCATGCCCGCCGCGGCGGTGCTGCTGTCCCCTTGGACCGACCTCGCCTGCACCGGGGAATCGCTGGTCACCCGCGCCGCCGACGACCCGTGGATCATCCCCGATCAAATGGGGCCGGCCGTTGGCGCCTACCTGGGGGATGCCGACCCGAGGAACCCGCTGGCCTCGCCGCTCTATGCCGACGTCACCGGAATGCCCCCGACGCTCATCCAGGTCGGTGGAGCCGAGGTGCTGTTCGACGACTCGCGACGCCTCGCCGAGCGAATCCGCAAGGCCGGGGGTGAGGTGATCCTCGACGTGTGGGCCGATCAGATCCATGTGTTCCAGGCGTTCGGGCCCTTCGTGCCCAAGGCGAGGCCTGCCGTTGTGGCCATCGGTGAGTTCATCAGGCAACACGCCGGGGTCCGGTCTTCCTGAGAGCGTCCGCCAATAGGCGGGCGCTCTTGCGCAATGCTGATGGCTCTTCGGCCGGAGGCCTCATCGCGGTGCGGTTGGGGGTCCCCAGCCCCAACCGCCGAGGCCGCGCCTATCGGCGTGCCCTCTCAGTCGAGGTCGACGCGAGCCTCTTCGTGCACCCTCCAAGAGTGAGTACGAAATGGGCACACAACCGTCTGCACGAGTTACCTCCGTGCCGCCTCGAACCGCAGGACGGTCAGGCCTCCCGAGCACCGTGGTCCCCGCGCCGGGTCGCCGAGGCGCCCTCCCGATTGAGGGCAGTCATCACCCAGTAGTAGGTGACCGCCACTGCGAGGACGGCGTAGGTGTAGCTGGATCCGATGTACCCGAGTCCTGCGCCGGCGGCGAGCACGAAGAGGATCCCCAGCGCCGAGACGTTCTCTCGTCGGATGAACTCCGCCTCGAGGCGGGCGTCCACGAGACGGTGTTTCCACGACGCGTAGGCGAACATGGCGGCGTTGGCGGCGGCGGCGAGGAAGATGCTGCTCCCGTAGATGATCGCCGCCAGCCGCTCGTCCGGGTTGGCGGTGACGAGCGCCGAGCTGAACGGGGTGATCGACACCGCGAACAGGAAGAACACGTTGAGGGTGAGCAGGGTGCCGTCGGCCTTGCGGACGTAGCGGAACACGCTGTGGTGGTAGAGCCAGAGGAGGCCTACCACGAAGAAGCTCACCGTGTAGCCGAGCAACTCCCGCCACAGGCCGCGCAGCTCGGGCCACAGCCCCTGCGAGCCGGGGATCTCCGACACCACCGGGACGGTGAGCTCGAGCACCAGCAGGGTGATGACGATGGCGATCACGCCGTCGGTGAGCGCCTTGAGACGGTCGGTGGAGAAGGTGGTCACGTCCTCGGTCATCCGCCGCCTCCGGGGATTCCCTTGACCCCCGAGGGGTTGAGCCGAACCGCGGTGTAATAGACGCGAGCCGTTGTGTCGCAGCCGATGCGGACGATCGCGGGCACCGCCGCGCAGCGCACCCTCATGTCGTAGAGGAATCCGGCATCGACCCGGTCCTTGTTCTCCACCTGCCAGGTGGGCACCTGGGGCGCGTCGATGTTCTTGAGGTTGCGCCAACCGAAGTCGTGACGGTTACACGCGAGGGTGAAGTCGAACGGGCCCCTGCCCAGGACCGGTGCCGAACATCCGTCGCTCTCCCACAGCAGGTAGCCGGGGCGGGGTTTGGCCGGGTCGGACGGTGGCCCGTCGTAACGGAAGTCACCTTCGAATCCATCGGTTCCCGAGATGGGCTCGTCGAGGCGGGTGTCGATGTCGGTGCACACGGTGTTCAGCGTGACGCCGGCCAGCGGTTCGTCGAGCAACGGTCCGGCGACCTCGGCGCACACGTCGGCGGCCGGTGGATTCGGCCCGACCGATCCGCTCACCACATAAGCCAGCGCCAGCACGAGAACGAGCCCGCTCACGATTCCGAGTAGGACCACCCTGACCACTCGATGGATCCAGGAGCGCGGGTGCGGTTTCGTCGGCACCGACTTGGGTGACCTCACCCGGCGCGGCTCGGGGTCAGGCAACGGTGGCGGGGGAGGGGGAGGAGGTACGCCGGTCATTTCGAGCCCACCGTGAAGTCGAAGTCGAACCGACTCTCCTGCGCCGTGACGGTATGCCGCGAATCGTGGACCACCACACCTCCGACCCGGACGATCAATTCGAAGGACTGTGGCCCCTCACCGAGGCAGTCGGAGGTGAGCACCACCGAGGCGGTGTACGAGCCGTCCGGTGCGGCGCCGGTCGGCCAGAAGACGTTCTCCACCGCCGGAGACGCGTCGTCGGTGTTGCATGGGTAGTTGGCGTCGCGGTCGAGGGTGCCGCCGGAGGCGATGTTCCGATTGCCGTAGTACACGACGTCGGAAGACGGGTCGGTCACCGACAGGTCGAGGTCTGCCTTTGAACTCCAGATGAGGGTGGCCTGGACATCGCCGCTCCCCAGTCCGGCCGGGAGGTCCGGACCACCCGGCCGGGGGATGAGGGTCTCGAGCTGGGAACGGTTCCGCTCGACGAACACCGGTGCCAGCCGCTCTGCCACCTCCCGCGTCGCCGGATCGATCGTCTGGCGACGACACGCGAAGTCGTCGACGGCGATCCGGCGCTCCTCCACGCCGAGCGCCCGGGCGTCGTCACCGCTCAGGGCGGCAATCCTGGATTCCTGGGTTCGGATCAGGTCATCGGGCGAGGATGCGGTGTATCCGCGCAGGGTCATGCACGCCGCCCACGCCACGGTGGCGGCGGCATAGGCGGGGTCGGCGCGGGCGTCGGTTTCCAGTTGGTCGATCGTGTACGGCATCGTCTCCAACGTGTCGACCGCCGCAATGAGTGCCTGGTATCCGACGGCGGCGCAACCCCCGTCGGTCGTCCCGGTGGCGTCGAGCGGGGCACCGTAGAGCGCCGCTTCATAGGCGACTCTGTTCTCGAAGGATGGCCCGCCGCCACCGAGCGTCGGTCGCGGGCTCGTGCTCCCGGCGGCGATGCCGTATCCGTCGGTGGCCGGATCGAGGATCGTGTAGATGCTCTCGGCCACCGCGGGACCGCGGAAGGTCTGGCCTTGTTCGGCCATGCACGCCCGTACCGCCTCGGTCACCCGCAACTCGACGGCTGTGCCGAGGAGTCCGGGGTCCGCAAAGACGGCGGTCGGATCGTCCCAGATCACCGTTGGGTCGGT
>DATECY010000197.1:0-3044 GCA_035286665.1 Acidimicrobiia bacterium
GGTTGGGGTCCCCAGCCCCAACCGCGGAGTCCGCGCCTAGCGGCGCGCCCTCTGAGCTGATGGCTCTTGGGCCGGAGGCCTCATCGCGGTGCGGTTGGGGTCCCCAGCCCCAACCGCGGAGTCCGCGCCTAGCGGCGCGCCCTCTGAGAGCCGGCAGGACGTGCCGACACGCCGGGCGCGCCCGGCTTCAGCCGCGCAGGACCACCGAGACCGCCTCGAGCCTGCTGTGGACTCCGAGCTTGGTGAGGATGTGCTGTACGTGGTTGCGTACCGTGGCGGGGGACACGAACAGCTTCTCGGCGATGAGGGTGCCATCGAGACCCTCGGCCAGCAGCTGCAGGACCTCCCGCTCCCGGCTGGTGAGGGCGTCGAGGCGGGGATTCCGGATCTTCCCGGACGGGCTCCATCCGGACAGTCGCTCTACTACCAGGCGCTCCAACTCGGGGGGAAGCGCCACTTCTCGGATCAAGTGCACCAGCCGGCACTCACCGCGCATCTCCGGCGGGGGGACGATCGTTGTGGCATTGAGCCACAGCTTGCGGCCGGAGGCGGTACGGCCGATGACTTCGGCTGATTCGATTATCTCGTCGGCGGTGCCCGCTCGGGAGGCGGCGCAGTTCTCGTCACACACCGTGTCGCCGCAGCGATTCCTCCAGCCCAGGATCTCGTGGCACGGCCGTCCGAGGGCGTCCTCGGCGGCGTAGCCGAGCAGCCGTTCGGCGGCGGTGTTCCAGCCCACGATGCGGAGGCCTTGATCCACCGCGATCATCCCGTCGCCGGTGCGCCCGAGGATGTTCAACAACTCGGCCAGCCGGATTCCGATGTCGGTCGCTGGAGCGCTCGGTGCGGTCATGGGTCGTGGCGACTGTAGCCGGGCCCCTCGGCGGAGGACTCCCCTCAGGTGGCGTCGCCGCTACGGCGCAGCACGGCGAGAATCCCTCCGGCGGCGAGGATGCGACGCATCTCGGCGGGGAGCGGTTCGCCGCGGCAGGTGATGCCCCTGTCGGGGTTCGTTGCGGTCCCGGCGGCGAGGTCGATCTCGATGCCCGTGCCGTCGGCGAAGGAATCGTGGATGCCCCGGCAGATGAGAACGGGGAGCCCGACCGCCACCGCGTTGCGCAAGAACAAGCGTGACATGGATTCGGCGGCGACGCAGGCCACCCCGAGGGCTTGGAGGTTCTCGGCGGCCGTCTCCCGACTCGAGCCGCAGCCGAAGTTGTGTCCGGCGACGACCACGTCGCCTCGCCGCACATCAGTGGCGAACCGGGGATTCACCGATTCGAGTACGTGGCGCATCCTCACTTCGAGCGAGTCGAGGGCAAAGGCGCCGGGGGAGAGCAGGTCGGTGCTGATGGCGTCGCCGAACTTCCATACCCTTGCGACCATCGGTGCCTCAGTCACGGGCCATCGCCATGGATCGAGGATCGGTGATCGTGCCGGTGACGGCCGAGGCTGCCACGGTGGCTGGCGAGGCGAGATAGATCTCAGCCTCGGCGCTTCCCATTCGACCGATGAAGTTCCGGTTGTGGGTTCCGATGCAACGCTCCCCGGGGGCGAGTAGCCCGCCGTGGCCGCCGAAACAGGGTCCGCAGCCGGGAGCCAACACCGCTGCTCCTGCCGATACCAGGGTGGCGATCGTCCCGTCCTCGATCGCCTGCAGCAGGATCTGGCGGGAGGCCGGGGCCACGAGGAGACGGACGCCGGAGGCGATGTGCCGTCCCCGGAGGATCTCCGCAGCGGCCTGGAGGTCCTCGATGCGACCGTTGGTGCAGGTGCCGATGAAGGCCTGGTCGATGCGGATCTCACCCACCGCCTCGACGGAACGCACATTGCCCACGTCGTGGGGGAGGGCAACTTGGGGGGATAGGCCGGATAGATCGACATCGTGCACGGCCTCGTACGACGCGTCGGGGTCGGGCCGCCAGCCGAGTTCCACGTCGTCGTCCTGGAGATAGGCCGCGGTGACCGCGTCGGCGGCGAACATGCCGAACTTGGCCCCCATCTCCACAGCCATGTTGGCGACCGTCAAACGGCTCGACATGTCGGCGAGAGCCGCGCCGGGCCCGCCGAACTCCATCGAGCGGTACTGGGCCCCGTCCGATCCGAAGCGACCGGCGAGATGGAGGATGACGTCTTTCCACGTCACCATCGGCTGCAGGGCTCCGGTGAACTCGTAGCGGATCGTCTCAGGGACCCGGAACCACAGCCGTCCGGTGGCCAAGGCGTAGACCATGTCCGAGGTGCCGATCCCGGTGCCCCCGGCCGCCAGCGCCCCGTAGGTGGTGGTGTGGGAGTCGGTGCCGACGACGAGCATTCCGGGGCGGATGTGGCCCTGCTCTGGAAGCAGTTGGTGACAGATGCCCTCGCCGGCGTCGTAGAAGGCGGTGATGCCGAGCCGGGCGACGTGTCGACGGATGCGTTGGTGGACTTCGGCCGCCTCGGGAGACGGGGCCGGCACCAGGTGGTCGATGACCACCGCGATGCGATCCGGGTCGAAGACGCCCGCCACACCGACCTCCGCCAGTGTGTCGAATACCCGTGCCGCGAAGATGTCGTGCAGCAGCGCAAGATCGATCTCGGCGACGACGAACTCACCCGCCGACACCGAGTCACGCCCCGAGGCCCGCGCCAGGATGCGCTCGGCCAGCGTCATCGCCATCGGTTGGCTCCCCTCATCCGGCGCCCAGGCTTCGCCCCCCACAGACGTACAGGGTCTGACCGGTCACGTATGACGATTCGTCTGCGGCAAAGAAGAGTACGGCATTGCCGATGTCGCCGGGCGTTCCCACCCGTCCCGCCGGAATGGTCTTGACGAGGCGCTCCTGCACGTCCGCGGCGAGACCGCGGAAGAGCGGTGTGTCGACGAGGGCCGGGGCGATGCAGTTGGCGGTGATCCCGTAACGGGCCATCTCCAGCGCCAGGGTGCGGGTGAGGCTGATCACGGCCCCCTTCGATGCCGCGTAGTTGGCCTGTCCCGGGCCTCCCAGCCAGGCGCGCGAGGAGATGTTGATGATCCGGCCCGACTTCTGCTCCATCATCGGGGG
>DATECY010000198.1:0-9045 GCA_035286665.1 Acidimicrobiia bacterium
AGAGGGCGCGCCGACAGGCGCGGACGCGGCGGTTGGGGCTGGGGACCCCAACCGCACCGCGATGAGGCCCCCGGCCCAAGAGCCATCAGCATCGCGCAAGAACGCCCGCCTATTGGACGGGCGCTCTGAGGCGTCAGGGCACAACGAAGATCTGAACGCCGAAACGCGCCTGATTGGCGGCGACGATCGCGGCCCTGCCCTCCCCAGATAGGAGCCAGTCGACGAACCCGCCCGCCTCGGCGGAGGATCCTACGACCAGGGTCACGTGATACGGGTTGACCAGACGGTCGCTCGCGATCAGGTCGGCCGACACCAGCGACAGCACCGGCGAAGCCGAGAGGAACGTCCCCTCCTCCGCCAGGGTGAACGCGCCACGTTGATCGGCCACCTGCAGGGTGTCGCCCATCCCCAACCCGGTGGCGGTGTACCAGAGCTCGCCGCTGGGGTCGATCCCGATGACGTTCCAGATCGACCGCTCGGCCGCCTCGGTGCCCGATCCGTCCGCCCGGGTGACGAACTCCCATCCTTCTCCTGCGATGCGGGCGAAGGCCTCCTCGGGCGTGAGGCCGGACAGAAGCGCCGCCCGGTCGGGGGGGCCCACGAGGACGAAACGACTCGTCATGAGCGGCTCGTATCGGGCTGCGTTGCCCTCGGCGACGAACGCGGCCTCGGCTGCGGGCGCGTGGGTGATGAGCACCTCGGCCGCTCGGTGGCGCCCGAGATCGAGCGCCCGCGCCGTGGCGTCGCCCACCACGGAGATGTTCACACCCGGATGCTCCCGCTCGTAGTCACCCACGACCTCGTCGAGCACGCCGGAGTCCACCAGGGTGGTCCCGGCGGCGACGATGACTCTGGTCCCGCCGCCACCACACCCGGCGACGAGCACGAGCAGGGCAGCCGCAAGGGCTCGCCTCACCGGGACACCACCCGAACCGCAGTGGCCTTGACGGCGACCGTCACGACGGTCCCGACTTGGATCCCAAGGGCGTCCACCGAGCCCGGGGTGAGTACGACGACCACGGGAAACGCGGCATCGACCACGATCTCGACGAGCCTCCCCAACTCACGGACCACCCCGACCGTGCCCACCCAACGGTTGCGAGCCGAGCCGGCAGTCCCCTGCCTCCCGGCATACACCGTGACGGTCTCGGCCCCGAAGAGGGCGACGGCGTCTCCGGTGGCGTCACCGACGCCCCACACCGTTGCGCCGCCGAGGTCGACCTCGACGAGCGCACCGTCGGTGCCGATCGTCCGTCCGGCGTGAGCGTTCGACACGCCGAGCACGGCGGCCACTGCATCGTCGACGGGCAGCCCGAGGACATCGCGGACCGGGCCCATCTGGCGGATCCTCCCGGCCACCATCACCGCCATCGTGTCGGCGAGCATCACCGCATCGTCGCGGTCATGAGTGACTATCACCGCGGTGCGGTCGGCGAGCGCCTCGGCGACGACCCGCCCCACCACTGCCCGGTCCGCCGCGTCGAGGGCGGTGAGCGGCTCGTCGAGAAGCACGATGTCTTCTGGCCTGGCGAGGACCCGGGCCAAGGCGATCCGCTGGCGCTCACCACCCGAAAGCGCGCGCGCCGGTCTGTCGCCGAGCCCACCGACCCCGAGCCGGGCCGCCAGAGCGTCGGCACGAAGCCGTCCCGCCGGGTCGAGGCCCAGGTGCAGGTTGCGCGACGCCCGCCCTCGGAAGAGATAGGGACGTTGGGGCAGATAGGCCGCAGGGACCGCGAATCCTCCCCCGAGGGTCCCCGCCAGCAGCCGCAGCAGCGTGGTCTTGCCGGCGCCATTGGGGCCGAACAGGACGACCCTGCCGCCCTCAGGAACGGAAAAGGCCCCGATCTCGAGACGCAATCCGCGGCCGTCGTGGCGCAGATCCCGAACGTCGATCGCCGTCATCGCGCCTCCCGGAACTGGAGCCAGGTCAGTACGCCGTTCACGACGACGGCAATCACCATGAGGATGACTCCGAGGGCGAGCGCGGTACCGAAGTTCGCCTGTCGCGACTCCTGGACGATCGCCGTGGTGAGCACTCGAGTCTCTCCTGCGATGTTGCCGCCGACGACGAGGACGGCGCCAACCTCTGAGACCACCCTGCCGAATGCGGCCGCGGCGGCGGCGACGACACCCGGCCACGCCTCCCGCCCGAGGACGACTCCCCTGCCGAAGGCACCCATCCCCAGGGCACGTACTTGTTCCACCGCGTCGGGAGCCAACCCGCGCACCGCCCCTGCGGTCACCCCGGCGGCGATTGGGATCGCCAACAGCGCCTGGGCGGCGATCATCGCCGCAGGGGTGAACAGCAGGCCCCATGCGCCGAGCGGGCCCTCGTTCCACAAGAACAGCAGGAGAACGAGGCCGGCCAGCACCGGGGGCATCCCCATCCCCGTGTTGACCGCCACGGTGAGGGCCCCTCTGCCCCTGAATCGACCGGCCCCGAGCGCCACGCCGAGGGGCACGCCGATCACGACGCCGATGACCGTGGCGATCCCCGACACCTCGAGTGTCAGTCCCAGAACGTCGCGGATGGCGGGGCCGAAGGCGCGCAACGCCTCGAGCGCGTCGGTGACGACCCTCCAGAGGAACTCCACCGCCGGCTATCTCACCTTGAAGTACCAGTACCAGGCACCAACGCTCAACAGGCCGCCGAAGATCGCGGCCTTGAACGCCTGTTTGGTGATGCCCCACAGGAATATGGCTGCCGTGATCACACCCACCCCGATGAGCATCGCCAGGAGTACCGGGTTCGCCTTCACCTGATCGACGATCTGTCCGGCTCTCTCGGGAAAGTCGGTGGGGATCTGCGCGAGGAACCTGAACATGGGCGCAGGTTAGAGCGCGCACGACATTTCGGAACGGAACTCGCTGATCCCGGCCTGTCGTATTCTGTTCCGATGCCGACGACACCGCCGACCACTCGCGCCGCGGGCGACCGACCCGCTCCCCGGCCGATCGTCGCCGCCCTCCTCTCGGCGATCCTGCCGGGTGCGGGTCATCTCTACGCGGGTTGGCGCCGCCGCGGCTGGACGTTCATCGCGATCACAGGGCTCGTGGTCGTCCCGGTGGCGCTGCTCCTCGTGTTCGTCCTCGTCGGTGGTCTGAGCCTCAGCCTCGCGGTCGCGCTCGTCCGGCCTTTCACCGACCACCCGACTCTGCTCCTGGTGCTCCTCGCCGCCAATGCGATCCTGTTTGCGTTCCGAATCGCCGTGATGATCGACGCCTACCTCGTGTGTCGACCGGCCACATCTCGGCGCACCACCGCACCGTCGGGACCCGTGACCACCCTGGCGATCGTGGCGATCGTGGCGATCGTGGCGATCCCCCACATCTGGGTGGGACAGCGCAACGTCCTCCTGTACGACGCTTTCACGTACGACTACGTGAGCGACCCGGGCCAATCCTCCCTTCCGGCGACGACCCCGCCGACGATGACGTCGACCACGGGTACCGACGCCGACGGATCGTCATCGAGCACGGCTACGACGACGGCCGCCGCCGAGTCGACCACGACGATCTCGGTGCCCGACACCTTCACCGACGGGACCCGGGTGAACGTGCTCCTCATGGGCGGCGATGCCGGTGTTGGCCGCGACGGGATTCGAACCGACACCATGATCGTGTTGTCGATCGACCCCGAGACCGGGTGGACCGCCATGTTCGGCATCCCCCGCAACCTCATCCACCTCCCGATCCCGGCGGACAGCCCCGCACACGGCGCGTACGACTGCCCTGGTGGGTGCTTCGACCTGATCGCCAACGAGATCTACCAGTCGGGGCTGACTCGACCCGACCTGTTCCCCGGCGGGGTGAATTCGGGCGGCAACGCCGCCAAGGAGATCCTCGGGTACCTGCTCGGGATCGACATCGACTACTTCGCCCTGGTCGACCTCGAGGGTTTCGTGACCATGATCGACGCCGTCGGCGGCGTCGACATCAACGTGATCGATCGGATCTACGACGAGAACTACCCGAACATGGACGGAACCGTCACCACGATCGTCATCGAACCGGGGACGTACCACATGGATGGGGAGACGGCCCTGAAGTACGCCCGGGTACGTCACGGAGTCATCGGGAGTGACTTCGGACGCATGAGCCATCAGCGCTGCGTCCTCGAGGCCCTGGCCGCCCAGGCCGATCCGCTCACGCTGTTTCGGGAGCTGCCGACGTTCGTCCCGGCCATCGAGCAGAGCGTGAAGACCGACATTCCGATCGACGACCTGCCCGCCTTCATCCAGCTGGCGGCAAAGGCCGACCTCACCGACATCGTCTCCATCCGATTCATGCCGAATGCGCCCGAGTTCGAGGGAACACCGACGTCGTACATAGCCGACCTGTGGCCGGGTGGCTGGCCGATCCCCGATCGCGACTTCATCGCGCAGACGGTCCGCACCGCACTGAGCCTCCCACCCCTCGAGGCCATCGCGGTCCTCAACCTGCAGCCCCTCGAGGACGTCTGCGGCCCTCAGTCGTAGACCGCGACGCGGGCGAGCCGGCGCGCCAGGGTCGCCAGAAGCGCGGTGAGCACGATGGCGCCCACGCCGAACGCGACCGTGCCCACTCTGGCCAATGACGCCGTGCCGGCAGCGGCAACGCCCACCGCCCACAACAGGCCGACGGTGGCACGCTCGGTCACCCCAGACGCCACGAGTCGATGTGACGTGTGGTCGGTGCCGCCGACCGTCACCGGCCGTCGGTGACGAAGCCGTTCCACCACCACGAACGTGGTATCGAAGAGGGGCACTGCGAGGAGGACCACCGGCACCAGCCCGACCGCCCACAGCGCCGCCGGGTCGCCACCGGCCCGGCCCCCGTCCATCAACGTGAGGCCGGCGAGCACCGCCCCCATCCAATGCGACCCGCCGTTGCCCATGAACATCCGCGCCGGCGAGAGGTTGAATGGAAGGAAGCCGACCACGGCACCCACGAAGGCAGCCGGGATGGGGGCGGGAGCGTTCCACACCCACACCGTCGCACCGGCCACCAGGCCGACCCCGGCAGCGAGTCCGTCCATCCCGTCGAGCAGATTGACGGCATTGGACACCACGACGACCCACACGACCGCACCGAGCGTCTCGACCACGACCCCGCCCGGTATCGCCGGGCGCACGCCGCCGGCGGCGAGCAGCAGGCCGCCGATCGCCTGGGCGGCGATCTTCACCTTGGGCGGCAGAGGGCGAAGATCGTCGATGATCCCCATTGCCCCGAGGAACGTCGACGCCCCGAGGACCCCGCCGATGCCGGCCTCGCCCCGTGCCGTCACCAGCACCGCCGCCGCGAAGCCCACCGCCATGGCGATGCCGCCCGAGACGGGCACCGCGTCCGCTCGCCACCGAGGCCCGGCGGGCGCCCTGGTCAAGGGTGAGCGCAGTGCGGGCGTCACCACCAGCACCACCGCCAGGGCGATCGACACGCCGAACGCGATGATCACTGCAGTCATCGTCCCGCTCCGGCGCGGAGGGACCTGCGCTCAGCGGTGTCGTGGGCCATGGCCGCCACGCTACCGGTCGGACCGTCTCCCCCCGGTCCCGCTGACCACGATCGCCACCAGCGCTGCCGCCTCACCGGCCACGAATGCCCTCGCCACGCGGATGTCTGCGGATCCGATCGCTGGAATCATCGCCAGGATGGCGACCGCAAATCCCGCGACCCATGCCGCGGCGAGCCTGAGGGTGCGGCCTTCGGCGACCAGCACCTGGCCTGCGAGCAGTGATGCCGTGGCGATGACCATCCCCGCCGCCGCCCACGCAGCCATCTGCATGCCCGGTTCGAACTCGGCACCGAAGAGCAGCCTGACCGCGAACGGCCCGACCATCGCCCCTGCCGCCGCCGCCAGAGGTGCTCCGACGACTGCGCCGACGCCAAAACGCACCGCCCAGGCGCGCAGGTCGGCCGAACGACCCTCGGCGGCAAGACGGGTGAACGGGGGCAACAGCCGCGCGAGCAGGTTCTGGGTGATGACAATCGGCGCTCGGAACAACTGGAACGTCACGAACACGACGCTCACCAACCCGAGCGTGTCGTCGACGGATCGGACGGCCAGCGGCGCCGCGATCAACAGGACCTGACTGGCAGCGCTTGCGACGACGAACCCGAGCAGGAACCGGCCACCCGCCTCTTCGCGTCGAGGTTCTGCCGACGCCCGCTGGGTGCGAAACGGGCGCCACGCGAGCGTGAGGAGCGGGGCGACCGCGAGTGCCCAACCGACACTCACACCGGTGTGGGCAACCTGCAGGAACAGCACCGCGAGCACGACCCTGGAGAGGGCCACGATCCCACTCACCATCCCGTAGGCGCGGAATCGCCTGAATCCGGCGAGGCGACCCCTGGCGACGGCGAGCAGGGCATTGCAGGCGACGGCGGCCACCGCGACCACCGCGTAGCCGGTCTCGCCTGCGAAATAGTGGTCGCGAGTCATGAGGACGAACACCCCGGCCCCGGCGATGCCGATGCCGATGACAACGCTCATGGCCGCCGCCCCCCCCGACCGATCGAGGGTGACCCGCCGGATTTCGAACTGCTCGACGGGCAAGAGCAGCACGGTGAAGACCAACAGATGAACGGTGAGCAGGGCGGCAACCGGATCGAACGCTGCGGGCCCGAGGGCTCGGCCCCCAACCATCTGGAACAGGTACGCGCCGACCGCGGCGGTGATCGTTCCACCGACGATGTAGAGCGTCCCATCGGACGCCAGACGACGGAGAGAACGCGGCATCGCGGGGAGCGTACCGGCGGTCAGGCCGAGACCGATGCCGCGAGATCGCGGCACACCATGGCCCGGCGAATGTCGTCATCGTTCTCCAGGAACATCCGGCGAAGCATCACATTGATGGATTCGTCCTCGAGGACGGTGGCGATGCGACGCCGCGTCTCGACATCGACGAGGTAGCCCGGGAAGAAGGTTCGCAGGTAGGCGCGTGCGGCCTCCGCCTCCCACTCCTCGAACACCCCGGCCACGCCGGCGAAGAACGGGTCGACAAAACGATCGAGCAGGGCCCGCTGTGATCGGCGCCAGAAGCCCGATGCCGCCGCCTTCGCCATGGCGAGGGAGCCGTACCCGTTGCCGTGAAGCCGATCCCAGACCTCTTGCTTGGCGGCGAGATCGGGACGCGACCCGTCTGCTGTGGCTACGGCACGATCTCCGCGGTCCGAGTCGTCCCGCGCCCGTTCGACGGCCACCCGCTCCCGGTTTCCTTCCAGACCGAGCCCGGCCCATGTGATGGCCACTCCCCAGCGCATGTCCTGATCCACGGCAAGACCCTCGGGCGGGTTGTCCACGATCGCCGCGGCCGCACGGGCGTCTTCTTCTGATCGAGCGACTCCGATGAGCGCCCGCGCCCACAGGACTCCCCGATCACCCTCGGGGTGGGAACGGACGGCCTCCGCTGCCGCCGCACAGAACCGTGAGCCCTCGTCGTCGATCGCGGCCTCGGGCACGTACCGGGCGATGGCACCTGCCACGGTCGCGGTGACCATCTGCACGATCGGCATCGACGCCTCCGCCGGGAGGTGCGTGGCCACGAGGCCGAGGTACCGCGTCGAGGCCAGTTGGGCGTCGCGGACCATCTCCCATAGCGATGACCACACCTGCTGGCGCAGGAGCGGCTCGGCGATGTCGCCGAGGTGCGCCTCGGCATACTCCACCGAGGCCGGGTCCAGGGCGACCTTGAGATACCCGTGGTCGCCGTGGTTGGGGTACACGAATGCGGGTAGAGCCATACCCGCCGCCTCGGGAACCTTCGCCGACACGCCGTCGATGAGCACCGGCAACACCATCATCCGGTTGGTGCGATCGACCAGGGCGACCTCGAGGTGGTGCGGTCGCAACACCGGATGATCGTCGGGGGCGCTCTGGCGCAGGGTGAGGTCCTTGACCACGCCGTCGGCCTGCCTCCACGAAGCGGCGATGGTGTTGACCTGCGCAGTGGTGAGCCACCGGGCCCCCCACTTGACCAGGTCGACCCCGCTCCCCTCCTGGAGAGCCGCGAGGAAGTCGGCAAGGGCTGCGTTGCCGAATCGGTGACGCCGGAAGTAGGAACGCAGCCCATCGCGGAAGGCCTCCTGCCCGATGGCGGCCACCAACTGCTTGAGAACTGCGGCACCCTTCCCATACGAGATGCCGTCGAAATTGAGGAACGCCTCGTCGGTGCTGGCCGCCTCTCCTGCGATGCGGTGGGTGGTGGGCAGCTGGTCCTCTCGGTACGCCCAGAGCTTCATCCGGAAGTTGAAGTCCTGCCAGATGGTCGGATGCCCACCGAGAGCGTCCAACGCCGCGTAGGCGACGAAGGACGCGAACGACTCGTTGAGCCAGATGTCGTTCCACCATTGCATCGTCACCAGGTCCCCGAACCACATGTGAGCGATCTCGTGAGCGAAGAACTCGTCCCGGCGAAGCAGCTGATCCTCGGTCGGCGGGTCGCGAAAGATGATCGTGTCGGTGTAGGTGATGTTGGCCACGTTCTCCATGCCGCCCCAGTTGAACTCGGGGACGAACACCTGGTCGAGCTTGTCGAACGGGTAGGGCTCGGAGAAGAGCTCTCCGTAGTGGTCGAGGAGCCGCTTGGACAGGTCGAACAGCGGCGCAGAGTCGAGGTACGGCATGAGCGATGCCCTGGCGTGGATGCCGAGCGGGATGCCGTTGTGGTCGTCGGTCACCGACGCGTACGCGCCGGCCGCGACCGACAGCAGGTAGGTCGAGAACGGCACCGTCTTGGCGAACGCCCGCCTGGTGCGCCCACCGGGGACCTCCTCGCGGTCGATCTCCCGCCCCGAGGTCACCACTACCCATTCGGCGGGGGCGGTGATGGTGAGTTCGTAGGTCGCCTTGATGTCGGGCTGGTCGAAGCACGGCATGAGGCGATGTGCCGAGTAGGGCTCCAGCTGGGTGTAGAGGTACTCGGCCCCGTCGCTGGGGTCGACGAATTGGTGAAGCCCTTCGCCCGTGTGGTCGTAGGCACGCTCGTATGCGACCCGAATCTCGTTGTGCTCCCCCAGTTGCGCCGCCGTCACCAGGAGGCGCGAGTCGCGCTCCATCGGCTCGAC
>DATECY010000199.1:0-7965 GCA_035286665.1 Acidimicrobiia bacterium
TGTCGCCGCAGCTGGTGGGAGCCCAGCGGCTGGCGGCGCTCGCCGCCGAGCCAGAACTCGACGACTTCGTCGACGTCATCCTCCACGGCCGCCTGGTGGAGTTCCGCATCGAGGAGATCGCCGTGCCGGACGGTTCTCCGCTGGCCGGCAAGAGCCTGCGGGAGTCGGCCATTCGCGACCAGAGCGGCGCGCTCGTGCTCGGAGTGGAGAACCCCGCGGGAGAGCTGAACTTCAACCCTGACCCTGATTTCCGCATCCTTGCCGGGGCGATGGTGATTGCACTCGGCGACGCCGACCAGATCGACCGGCTCCGGGCCCACGTCGGCGCGTAGGGGAAGGGATCGGCTCGCCCCAGCGCTCCCGATGACGTTTTCCACAGGGGTTGTTGACAACTCCCCATCGTGAGTCCTAACTTCAGTCCCGTAGTTCCCGGAGGGGAATTACCACGCTGTAAGCTCTGGGTCTCTGGGCACATGGGAGGCGACGTGACGGACGGGTATCGCGCACCGCAGGTCTGCAACATCGTCGGGATCACCTATCGCCAACTCGACTATTGGGCGCGCACCGGTCTGCTCCGACCGTCCCTGCAGAGCGCACAGGGCTCCGGTTCACAGCGGCTCTATTCGTTCGGCGACGTCGTCCAGCTCCGTGTGGTCAAGCGGCTGCTCGACGCCGGGATGAGCCTCAAGAAGATCCGCCAGGCCATGGACCTGTTGCGGGAGCAATTCCGCAGTGAGACTCCGCTCACCGACGTCACGCTGCTCTCGGATGGAACCACGATCTACGCCGCGCACAGCGCCGACGAAGTCGTGGACGTCTTCAAGCGCGGCCAAGGCGTGTTCGGGATCGCCGTCGGCCCGGTCCAGCAGGAGATGGAGGGGAAGATCCACCAGTTGTTCCCCGACTCGACCGCTCCAGCAACGGTCAAACCGGCAACCATGGAGGCCTGACCTGACCGTCGACTTCTACACCCAGGCCGATTCCGTCGATTTCGCACACGACAGCGAACGGCAGTTCGCCCGTCTCCTCGACTTCTACGGAATCACCTGGGAATACGAACCTCGATCCTTCGACATCGAGCTTGACGACGCCGGCGAAGCCGTCGGATGGTTCACACCCGACTTCTACCTCCCCGACGAGGACCTGTTCATCGAGATCACCACGATGAGCCAGAAACTCGTCACCAAGAAGAACCGCAAGATCCGCCTTCTCAGGGAGCGGCATCCCGAGGTTCGTTGCAAGATCTTCTACCAACGCGACTACCTACACCTGCTCATCAAGTACGACCTCGAAGCCTCCACGGTCTCGTTGGGTGACTCTCCTGCACCCACCCGCATCCCCGGACCCGTCCAGGTGATCAACCTCGGAGACACCGAAACCGGCTGACGAACCGGCGGGATGACCCGGCTGGGGTGCCGTCTAGAGTTCGCGGTGTGACCGCTCATTCGCCCCTCCACGCGCTCCATGAGCGGCTCGGAGCTCGTTTCACCGACTTCGGCGGCTGGGAAATGCCCCTCCAGTACGCGGGGACCCTCACCGAACACAACGCCGTGCGCACCAGCGCGGGAGTGTTCGATGTCTCCCACCTCGGGCGTTTCTCACTCTCCGGACCTGGGGCGTACGCCGCGGTGTCGGGGCTCTTGTGCAACGACATCGACCGCATCGAACCAGGACGAGCCCAATACACGATGGTCCTCGATGACGACGGCGGGGTCATCGACGACGTGATCGTCTGGTGGCTCGAGGCGGAGCGCTTCGTGGTACTCCCCAATGGCGTGAACCACGACACCGTGCTTCTTCGCTTCCGAGATGCCGTCGGCGACAGCGCCGAGATCGTCGATCTCCGGCCGAGCACAGCCCTCATCGCGGTTCAGGGCCCCCAAGCGCCCCGCATCCTCGGGGAGGTCGTCGGCGCCGAGCCGGGGCGTTTCAGAGTGGTCGAATCGAAGCGGAGCGAGGGCCTCCTCATGGCAGCCGGCACCGGCTACACGGGGGAGAGGGGCGCCGAGATCATGGTGGACGCCGCACTCGCCCCATCACTGTTCGAACGCGTCGTGCAGGCAGGCGCCGCCCCGGCCGGTCTCGGGGCGCGCGACACCCTCCGCCTCGAGATGGGGTACCCGCTGTGGGGCCAGGATCTCGACACGAGCACCACGCCCTTGCAGGCAGGCCACGAGTGGGTGGTCGGCTGGGATCACGACTTCGTGGGAAAGAACGCGCTCGAGCGGGAACGCATCGCCGGCGTGCCACGAACCCTCATCGGTTTCGCGTTCGCCGAGCGCCGCGTCCCTCGCCACGGCTACCCGCTCCGCTGCGGCACCGCGGCGGGTGTCGTCACCAGCGGGAACTTCAGCCCGACTCTGGGGGTAGGCATCGGGATGGGATACGTCGGCCCGGACCCCGGCGAAGCCACCACGGCGTCGATCGAGATCAGGGGAAAGTGGTTGGACGCCCGCCGCGTCGTCCCACCCTTCCTGGACCGCTGATGGACTTCACCCCACACACCGATGCGGACGTGGCACGGATGCTCGGAGCGCTCGGCCTGGCCGAGTCCGCCGACCTGTTCCGTCACCTTCCGGCGGGCGTGGCCCTCGCCCACGAGCTGGCTCTTCCAGTGCCGATGGCCGAGTTGGACGTGATGCGTCACATCGACGAGCTCGGGGCGCGCAACACGGCGGGCCTGTGCTGTTTCGCCGGAGGGGGGATCTACGACCACTTCCTCCCGCCGGTGGTCAGGAGCCTCACACTGCGGCCCGAGTTCGTCACCTCGTACACTCCCTACCAGGCCGAGGTGGCCCAGGGCGTGCTCCAGGCCCTGTTCGAGTACCAGTCGATGGTGGCGGCGCTCATGGGCCTTCCCGTGGCCAATGCGTCCCTCTACGACGGTCCCACGTCCGGCCTCGAAGCCGTAAACATCGCGGTCGCCCACACCGGACGTCACATCGTCTGGCTGTCGCGCGGTGTGCGCCCCCACACGCGCCAGATCGTCGGCACGTTCGCCCGCGCCAGGGGATTGGAGGTCGTCGAACATCCCCTCGTAGACGGCCGCACCTCGTGGACCGACGGACCGGAACCTGCTGCCGTCGTGTTCTCCCAGCCGAATCACCTCGGAATCATCGAGGACTACGACGCCGCGGTCACCGCAGCCCACGGAAGGGCGGCACTCGCCATCGTCGAGGCTGACCCGATGCTGCTCGGTGTGCTGAGACGCCCCGGGGACGCCGGCTGCGACATCGCATTCGCCGAGGGCCAGCCGCTGGGGAACCCGATGTCGTTCGGAGGCCCGGTGCTTGGGATGTTTGCGGTCGCCTCCGGCCTCCTTCGCCGTGTACCCGGGCGCCTCGTCGGTGAGACCCTCGACCGCGACGGCCGCAAGGCCTACACGCTCACCCTGCGAACGAGGGAGCAGGACATCAGGCGCGACAAGGCGGCGTCGAACATCTGCACCAACCAAACGCTCAACGCCATCGCGGCAGCCGTCCACCTCGCCTGGCTCGGTCCGGATGGATTGGCAGAGGCGGGACGACAGTCGGTGCAGAAAGCCCACCATCTCGCCGACCTGCTCTGCACCATACCCGGCGTCGCCCTCGCCCATGGTGCGGCCTTCGCGCGGGAATTCGCGATCACCCTCCCTGCGGATCCTGTCGACGTGATCGCCGCCATGGCGCAACGCGGCTACCTCGCCGGCATCCCGCTGGGCGACGATCACCCCGACCTCCCCAACGGCCTCCTGGTCGCCGTCACGGAGAAGCGCACCGCTGCAGACATGACCGGTTACGCGGCGAGTCTGGCGGAGGTGCTCCACGATGTCTGAACCGGGGGGCCGCGCGTGCTCATCACCATTGGTCGGAGGGGCGGCCGAGCCGACCCTCATGGAGATCTCCGCTCCGGGACGACGGGCGTGGTCTCTGCCCACCCTCGACGTGCCCGAGCGGGACCTCGGCCTTCCCGAGTCGGCCACGCATCGGCCGGAGCTCCCCGAAGTAGCCGAGCGCGACCTGGTCGCCCACTTCACCCGTCTCGCCCAGCGCAACTTCGCCGTGGACCTGGGCAGCTACCCGCTCGGGAGCTGCACGATGAAGTACAACCCGAAGGTGTGCGACTGGGCGGCCGAGCATCCGGCCTTCCGCAACCTCCATCCGGACACCCCTGCCACCCTCTCCCAAGGCGCCCTCGCGGTTCTGGTCGAAACCGAAGAGATCCTGTGCACCCTCACCGGGATGACCCGGGCCACCTTCCAGCCGGCCGCGGGGGCCGCCGGTGAGCTGACCGGGTTGCTGGTGATGCGCGCGTACCACGACTCGCGTGGTCGCCACCCCTCGACGGTCCTGATTCCAGACTCGGCACACGGGACCAACCCGGCGTCGGTGACCCTCGCCGGCTATCGGGTTCGGCACTTGCCGAGCGACTCACGAGGAATGGTCGATCTGGATGCATTGCGTGCCGCCATCGACGACGACGTCGCCGGTCTCATGCTCACCAATCCGAACACGCTGGGTTTGTTCGAAACCGACATCGTCGAGATGGCCCGCCTGGTTCACGCCGTCGACGGCCTCGTCTACTACGACGGGGCCAACCTCAACGCGATCCTTGGTGTCGCCCGGCCCGGCGACATGGGCTTCGACATCGTCCACTCCAACCTGCACAAGACCTTCGCCACCCCGCATGGGGGAGGGGGGCCGGGCTCCGGGCCGGTCGCCGTGGTGGAGCGCCTCGTCGAGTTCCTCCCCGGCCCGCTCGCCACCCTGGTCGACGGCGGATACGACTGGGTGATGCCCCGGCGTTCGATCGGCCGGGTGCACGGCAACCACGGCAACTTCCTCGTCGTCCTGCGCGCCCTCACCTACATGCGGGCGCTGGGCGGCGCCGGGCTTCGCCATGTCGCCGAGCGGTCGGTCCTCAACGCCCGCTACCTCCAGTCGCTCCTCCCCGAGGAGTACGCGCTGGCGTACCCGGCACCGTGCATGCACGAGTTCGTCGTCTCCGTAGCCGGTCTCAAACGCGCCACCGGGGTGCGAGCGATGGACGTCGCCAAGGCATTGCTCGACCACGGGTTCCATGCTCCGACCGTCTACTTCCCACTCGTGGTCGAGGAGGCCTTGATGATCGAGCCGACCGAGACCGAGTCCCCCGAGACGGTGGAGGCGCTGGCTGCAGCCTTCGCGGCGATCGGAGCGCAGGCGGTGGCCGACCCGGAGGCCGTGCAATCGGCGCCGCACACCACACCGATCTCACGCCCCGACGACGCCCTCGCCGCCCGCCATCCCGTGCTGACCTGGACCACGCCAACCCTCGACCCAGGAGACCTCCCATGAGCACGACAGGTTTTCGCTCCGCGTCCGACGGCCTTCGCCTGCGTACCCGCCATTGGGATGCGGCCGGTCGTGCCCGGTCGGCCGTGGTCGTCGTCCACGGCCTCGCCGAGCACACCGGCCGTTACGAGCACGTCGGAGAGGGCCTCGCCTCGAGGGGTCACGATGTCCGCGGCACCGACCTCCGGGGCTTCGGCGAGTCGGAAGGTGCCCGCGCCGCGATCGGATCGTGGGATGAATACCTCGACGACCTGGCCGGTGACGTCGGCACGGCCGCCGCCCTCGGGGTGCCCGTGGTCCTCCTCGGCCATTCGCTCGGCGGCCTCATCGCCGTCTCGTATGCCCTCGGTGAGCACCCACGGCCCGACCTGCTGGTCCTATCGGCTCCGGCCATCGACTCCACGATCCCCGCGATCAAGAAGTTGATGGCGCGGCTGCTCGGGCGGCTGGCGCCGGCGAAGTCGCTCGACAACGGTCTGCGCGGAAACCAACTGTCACACGACCCGGCAGTGGGTGAACGGTACTTCGCGGACCCACTCGTGTACACCAGGACCACCCTCGGCATGGGACGCCTCGCCCTCGCGGCACAGGTCGCGGTACGCAAGGACCTCGCTCATCTCGACCGTCCCACCCTCGTGATCCACGGTGGCGCCGACACCATCGTCCCTCCGCAGATCAGCGCACCCTTGGGGGCACTTCCAACCGTGGATCGAGTCGTGTTCCCGGCCTTCCGCCATGAGACGTTCAACGAGGAAGGCGGCGCGGCGGCCGTCGGCACCGTCGCCGACTGGATCGAGGCCAACCTCCGCGAGGGGATCGCGGCCGGGCCCTAGAGCGTCCGCCAATAGGCGGGCGCTCTTGCGCAATGCCGATGGCTCTTCGCCCGGAGGCCTCATCGCGGTGCGGTTGGGGTCCCCAGCCCCAACCGCCGAGTCCGCGCCCATCGGCGCGCCCTCTTAGGCGAAGCCAGCGAGGACCCGCTCCCGGGTCGCCGAGCGCACCTCCTCGGAACAGAACGCAGCCTCGACCGCCCGCAGGGTCACGCTACGGAGGTCTTGGCGCGAGAACCCCTGGTGGGACACGACGAGCGCGAACTCGTCCGTCATCGTGATGCCGCTCATCAGGCGGTTGTCGGTGTTCAGCGTCACCGCGAACCCGGCGCGATACAGGGCACCGATCGGATGGGCCTCAGCCGACGCATACATTCCCGTGTGCAGATTCGAGGTTGGGCACACCTCGAGTGGCACCCGTTCGTCGAGGACGCGCGAAGCCACCGGGCCCAGGGACTTCACCCGGCCGGCACCCGAAGAGGTGTCCTCGATGATCCGCACGCCGTGGCCGATCCGTTCGGCCCCGACCTCGAGGGCTCCGGCGATGCTGGCGACCCCGTCGCCCTCTCCTGCGTGAATGGTGAGGTGGAGGCCTGCTTCTACGGCCAGGCCGCAGGCCTCGGCATGATCGGAGGCGGGGAAGCCTCTCTCCGGCCCGGCGAGATCGAACGCCACCACCCCCTTCCCCGCGAAGGAAGCAGCCGCGCTGGCGACATCCAGGGAATCGTCGTCCTGACGGAGGGCATCCACGATCAGCCCGGTGGTGACCCCCAGGGCGTCCGATGCCGCCGCCAGACCATCGAGCACGGCAGCGATGGCCTCGGATCGCGTCATGCCCAGTCTCATGTGGAGGCTGGGAGCGAAGCGCACCTCGGCGTACACGACGCCCTGAGCGGCGTGGTCGGCGATTGCCTCGAACGCGACCCGCTCGAGCGCCTCAGGCGTCTGCATCACCCCTGAGGTGTGACGGAAGACGTCGAGGTACGACTCGAGCGACGAAGCCGCACCCTGATCGAAGAATCGAGCAATCGTCGCCTCATCATCGCCGGGAAGACCCCGGTACCCGATGGATCTGGCAAGGTCGAGGACGGTGGCGGGACGCAACCCGCCGTCGAGGTGATCGTGGAGCACGACCTTGGGGAGGGTGTCGAGATCGCGCATCGGATCGGGAGGCTAGTGGGGCCGACGGAGATCAAGTCGGCGGAAGCCACCATCGGCGTTCGACGACGTCCTCACCGAACCACGATCGGTGCAGCACCTCGCCGGGAGCGAATCCAAGGGCCTCGTAGAACTGCTCGCCGTCGAGGTTGCCGAGTACCACGTCGGCACACACCGGAAGATCGGCGTGAGAGTGGCGCACTTCTTCGACCAGTGCTGCACCGACCCCGACACGCCGGTGCGCCGGCTCCGTGGAGATCGCCGTCACCCGAATGAGCGCGTCATCGAGGGCCACGTCGGCGAACCCGATCAGTCGGTCTCCGGCCAGTGCGACCAGGAGTCCGCCCCTGAGCAACCGCCGACGGAGCGACGAGGGAGCGTAGTCACGGGTGAGGACACTGACGATGGTGGCCGGTTTGAGAAGACCTGCGTAGGTGTCCCAGTACGCCGCCTCGGCGACCGTGGCCATCTCGGCCAGATCGTCTTTCACAGCCCTCCGGACCCTCATGGATGGGAAACTACTCCCCATCCCCTGGCCATGGGCGGGCGCTGACCCGTACACTGGCCGCCGTGGAGATCATCGTCGTCGGCGCGGGAGGCGTGGTCGCGCTCTCTTGGGTCGTGGCGGGTCTCCTGCTCCGTCGAAGCCGAAAGACCCGCCGGTC
>DATECY010000200.1:0-6730 GCA_035286665.1 Acidimicrobiia bacterium
TACGAGTCGACCTGGCTCCACCCCTGATAGAAGACGCTGTCGGGGTGGCTCCACGAGTCGCTCATGAGGCCGAGGGATTGGGTGAGCTCCTCGCGCAGGAGGTGGTCTCGCAACGACTGGGGGACGCCCGCAGAGACGAGCGCCGTCGCCCGGTAGATCGCGCCGCTCCCATCCCACCGCACCGTGAAGAATCCGGCGTTGCCGGGCACGTATGAGGGATCGATCTCGGGGAATCGCGACTGGGGGGCGAAGTAGAGGTCGAGGTTCTCGCCGCTCGACACGACGCGGACGCCGATGGTGTCGATGAGCCCATCGAGGTCGGCGATGATCGAGTCGAGAGCCGCCAGGTCGGCGGCGGTGGGTGATCCGTGGACTGCGATGAGCACGTCGCTCCTCCACTTGCGGATCATCGGGACTTGCGAGCCGTACTCCGGGGAGAAGCCGATCTCACGGAAGTAGTCGAGGGCGGCAGCGGCGCTCTCCTCCGGGACCGACAGCCCGTCGAACCGGCTGGCGCGGTAGACCAGATCGGAACCCGCCCCGCCCCTGACGAAGGCGTCGTTCTTGCTGCCATGGACGGTGTCGTTGCCCGGGCCACCGAACAGCGAATCCTCTCCTCGCCCCCCGCGGATCTTGTCGTCGCCGTGGCCGCCGCAGATGACGTCGCTACCGCCCAGGCCGCGGATGACGTCGTGCCCACCGAGGCCGACGATGACGTCGTGGCCGGACGTGCCCACGAGGAGGTCGTTGCCCACCGTGCCCACCAGCGTCGCCGGCTCGCCGTGGCAGGTCGGGGTTCGCACCGACGCCGCGGCCACAGAGGCCGACGCGAGGCCCGCCAGAGCGAATGACATCGCGAGGACCGTCAGTCGCACTGGGGTGGTGCGCCGCGGGGCGGCCGCAACGGCAGAGTGTGGGTCCATGCCGTTTCAATCGGCCCCAAGGCCCAATTCCTGGAGCCGTTCCCGGAAGGGCCGGTCGGGCGGAACGCGGCACCCCACTCCCTTCGGCATCCTCACCGGGCCGAAAGGCCCCTGTCGGGTCCCCCGCCACACCCATAGCGTGCGGGTGATGGCCCGAGTCCTCGACACGAGCGAGACCGGACCGGGGATCACGCGCCTACGCGTCGATGCACCCCGGGTGGCCAGACATTGGCGTGCCGGTCAATTCGTCATCATCCGCCCCACGGCCGACTCCGAGCGGATCCCGCTCACCATCGCCGCCGCAAACCCGACCGCGGGATGGATCGAGGTCATCGTGCAAGCCGTCGGCCGTACCACCACCGAGATCGCCCGCACGCCCCGGGGCGGCGAGTTGGCCGACGTGGTCGGCCCGCTCGGCGTCCCCTCCGAAATCGAGCGATTCGGGCACGTCGTCGTGGTCGGCGGTGGCGTGGGAACTGCGGTCGCCTACCCGACCGCCCTGGCGCTCGCGGCTGCAGGCAACCGGGTGACCGTGATCGTCGGCGGCCGCACCAAGGACCTGGTGATCCTCGACGACGAGATGCGAGCAGCCGGCCTCGACGTCGTGGTGACCACAGACGACGGATCGGTCGGGCTGCATGGGCTCGTCACCGATGCCCTGGCCGAGATCATCGCCGACGGCCGCCCCGACCGCGTGATCGCCGCCGGACCGATCCCGATGATGCGCGCCGTGGCCGAGACGACCCGGCTCCATGGAATTCCGACGATGGCATCGCTGAACCCGATCATGATCGACGGCACGGGCATGTGCGGCGGGTGCCGGGTGCGGGTCGGTGGCGAGGTCAAGTTCGCCTGTATCGACGGACCCGAATTCGACGCCCACCTGGTGGACTTCGAACTCCTCGGACGCCGCAACCGCGCCTACCTGGAGTTCGAGCGGTCCCAGCGCCAGTTGGTGGCCAAGCCATGACGACCGTCGCCTTGAGCTCCAAGGAACGCATGGCGATCCCGCGCCAGGCGATGCCCGAACTCGACCCGGCGATACGGCGGCGCACCTTCGGCGAGGTGAATCTGGGCTACGACGCGGAGACGGCGATCCTCGAGGCAACCCGCTGCCTATCGTGCCGCCGGCCCCCGTGTGTCGAGGGCTGCCCGGTGGGTGTGCGCATCGACCGCTTCGTTCCGTTGATCGCCGCCGGCGACTTCGCCGCTGCGGCGCAGATCGTCGCCGAGGACAATGCCCTCGCCGCCATCTGTGGGAGGGTGTGCCCTCAAGAGGCACAGTGCGAGGGTGCTTGCGTGCTCGAACGCAAGCATCGGTCGGTCGCGATCGGGAACCTCGAGCGCTTCATCGCCGACTGGGACCGCGAACGGGGTGGATCACCGGTCACGACCGGGGCGCCGACCGGATCGCGGGTTGCCGTCGTGGGCAGCGGTCCTGCCGGTCTCACCTGCGCCGCCGATCTCGCCCGCATGGGCCACGAGGTCACCCTGTTCGAGGCGCTCCACCAACCGGGCGGCGTGCTTGCCTACGGCATCCCCCAATACCGGCTGCCGCGCGAGGTCGTGGCCGCCGAGGTGGGGCGCATCCAGGACCTCGGGGTGACCCTGGAGACCAACGCCGTCATCGGCATGGCGGCCACGATCGACGACCTCCTCCACGAAGACGGGTTCGACGCGGTGTTCGTCGGCTCTGGCGCCGGCCTCCCCCGTTTTCTGGGAATTCCCGGCGAAGATCTCGTCGGAGTCTCGACGGCCAACGAGTTCCTCACCCGGGTGAACTTGATGAAGGCCTACCGCACCGACGCCACCACGCCGGTATACGAGCTCGAGGGGACACGAGTCGCAGTCTTCGGTGGCGGGAACACCGCCATGGACTCGGTCCGCACCGCCCTGCGGCTGGGTGCGCGCGACGCCATCATCATGTACCGCCGGACGATCGAAGACATGCCTGCTCGGCGCGAGGAGATCGCCCACGCCGAGGCCGAGGGTGTGCAACTGGTGCCGCTCGTGGCTCCGCTGGAGTTCCTCGGTGACAGCGACGGGCGCCTCACCGCGGTGCGCATGGTCCGGATGCAACAGGGTGATCCCGATGCATCGGGACGCCGGGGCACCTCACCGGTCTCGGGAAGCGAGTTCATCGAGGAGATCGACGCCGCCGTGGTCGCCATCGGCAACGCCCCGAACCCGATCCTGCGACGGACCACCGGCGATCTCGATCACACCTCCCGAGGCACCATCGTCGTCGACCCTGTCAACGGGGCGACGACCAAGCCCGGCGTCTTCGCCGGCGGCGACATCGTCACCGGGGGAGCCACCGTGATCCTGGCGATGGGAGCGGGCAGGCGAGCCGCCTCCGAGATCGACGCCTGCCTTCGTCAGGGTTCCTGAGGCTCGGGCGGCACCGCCCCGACCGCTCGACCGTCTGCTACGAACCGACCGGCGCCAGTTGCTCCGCGCAGCTCGTGCGGCCCCGTGCCAGCACGGTCACCTCACCGTCTCGGATGCGTATCTTCGCCCACGCCTGGTTGTTGTCTTCGTCACGCTCGACGTAGGCACCGTCGCCGTCCACGGTCAGACACAGGAGGTACCGGCCATCGCCGACGGCCGTCACGTCGATGAACTGCCCGTAGAGGTACCAAGGGTAGGTGTCGCCCCATCCCACCGAGAGGCCCACGTCGAGCCCCGTGCTCTCGGGGTTTCCGCAATCAGCCACGACGTGGACGGGTTCCGTAGGTGATGCGTTCCGTCCCGGCTTGACGTGGCGCCCATCGAAGAAGCAGAAACCGTACTTGGCCGACACCACCGGCACCCCTGCCGATTCGCCCAGGGGCCACAGGGCGTAGCCCTCCATTCCCTGCACGTGCCAGTGATGGTGGCCGTCTTCGGTCTCGAACAAGACCACCGCCGGGGAAGGAATCGTCAGGATCGTCCCATCTGATCGGAGGATCGATTGCTCGGTCGTCATCGAACCGCACCCCGAGCACGTGCGGCTCGCGTGAATCTGCAACGGACCGCTGCCGGTGTTGGCGATCGTGGCGCTGAAACGGAGCAGCCGGGTACCGCCGGGGACGATCGCGGGACATGCCTGGGATGCCGTCGGCTCCCCACAGAGAGCCACGTGCCGCGGTTTCGCCATGCGCAGATCGGGAGAAAGCTGCCCCGCGGCACCGGCATCGACCGCATCCAATGACAGAGCAGCAACCGCAGCCACCAACATGGCGACAATGCTCAAACGGCGCATCCACTGCAGTCCATGGAGTGGCGTCGCGCCATGTCGGGTGCCCATTCTCGCCGATGCGCCTCGCGCCATTCTGAACCCTTCTTCGTGAACAGGCCGCCGAGCGTCCCGAGGATGCCTGCTGCGCCGCCCGACGGCGGGGCGGCTGCCTGCGGAGCCGACTGCCGGCCCACTCCCCCCAGTAGTCCGAGCACCGAAGACGCCATGGTGCCCGGGTCGCTCGACTCCCTGGTGAGATCTGTTGCGCGACACCGTACCGGGGCGGCGCAACCCATCCCAAGACAGCGGACGTGCCATCGACTCGGTATCATCGATTGTCATCGAACCAAGGAGGGCTGAGTGAAGTTTTCGAAGATCTGGCAGCTGGCGTTGGCGCTCTTGCTCATCTTCTGGGGAGCGATCCTCATGGATTGGCTGACGTTCGACAACGCTTCAGATGTGCTCGGCATCGGTGCAATCGTCACCGGAGTCCTGGTCCTCATCGACAAGTAACCGGCCAACCGATCTCTATCTCCTGCGCCCGGCGCCAAGGGTCCGGCCGGACGTCCCGCAGCGCCGCCCATCCCTGCCGGCCACGCCTCACGACCCCAGGAACGAGAGCCTGACCACCCGCTTGTGGTTGTCGCCGTTGGGATCGACCACGACGATCGACTGCCAGACACCGAGCTGCAGCACGCCCCCGACCACCGGGATCGTCATCGACGGCGCTATGAAGGCCGGCACGACGTGATCCGCACCGTGCCCGGGGGAACCGTGGCGGTGGCGCCACCGATCATCTCGGGGAAACAGAGCGTTCATGTGGCCGACGAGATCGTGGTCACTGCCGGCACCCATCTCGATGATCGCCACACCGGCGGTGGCGTGGGGCACGAACACCGAGAGCAAGCCGTCCCCCTCGCCGGCGACGAAGGCTGCCACCTCGGCGGTGACGTCCACCACGGTCGAGCTGCCTCCGGTCTCGACATGGAGGAGATGCGACTTCACTCCGCGGCGATCCCCGCCATGTAGTCGCGAATCTCGGGCAATGCGGTCATCTTGGCGTGGAAGAAGTTGTTGACGAGGTTGATGAGTCGCTCCCGCGCACCTACCACCACCGCCGAGTCGATCCCGGCCTTGGAGCCGACTCCGTTCCGAAGCCGGAGAAGTTCGGCGACGAGTTCCTCCTCCTCGACCCCCTCGAGTGCCCTGACGACCTCCACCACGGCGCGGTCGACCTGATCGACGACCGTGTGGGGATCGACGGTGGAACCCGGCTCGGAGGCCTCCTCGATGGTGCGCACCACCGAGTAGACCTGATACAGCACCGTGGTCGGCTCGTCGAAGATCTCACGGAGGAACGCCGCCTCGAGGTAGCGGCCGCTCAGCCTGAAGATGTTGTACATCCGCTTCGCCGCCTTCCCGACGTTCGGATGGTCGCCGGCGAGATACTTGCGAACCTCCTTCTCCAGTGACGTCACGTACTCGTCGAGGGCGTCCGCCGAGACGTGCTGGGCGAGCTTGGAGAAAAGAGGCACCGCGGCGGCATCCAGATAGACCTCTTGGAAATACGGGTCGAGGTACCCATCGAGCGGCGTGATCGAACCGTCTGGCGCCTCCCACGTGACGTCGAGCATGTTGGAGGCGTTCGCCACCTGTTTGCGCACGGAGTCGGCCACGACCCAATCGATCTTGCACCAGCCAGGGTTGTCGGCGAGTTCCTCCCAGCGAAGCACCGCCGGCTCCCCGGCAGCGGTGAGCAACGTGATCTCGCCGGCTCTCACCTCGGCCGGGCTCCACGAAACGGGGCTCCCGGCCGAGAGCAGCGAACCATCACGCACGACGTCGATCGGGTACTCACCGAACTTCAACTCCATGAGCCGGTAATTGGTGCCCTCGATCCGCGCCATCGCCTTGCGTCTGAGCACGTCGGCGAACCGACGGCATGCGCCCTCGCGGGTGTCGGCGTGAACGTTCACCCGTTCGAAGAAGTCACAATCGCCCGGGTAGGTCTGGATCTTGGACTGAGCGGCCGAACCGGACAGGGCGAGTGCCGTCTCGACGCCGTCCTCGTCGGGGATCTCGACGATGGCTCCGACGGCGCGAAAGAAGGCCAAGTCGTCGGCGCTGAAGTCGAGCATGGCAACCCGGTGTCCAAACACCCCGGAGCGGTGGTCGAGCGTGACGTCGCCGGCACCCTCGACGCCGACGGCTTCGAGCCAGCGTTCGGCCTCGGCTGCATCCAGTTCGAGCCCGGCGCGGCTGGCAGATTCGATGATCCGATCGAGTTCCTCGGTCATGGCTCCCGCCGTTGCTCGGGTCTGGGGAGCCTACCGCCCGTCGGAGAGCTCATCCTTGCCATCGGAGGAGACTCCCGACCCGGTGTCGACATCGAACCGACTCCGAGTCGCCGAAACCCGGTCGTACGGTCGCGGGACATCCACCCACGGAGGTAATCGACATGCGAATCCGCGCCCTCACATCGGCAGTGGCCATCGCCGTAGTGGCGGCCGCCTGCGGCGGCACCGCCACTACGCCGTCCCAGCCCACCAGCACCTCGACGACGGCGCCGACCACCACCAGCACGTCG
>DATECY010000201.1:0-9157 GCA_035286665.1 Acidimicrobiia bacterium
GCAGCGGCGAGGACCGCCTGTATGGCGGCACGGGTGGGGACACGCTGAAGGGCGGCAAGGGCGATGACCGGCTGTTCGGCCAGGACGGCGACGACTCGCTCCACGGTGGCAGCGGCTCTGACTCGGCCAACGGCGCCGGAGGCACTGACGATTGCATCGCGGAGACCAAGACGAACTGTGAGGCCGCGACTGCGCGTCATACCTTCGGGAACGGCACGTGGCTGGTCGGCACTGACATCCAGCCCGGCCGGTACCGGATGATCTCCGACGGTACCTCGTGCTACTGGGAACGTCTCAGCGGCTTCAGCGGCGAACTCGATGACATCATCGCCAACGACTTCGGGTATGACACCCAGATCGTCGATATCGCAGCGTCGGACAAGGGGTTCAAGTCCTCGTCGTGTGACATCTGGTCCGACGATCTGGCCAGCCGCCACTCTCCGACTTCCCCGCTGGTCTCCGATGGCCATGTCCTGGTCGGCACGGACTTGGCACCAGGCAGCTGGCGGGGCAGTGGGCCCGCCAGCGGCGACTACTGCTACTGGGAACGTCTCAGCGGCTTCAGCGGCGAACTCGATGACATCATTGCCAACGACTTCACCTCCTCCTCGTCGGTGGTGACGATCAAGTCGACCGACGTCGGGTTCTACGCCGACCCGGACTGCGGGACCTGGACCAAGCAGTAGGCAACCGTGGCCGACCTCCGCCTGTCCTCCGGCCTCCTCATCCACGACCCGGTCGGCGACCCGACTGGAGCGCGGTTTTGGGAGGCGTGGAGGTTCGGGTCGGCTCTCCGACACCGAGGCCTGCTCACGGCGGCACGAGCTCGCGGACCGCTCGACGGCGATGCTTGCCGGCTCTACGGTCCGCGGAGGTCTTCTTGGCGTGGCACGGGGTGCAGCGGGATCTGAGGTTCCCGGTCGAGGCGGCGCCCCCGGCCACGTGGGGCTCCTGATGATCCCACTCGAGGCGAAACCGGTTGCCGCAATCGACGCAGACGGGGCCATCGAAGGCCGGCGGGGCGCCGAGGTTGAGGGCGATGCGAACCGGGGTGGGAATGCTCCGGGTCCAACGTCTCAGGTGTCGCAGGTCGGTCCCATCGTAGAAGAGCCCGCTCAGGAAGGCGTCCTGGGCGATCTTTCGCGCGGTCCGAGGTGCAATCGGCCCCACGCCGGGAATCGAGCACTTCTCACCATCGCGAACGTCGTGCCATCCCCGCTGAGTCACCTCGTGGCTGACCAGCACGACCAGTTCGGCGCGGCCCGAGGGGCCGCCCTCGCCGGCCAGTAGTGCGGGTAGGGCGTCGGCGAGGTGCCGCTCGAACGGCTCATCGGGGGCACCACATCGTCGGGCCGACCTGGCCAATCGTCGCGCCTGGTCTTCGAGGCGGTTGACGATCGGGGTCCCGACATGGGGCTCGAGGTCGACCTCGATTCGGATCATGCCGATCTCGGTGACCCGGTGGCGCATCATGCGGCCCTGATGCTGGCGCTCCGCCAGCAGGTCTCCCACCATGGCGTCGAGCCGGATGGCACGGGCCCGGTCCTTGAGAACGTGGAAGGCCTCGGTACGCGCCAGGGTCAGCAGGTCGTCGATGGAGCCGGGGGCAACGGATTCGGTCCGAGCGATCTCTTCGGCCTGGTCCAAGGACACCTCGGCGCGGCGCACGGCATCGGCGAGCCGAGGCTCCTGGGCCAGACGCTTGCCGGTCGCGATGGTCTGACGGGCCCGACCCATCGTCGTTCCGGTCACCCTGGAGAGAACGGCCGGATCATCCAGGCGGGCAGACAAGGCAGCCTTGCCGAAGGCGGCGAGCCGTTCGACCCGGGCGTATGCCCGCAGCAGCCTCTCGGCCTCGGCCCTCGGGTGAGGCTCGCGGTGCAGCCCGGCGTTTGCCTTCTCCAGCAGCTCGGCGGCCTCGTCGAGCAGTACTCGTTCCACCCCGGAATGCTCGCAACCAGGTACGACAGAAACCCACGGCCGCCGTGGACTTCGACCACAACATGTAGCGTGGACGCCGCTCGAGCAAGAGGAGATCGATCGCGATGAAGAAGGTTGGCATCGTTGGTGCCGGCATCACCGAATGCCGAGGTCGATGGGTCGAGGCGACCTACTGGGATCTCTTCCAGCAGGCGACCCGCCGGGCCTGCGAGGACGCCAGGATGACGGTCGACGAGTTCGACTCGGTCGTCTACGGCATCTACAACGACATATTTGAGCATCAGGCGATTCCGGAGAGCAGCCTGACCGGACTCATCGGCATGGCCAACAAGCCCGGCACCCGGGTCACCAGCGGGGGAGCCACCGGGTTCTATGCGATGCGCACCGCCTACATGGAGGTGGCCAGCGGTACCTCCGACGTCGTGCTCTGCGTGGGAGGGGAGAAGGCGACCGATTGTTTCGATCCCCGGTCGAAGACGGCGACGCCGATGGTGATCGACACCATCGCCAAGTCGTGGGATCCTTTCTACGAGTATCCGCTGGGAGCCACTGCCAGCGACTCGTACATGCAGATGTGCATGGGGTACGACGACACCTATCCGGGCGACATCGGGGACTCCGACGTCCGAGCCCGGATCATCGAGATCCTGTGCCACTCCGGCAACCGCAATCCCTACGCCCAGCGGCGCGACGAGTCGGTGACCGTCGAGCAGGTCAAGGCGTCTCGCTGGATCATCGCCCCCTTCCTCCGGCTGCTGGAAGCCTGCATGTACACCGAGGGCGCCGGGGCGATCATCTTCGCCGGCGAAGACAAGGCCAGGGAGATCGCCGAGCGCACCGGCCAACCGCCCATTTGGATCCGTGGCATCGGCGCGGCCAACGAGAGCTACTCGCCCGGCCGCGGCGGCAACTACAAGCCGCTCAACCGCATCGCCTCCGACCGCATCGCCGCCGAGCGGGCGTATGCGGCGGCGGGGGTGAAGCCCTCCGACATCAAGATCATCGAGGCTCACGACGCCTTCGTGGCCCAACTGATGATCACCATGGGCGAGCTCGGGTTCGTTCCCATCGGGGAGACCCGGAGGCTCATCGACGACGGCATCATGCTCGACCCGAAGGACCTGGCCGACGATGAGGCTCCCGGCGACGGCAAGCTCCTGATCAATCCGTCGGGGGGCCTGATCTTCGGCGGCCACTTTGTGGGTGGGTCGAACATGTTCTCCACCTGGTCTTGCCGCCGGGAGATGATCAACCGTCAGGTCCCGCTGGGCCTGGTCCACGGCACCGGTGCCATCAATGCCTGCTTCGGCGGTGTCATGGTTCTCGAACTCGACGAGGGAGGTGCTCGATGAAGACCACTGAGGGACAGCCGGTACTTCCGCCCGAGTTCAACCTGCCGCGGGCAGTGACCGAGATCGAGGGCCGCGACGGAGAGACCTACCTCGAGTTCACCACGCACATGGTGACCTTCTACCGCCAGACCTACGGTGAGCACTCCCGTTTCTTCATGGCGCTGCGTGACGGCCGGTTGATAGGCGCCCACTGCAGCCGCTGCGAGCAGGTCATGGTCCCGGCGGCCACGTGGCGTTGCCCGAACTGCGACTTTGCCGAGATGACGGAAATCGAGCTCCCGCACCGCGGCGTGCTCGCCCAGACGGCCCCGATCACGATCTTCCCCTCGGCGTCCTTCCTCGGCGAGGCCCCGTTCGCCCGCGGTTACGTCGATGTGGCGACCGAGGCCCCGATCGCCTCCTTCCTGCCGTCGCGCCTGCGGACCACCACCGGCCTGGAGCGTCCTGGCATCTTCGTCAAGGGGGTCGAACTGAAGCTCGTCTTCGAGGACCAGCGAGAGGGCTCGATCCGCGACATCTTCTGGGTGCCCCTGGCGGAGGTTCCCGAGGAGCTGCGCGGCAAGGAGCCGCTGCTCGCCTCCGAGCTCGACTTCAGCACCCCCGAACCGCCGGCGGTCCTTCGGGACGCGGCTAAGGCCGATGCCCTCGGCGAGGCGATCGCCGCGATGCGCCGGCTTGCCGACCAGGTGGCCCGGAGCCGACGGGCTCAGGCCGACCTCGCCGGTCGCCAACACGTCGTCGGGGTCACCACCGGGGGTGGCGACTTCACGATCTCGGTAGGCGACTCGAAGCTGGCAATCGCGGAGGGCATCGCCTCCGGATGTGAGTACACCCTGGTGGTGGACGATCCCGCCGTCTTCACGCGCTGGGTCCGCGATGGGTCACTCACCGATGCCGCAGTCGAGGGAACCCTCTGGTTGCCGCACCGGGAGGCGTTCCAGCTCCTCCCCATCCTCGACCGCCTGCCACGATCGACCCGACGCGACCTCGGCGACGCCGTAGGTTGATCGCCGGTTTGAGGAACGAGAACCCTGTGCGATTCATGAGTTCGGGGTGGTCAGGGCCAGGATCGAACTGGCGACCTCTGGTTTTTCAGACCAGCGCTCTACCGACTGAGCTACCTGACCTCGTGCTCTCGGACGAGCCGCTTGGCGGGGATGACGGGATTTGAACCCGCGATCTCCGGCTTGACAGGCCGGCGTGAACTCCAGGCTTCACCACACCCCCAAACGTACCCCCAACGGGATTCGAACCCGTGTTACCGGCTTGAAAGGCCGGCGTCCTAGGCCGCTGGACGATGAGGGCATCGCCCGGGCGAGATTACACCCGGCCCCCCGCTTCCGGCCTCGGAGGCGGCGCGAGTATAGGCACCGCCTCCCTTCGTTCATCCGGTGAGCGGGCGCGCGGCCGGCGATGTCGAAGAAGTCGATGAGCGCAACCCCCAGACCGTCGTCGATGCCGCTGCCCAGGTCGCACCACACGAGGGGAGGGCGGCCCCGCGAGGCCGCCCTCCAGAATCCTCTCAGGGCACGCGCCCTCAATGCCTGGTCAGGCCGTCTTCTTGCCGCGGCTCATGAACGCTCCCACCAGCGCGACGATCGATCCTGCTGCAACCACCCAATACCCGATCGCCCAGCCGGCGCTTCCATCGAGGCCGCTGATCGAGATCAGGCTGTTGAGGTCGTCGATGTCGGACTTGTTGGTGAAGTACTCGAGGGCGACGAAGGCGACGCCGAGCACGGCCGCCGTGGGAGTCAGCCAGCCCGGGACGGACTTGCCGCTGAACGCCATGTACCCGACCGCGACAAGCACGACGCCGATCACGAGCGAGAACCATCCGTCTCCGCCGGCGATGCCGGTCGTGCTCGCCTGCTCGCCCTGCGCTGTGATCAGATCGGCAATGTCCCCCGTGACCGCTACCCATGTCAGAAACGAGCCGACGGCCATGAGTAGTCCGCCGACAATGGTGAGGCCAGAAGCCTGCTTCGAATTCATCGTCTTCCCTTCTCCCTAGTGGCGTCGTGGATGGTATCGAACGGATCCGGGGCGCGTCGGATCGCTCAGACGTCGATCTCGCAGCGTTTGCCGTTGAGGTCGAATCGGGTCATCGGTCTTCCTTGCCTCGGCGGCCGGTGGGGGCGGGCAGGCCGCCGCGGCGGCTCAGCGTATCCGCAGCGAGATGGGCCGCTCTCTGCATCGCTCCAAGGGGATCTCCATCGGGAAGGAGTCCGTCGACGAGACCGGCGAGGAAGGCGTCGCCCGCCCCGACCGCGTCGACGATCGCGGTGGGTGTCGCAGGCACCTCCCATCTCTCACCGGCGTGGTTCTGCAACGTCGCCCCATCGGCTCCACGGGTGATGCATACCCAGCGGGCCCCAAAGGCGTCGAGTGAGCGAATTCCGAGAAGGGCCGCGACGACGGCCTCCTCCTCCACCGTGGCCTTGACGAGGTAGGCCCGTTCCAGGGCGGCGGCGACGATGTCGGCGTCGTACTCGGGCGCACGCAGGTTCAGGTCGACGACGGTGATACCGGGAGAATCGGCGATGCGCTCCACGGCGGCCCGTGATCGTGGAGCACGCAGCGCCAGAGTTCCGAAGATCAGCACGTCGTGGGCAGGCACCGAGTCTGGGCCGACGATCGCATCCCATGCCGCCGGGCGGTTGACGGCAAAGGTGTGGCCACCACCGGGGAGCAGGGTGATGGTGGTGGTCCCGGTGGGAAGGCTGTCGTCGATCTCGACCAGGTCGGTGGCTATGCGGGCGCTTGCCAGTGCAGCCACGATCGCCTTGCCGTCGTCGTCCGTTCCCACCCGGGTGACCAGGGAGGTGTCCCATCCGAGCGCGGCGAGGTGGGCGAGTACGTGCAGCGGGGCTCCGGCGACCACACGGCCGTCGGGGAACTCGTCGATGAGGGCCTCACCGACGGCGAGGGCCGTGCGGGTCACGGGGTCGGCGCCACCGGCCCGGTCGGCGTGAAGTCGTCGGGAAGCGGATCGCCGAATTCGACCAGTTCCAGGAGACGCTCGGGGTTCCCGCCCGTCGGGGTGTTCTCGACGTAGAGGGTGAATCCGAGCCGGCTGTCGATGCACTGGGTGAGCGACGCAGTGTCGAACCCGGCTCCGCTCGGAGGGGTGAACTGGAAGCAGATGCCGTCGCGGCCGGCGATCACCGATGGCATCTCCACGATCGAGGCGCCGGGAACCTCGGTGAGTCCGGCGGTCACCAGGAACCCCCCGATCACGGGGCCGAGAAGTCCGTCGAGCACACTGGCGCCACCGGTGTCCGGCATGGCAAAACACCCGGTTCCCGCCGTATCGCAGAAGATCGTCTGGTCGGGCGTCGTGATGATCCTTCCGCTCTCGAGCAGCACCGCGCTGACCGGGGGATCGGCCGTCGGGTCCTGGGAGAGGATCACGGTCTGTTGGGAGTCGCCCTCACCGAAGAGGTAGGTGGTGCGCAGACGCGTCATTGCGTAGAGGTCGAGGAGGGCCTGGATCTGATCCGATCCGGTGCCCACCGTGCCGCTCGTCGTGATCGTGGCCGCATCGGTCGTTGTCGCCCCGGGGGTCGTGGTCGCCGGGGAGGTGGTGGTGGCGGCCGTGGTTGCGGCGGTGTCGTCACCACAGGCGGCGAGCACGAGCGTCAACGCGGCAATGATCGTGATGAGTCGTCGCATGACGGTCTTTCGGCTCGGGTGCAGGAGAGGGTACCGCTGTGGGTCAGGGGACCAGGATCAATTCTGATCCGCCGGGAAGCATGAAGAACGAGCCTCCGGTACCGGTGGCGACGATGCCGTCGGCGCCGCGAAGCACATAGCTTCCGCTGGGGGAGAGCGTGACGCTGTGCCACTGCCATCCGATGCCGACTTCGAGTTCGGTCGGGAGGAAGCCGGGATCGGGGACGGGAGTGAGCCCGGTGTAGAAATGGGACAGGATCTCGGAGGCGATCGACCCGGCCTTCGCCATCGCCCACGCTCCGTACTGGCTCATCCCCAACTGGTGGCCGTACCCCTCACCCTCGATCACGACCTCGCCCGACGAGTTGGTGCGGACGGTGAACGTCGGAGACATGGCGACCGCCGGATACCGCTTGCCGGGGGCGTATTCGGCGGGGAGGAGGGCGGGAGCCACCGTCGGCCCGTGCGTGTTGAGCGCGGCCCGCACGTCATCGAGGGCGAGCGGGGTGACGCCGGCGTCGGTGATCACCTTGATCGTGTAAGGGCCTCCCCCGGTGGTGGTCACGCGGGTGCGGATCCTGCTGATCGGATCCGTGAACGTGATCCCGTCGGCGGCGAGAATCGATTCGAAGGCGTCGAGTGGGATCTTGAATCTCCAATGCGAGTACACGGAACCTTCGTCCGCAATCGGCACCGCCTGGAGGTAGGGGACCGCCGACGAACCCACCCACACGTCCTGGATGCTGCGCGTCGCCGTGCCGGCGGCCGCGTGGTAGAGCGCCGCGGCCGGCTTGCCGTTGTAGAGGAGGATCTGCCCGGCGGTCGCCTCGACGGCAGCCTTCCAGCGATCGCCGGCGGTGCGGTCGACGACGCCGATGCCCTCGTAGACCTGGCACGAGGTGGTGTCACAGATGTCGAAGCCGTACGTGGCCATCAGCCCCCACCGGGGGAAGGCGACCAGGTTGGCGAGGTAGGTACGCGCCGCGACCGCCTGGGCCTCGAGTGCTGCGGAGTCCCAGGAGAACGGCATTTCATCGAGGCCGAGCAGGTAGGTCTCCGGCGCCACGTGCTCGATGACCACCAGGCCGTCGGACGCGGAACGCACCTCGATCGGCCTCGAGTACTGATAGAGATCGAAGCCGATCCGGCCCGAGGTCGGCTCGAGAGTGAGACTCTCGTAGACGAAGCGATCTGTCGAGTTGGGTTTCGGGAAGGTGTCACCCTGGTTGCTCTCGACGATGTCGTCCGCGCCCCTGCCGCCAATGATCCGGTCCGCCCCAGTTCCCCCCCGGAGTCGATCCGCGCCGCCGCCGCCGGCGAGCAGGTCTCGCCCGTCGTCGCCGGAGAGGGTGTCTTGACCTGATCCGCCGTAGATTCGATCGTTGCCCGTGCCCCCGGAGACCAGGTCGTCTCCCTTTCCTGCGCAGACGACGTCGTCACCGCCCCGACCGTCGATCACGTCGTTCCCTGCCCTGGCGACGATGACGTCGGGTCCGTCGGTGCCGGTGAGGGTGTCATCGCCGTTGCTTCCGATGACCGTTGCCGGGAGCCCGCGGCAGAGTGGGGTTCCTGCCCAGGCAGCCCCGACCGGGACGACCGCGGTGAACACGAGTGCGAGGATGACAGAACGCTTGATGGGGAACTCCACAGCGGTGGGGCTGCTGAGGGTACCGGTGGGGCGTGATTAGCGATCGATGCCGCTCAACGTCGACGTGGCAACTACCGATGGCATGGTTGTGATCGGCGTCGTCCACATCCACAAGACAGCGGGGACCACCCTCGCCGGCGTGTTCAAGCGGTCCTTTGGCAGACTTCACTGCGACGTCCTGCCCGTCGACCCGGCGTCCGACGTGCTCACTCTGCAAGGACTCCACGATCTGCGCCGCTTCTACCCGCGGCTGCGGAGCATCCTCGGCCACGGGGTGAGGGTCTACACCGGGTTGGAGCGCGAGATCCCCGACATCGAGTACGTCACCTTCTTGCGCGAGCCGATCGTGCGGACCGCTTCCCACTATCAGTACGACCGCCAGCGGGGCGGGGTCGATCTGCCCTTCGAAGAGTGGATCACCCACGAGGCGGTCCGGGATCGACAGACCCGGATCATTGCCGGGCCGGCCGGCACGGGCGAGCAGGCCATCTCGCTGATGCCGAGGTTCTCGTTCGTCGGGCGAGCCGACCGTTTCGACGAG
>DATECY010000202.1:0-8073 GCA_035286665.1 Acidimicrobiia bacterium
GACCGGAAAGCGGACACCCCGTGCGATCTCCCGTCCCCTCGACCGTCTCGCCAGGAGGGGCATCGAGGTCATCGCCGGGGAGATCAGCCACATCGATCCTGACGCCCGCCGGGTCCGAGTCGTCGAGCATCCCCATGGTGAAGACCCGCGGTCGCCTCGGCTCGGCGGGATCAGCAGGGACCTTGAAGCCGACCATCTCATCGTGTCGCTCGGGGTGGAGCTTGCCCCGGAGACCATCCCCGGTCTGGCCGAAGCGGGCCACAACTTCTACACCCTGGCGGGGGCCGAGGGCCTCCGCGACGCCTTCTCCGGCTTCGACGGGGGACGCATCGTCGTCCTGACGGCGACACCGGCCTACAAGTGCCCGGCCGCACCGTACGAGGCGGCGATGCTTCTCCTCGACCACTGCCGCCGGCGCGGCATCGGTGATACCACCCAGGTCGACCTCTATGCCGCCGAACCGGGCCCGATGGGTGTCACCGGCCCCGACGTGTCGGCTCAGGTACGCCGGATGGTCGAAGACCAAGGAGTCACCTACCACCCGGAGCATCAGGTGACCGCCGTCGACGGATCAGCCAAGAGCATCACATTCGCCAACGGCGTCATCGCCGGCTTCGACCTTCTCGCCTATGTGCCACCCCACCGGGCTCCACAGGTGATCCGCGACGCCGGCATGGTCGACGATTCCGGCTGGGTTCCCGTCGACCGTGACACCTTGCACACCCGCTTCCCAGCGGTCTATGCCATCGGCGACGTCACCGGTATTCCTCTCAAGATGGGTAAGCCGCTCCCCAAGGCAGGAGTGTTCGCCGAACGCCAGGCCGAAGTCGTCGCCCGCAACATCGTCCACACGATCACCGGCAAGGGCCAACCCGCGGCGTTCGACGGGCACGGCGAATGCTTCATCGAGACCGGCGGCGGCAGAGCCGGCTTCGGTGCCGGCGACTTCTACGCCGAGCCGGTACCGCAGATGACCCTCCACCGGCCATCCCGCCGCTGGCACCTGGGCAAGCTCCTCTTCGAGAAGAACTGGCTCAGACGCCGCATCTGAACCCTCGGATGATCGACCCTCTGGCGTACCTCGGGCCGTCGGCGACCCGCGGTTAGCCTGCTGCGATGCTCGTGATCGACTGGCTGCTCGAGGGTGACCCCGCCATCCGTTGGCAGGTCCTGCGCGATCTGACCGGTGCCTCGCCCGACGAGGTCGCCGCCGAGCGATCCCGTGTGGAGCACGAGGGCTGGGGCCCCCATCTGCTGGCGGTCGAGGATGCAGACGGGCTATGGGCAGGCGGTGCCTGCTTCCCGGCCGGTTTCCGGGGCGGCGAACCGGGCCAACCCTGGACGGCCACCATGCACACCCTGCAGACCCTGCAGGTCCTCGGGCTGGACCCCGCCTCCGCGGCGGCACGGCACGCCATCCTGCTGATCGCCGAGAACGGGCGCTGGGAGCACGACGGGCAGCGGTACTTCGACGGCGAGGTCGAGCCGTGCATCAACGGCCGGACGATCGAGACCGGCGCCTACTTCGGGGTGGACGTCGCGCCCATCGTCGAGCGAGTCCTCGGCGAGCGGCTCGGCGACGGCGGGTGGAACTGTGAGGCCGAGAACGGGTCGGTGCGGTCCTCGTTCGACACGACGATCAACGTCCTCGACGGGCTGGCCGAGTTCGAGCGCGCCACCGGAGGTTCCGCCGAGGTGCGGAAAGCGCGCCACGGCGGGGAGGAGTATCTCCTCGAGCGCAGCCTGTTCCGCCGCAAGAGCACCGGTGAGGTCGCCGATCCGGCGTACCTCGACTTCGCCTTCCCGTACTACTGGCACTACGACGTGTTGCGCGCCCTCGACTACTTCCGGGGTTCGGGTGCCGATCCGGATCCGCGGATGACCGAGGCCATCGAGGTGGTGCGCTCCAAGCGGCAGCCCGACGGCCGGTGGCTGCTCGACCGCATCCATCCGGGCCGCGTCCACTTCGACCTCGAAGGGGGCGTGGGAGAGCCGAGCCGGTGGAACACCCTGCGGGCAGTCCGGGTCCTCGACTGGTGGGACCGAGGGGTGACCGCGACAGCGTGACGCCCGAGCCCGGGCCGCTCGCCCTCGTCAGCCGCTTTCCGGTCGGGACGTCCACGGCAGGTGGGTGGCACCGGCCATGCCGCGATACTTGCGGGCAAGCCCGAGGATGATTCGCCGGGGAGAGCAGGCTCGACGCCGCCAGGGTGATGAACACGTAGTCCGCCCGATAGGTGGCGAATGCCCCGATGAGCACGCTGCTGATTAGCCACAACGCCCTCCGGCGGAGACTTCTGGCGCGGGCGGTGGACCCGTGCTTGCGGATGAAACTGGGCGTGTCGGAACGTTCACACAGGAAGCGGTCGTTCACCAGGGGTTGACTTCTCCCCGGCGCGGACACGACTCGCGGCAGCCGCACCCACGAGGCTCGCGACCGAGCCCTCCGCGAGCGGTGAGACGGTGCGGGCGAACCAGATCGTCAGCGGAGCGACGACCGGCAGGTAGAGCAGCGCCCCCGCGATGCGCTGCCACATGGGGAGCGACCCGCCGTCGAAGAGGACGGATCCGACGACGAACGCGGCCGGTGCCAGGGCGACGATGGTGAAGACCACCCGGCTCCGGTACCCGGTGAGGACCAGGAAACCGAACGCGCCGACGGCGATTCCCCACCGCAAGTCCTGGCCCCCTATCAAGGCGGCGACCAGGGTGATCAGTGCAGCCGCGCCGATCCGCTCCGCGAGGCGGATCGTCGGGCGGCCGAGCACGATTCCCCCGACGATGATCGTCGGAAGCGTGATGGAGCCGGCACCGGCACCGATCAGGATCACCGACCCCCCACCGATTGCGCTGGCCATTCTGCGGAGGCCGGGACGCCATCCATTGCGACGCGCGGTGGAGGCGAGCCTGGTGGTCAGGCCGAAGATCATCGCCGCACCCAGGATGTAGCCCGTCCCACCCCATGAGAATGCCGGATCGTCGGCGATGAGTCGCATCCACAATCGCGCGCCGATCCCCCAGAGAACCCCAACACCTGCTCCTATGGCAAGGGCACGGCCCACGTGCACCCTTCCCGTCGTTTCACCTACCAGCGTCGCGTGCGCCATGAATCCCCCTTTGACGAGGCAAGGGATATCGAGTGACCGTTCCGGAATCATTACGGGCTCGCCTCCCGACGCGCTGAGACCACCCGTCTAGATCTGCCCCGTCTCCGTCAGCGCCTCCAACTCGCGTTGGTACGCCGGGTCGTCGTAGCGATCGAGCATGAAGGCTCCTGCGTGATCGGGCAGTGACGCTTCGGTGACATGGGCGGTGACCAAGTCGGCGACGCCGCACGCCGCCATGATCCCGAAACCAGACACCGCTCCTGCAACGAACGCGCCGGAGGTGCGCATCGGCCCGGCGAGCGGCCGGTTCTCCACGGTCTTGGTGTAGTAGCCGCCGTCGACGATTCGCCGTGGCATGGCGTCGGCGTAGGCGGCCATCCCGGGGAACATGGTCGCCAGCCCGCGGATCACCACCTCGCCGTAGAGCGGGTCCGCGGGGAGCGGCCACACCGGTTCTTGGATGAGCCGGCGGTACTCCCACAGGGCCAACACCCATGACGATCCGCCGCCGCCCTCGGGACGCCCGTGGCACGAGATGGGCATCTCGTCGATGAGGTCCCGACGCCCCTCGGCGGCGAGGCGGTCCCGTTCTTCGCCGGACCAGCCGACATGCTGCGGATCGTTCCAGATCATCAGTCCGGCGTTGCGGGGCATCACACCCAGGTGGTCCTTGAACGCCACCTTGAGATGCACCTCGGAGAGCACGGGTAGCGACTCTCCGAGGAGCCCAGCCACCTTGTCGAGCATCGGGCCGGCGGCGTTGACGAAGGCACCGCACGCGATCCTGGTGCCGTCGTCGAGGCCGACGCCGGTCACCCGACCGTCGGTCAGTTCGACCGACGTCACCCTCCGCCGAAGCACGGTCACGCCTGTCGCCCTGGCCCGGTCGAGCAGGTACGCACCCAGCTGCTGTGCCGACAGCCATCCAGCGCGACGGACGTGGAGGGCACCGACGGTGCGCTCGCTCATCCCCGGCCAGAGATGGTGGAGCATGTCGGTGTCGGTGACCAGATCGGTTCCGGTGGGGGCATCCTCCCATCCATCTGCGGCCGCTGGTTGGTATGGCGGGTCGCCGGGGGACCCGCGGTGCACCCGCACCGGACCCGATCCGAACTGGGCGGCGGCCTCGGCCGATCGATGCATCGCGGCGAGCCGGTCGGGATCGGCAGAGGCGTAGACGTACCCGCGTCGGTTCAGGTTGAAGGCGTTGCCGCTCTCGCGGGCCAACTCCTCGATGATGTCGATCGAACGGTTCATGAGTGTGACCATCGGCCGGTTCGGCCAGAGGTTCCGATAACACTCGGTCGACTTGTCCGAGGTCAGCGTGAGCGGCGGGAGGGGGTCGCACAGCGTGACGCTCGTCAGCCCGGCGCGCACGGCGAGTGAGTACGCGGTGGCCACGCCGACGATGCCGGCCCCACAGACGACGACATCGCTGAAGCGTTCGACCATCGGGGGAGGATACGCGGAGCTTGCAGTGGGCAGCCGCCAGCATGTGAGGCCGAGGGGGTAGTTCGTCAGACCGGACGCGTTCTTGCCGCCGGGTCCCACCCCCTCCGGCGTCCTTCGGGCGCCACCTCCCCCCGAGGAAGAGGAGGCTCTCCCGGGCAACGGACCACCAGGTAACTTGCCGTGGTGATCCGTTTCGGCATCTCCGGCCTGCCTCCCGACGACGGAGACGACGCCGCATTCCTCGACGGGTTGGTCGCCCGCGGTCACGGCGCGTTCGAGTTCTCGTTCACTGGGGGATTCCCGTGGAAGGAGAAGCGGTGTGCCGCGTTCGGCGCCCTCGCGGCCGAGCGCGGGGTGGCGGTGTCGATCCACGCGCCCTATTTCGCCATCCTCACCTCGGACGACCCGGACAAGGCCAAGCTGACCCGATCCGCCCTGGAGCACACGATGAAGCTGGGGGCGGCGTTCGGATCGCGGGTGATCGTCGCCCACACCGGGTACGCCAGGGGGAGAACTCCGGAGGAGTTGCACGCTCTCGCCGCCGAGAGCCTCCGGGTGATCGAGCCCAAGGTCCGTCATCTCGGCGTGGCACTGGGCCTGGAGGTGGGCGGGACCGAGCGGTCGTTCGGGACCCTCGGCGACATCGCCGTGATCGCCGCCGACTTCCCCTGGGTCCACCCGGTGGTCGACTGGGCGCACGTCCACGCCATGTCGGGCGGTGCCCTCACCACGAGGGAGGGCTTCCTCGGGGTGTTCGCCTTCGTGCGTGAGCACTTCGCCGGATGGACCATCGACCCGCTCCACTGCCAGTTCAGCGACAACGAGTTCGGGCCGCAGGGAGAGATCCGCCACGTGGCCTACAGGGAGGGCACGCTGCGGGTGACGCCGCTCGTCGAGGCGGCGGTCGAGGCGGGGATGCGGCTCACGGTGATCTCCGAGGCTCGGGACGAGGCGAGCCACGCCGCCATCGGGCAGGAGTTGTTCGCCGCGCTCGCCGTCGCCCGGCCGGCGGCGGGCGCGGATTTCGGGCGACCCCTGGCCTCGGGGTCGGTGGCGATGCCCGGTGACGTGCGCATCGTCGTCGCCGGCGACGCCTGGGAGCCGGTGGGATTCGACCGGCCGCTGCGGCTCACCAACCCGGACAAGCCGTTCTTTGCCGGCGGGGAGACCAAGGGCGATCTCATCGCGTACTACGCGGCGATTGCTCCGTTGCTGCTGCCCCATCTCCACGACCGGGCGATCGTCCTCGCCCGCTTTCCCAACGGCGCCGACGGCGAGTGGTTCTACGAGAAGCAGGCGCCGTCGCACCGGCCGGCATGGCTCCCCACCGCGCCCCTCCACTCCGATCGCCGGGGAGCGGCCATCGACTTCGTCACCGCCCCGGACGTCGAGTCGCTCATGTGGATCGCCAACCTGGGGGCGATCGAGATCCACCCGTGGCTGAGCCGGATCGCCACCGCCGATGCCCCCGACTTCGCCATCTTCGACCTCGATCCCGCCGACGGCGCCACCTGGGATCAGGTGGTGACGGTCGCCGAGGTGATCCGCGTCGCCCTCGAGCGGATCGGCCTGGCGGGGTATCCGAAGACGTCGGGCGCCACCGGTCTCCACATCTACGTCCCGATCGACCCGGTGTACCCCTACGAGCGGGTGCGCCGCTTCGTGGAGACGATCGGGCGACTCGTGGTCGGAGCCGACCCATCTCTGGCGACGATGGACTGGGACATCCCCAAGCGGGCCGGTCGCGTCTTCATCGATCACAACCAGAACGTCGCGGGCAAGACCATCGCCTCCGTCTACTCCGCCCGTCCCCGCCCGGGCGCCCCGGTGTCCACACCGCTGCTGTGGCCGGAGGTGGGCGAAGTGGATCCGACGGACTTCACCATCGGCACCCTGTGGGACCGGGTGTCGCGTCACGGCGACCTCTTCGCCCCGGTGCTGCGAGGGGGGCAGCGCTTGGAGCAGGCGGAGACGGCGTTGGGGCTGTGACTCTCTGCACCCACGCAGTCGAATGTCTACCGCTCCGGATCCGCTCCCGTCTCCACCTCCATCCCCGCCGTGCTCCAGTCGCTCCATGAGCCCGGATAGAGGATCGGTTCGGGGAGGCCGGCGACGGTCATCGCCAGGATGTCATGGCAAGCGGTGACGCCGCTGCCGCAGTACACCACCGTGTCCACGTCGGCGGAGACCCCGGCGTCCCGATACCGGGCGGCGAGCATGCTGGGTGGGAGGAACCTGAGGTCCGCCGCCACGTTTTCGGTGAGAGGGACGCTGCGCGCCGTGGGGATGTGACCGGCTACCGGGTCGATCGGCTCCACCTCACCTCGGTAGCGCTCGCCCGCCCTGGCGTCGAGCAGGGTGACCATCCCCAGTCGGTCGGCGAGAGCGGTGCGATCGATCGACCGGGTGAGGGATGGCCGCACGGTCATCACGGCTGGGAGGAGATCGGGCGTGGTCGTCTCCAGCGGTCTGCCCGACGCCTCCCACGCCTGGATGCCACCGTCGATGACCGCGACCCGAGCGTGTCCGATGTCGCGCAGCATCCACCACAGGCGGGCGGCGATCGAACCGCTGGTGTCGTCGTAGGCGGCGATGAGGTCGTCGTCACCCAAGCCCAAAGCCCCGATCGTGGCGGCGAACGTCTCGCGCGACGGGAGCGGATGGCGGCCGGGTCCGGGGTAGGTGGCGAGGTCTCTTTCGAGATCCATGAACACTGCTCCAGGGATGTGGCCGGACCGGTACGCCTCGGTTCCCCCGTCCGGCTGGTTGAGATACCAGCGGACGTCCACCACTCGTGCCGTTGCTGCGTCGATCGCCACCGCGAGGGCGTCGACGTCGATCAGGGGATTGTTCACCGCAGGGCCGGGGGACGCTTCGGGCGCAATGAACCCGGCGCGGCCGCGGCCTCCCACGGCCGGGCGAGCACGTGCCACGACAGGATCAAGGCGTGGATCGGCACCGCCACGTCGGCCTGCACGATCATCCGGTTGTAGGACCACAAGGTGCCGGCGATTCGTGCCACGGGGTGCCCTCCGATCCGCAGCGTCCATCGGCGCGGCATCGGATCGGACGTCAGGTCATAGGAGAACCCGGTGCCGCTCACCGCCCACCGGCGACCCCACCACGACTCGCGGACGATCTTCGCCTTCTGACTGTCGCCGGCTGCGATCACCGTGCCCCAACCCTCCGGCTTGATCTCGAGTCTGGTGCCGTCGCCCAAGGTGGCTCGCGAGGTGTGCGTCGACGGAATCCGTTGCATTCGAGCGATGACGCCGTCAGTCCCGGTCATCACCCAGACATTGGAGAACATCCGGCTCTTGAAGCGGATTTCTCCACTGACCGTGGTGCGAAACAGGCGATGCGACGTCACGAACCGAGCGTAGCGAAGCTCAGAGGGCGCGCCGATAGGCGCGGAGTCGGCGGTTGGGCCTGGGGACCCCAACCGCACCGCGATAAGGCCCCCGGCCGAAGAGCCATCAGCTCAGAGGGAGCGCCGATAGGCGCGGACTCGGCC